>DAOTYJ010000093.1:0-1749 GCA_034434875.1 Dehalococcoidia bacterium | reverse complement strand
GGCCTTAAGGTGGACCCTAAGACCTGCCAGGTTCAGCACGTTTCGGGCCGGCCGATACCCGGGCTTTATACGGCCGGGGAGATGCTGGGTGGCCTCTGGCACTGGAACTACCCTTCGGGCTCGGGGATGATGGCCGGGGCGACCTTCGGCCGGATTGCCGGGACCCACGCCGCCAGGGCCGCCCACGAGGCCTAGGGCGGGCTCCGGTGGAGGCCGAGTTTTCCGGGCGGATTATCCGGCGGGGGGACGTTTCACCCCGCACCGGCCTGGCCGGCCATCCCGGGGTCACTGCCTACTCCTTTGTCCGGCCGGGCCAGGGTTGCCGGTGGCTCCTGGTCACCCTGGACGTGGTCGAGGAGGGAGGCGGCATCGAGCCCCACTACCACGCGGGCTGGGACTTTGACCACGCCTATTACGTGGTGTCGGGGGAACTGGTGGTCACCATCGGCGACGAGGAGTACCGGGTCGGACCCGATTCCCTTATCATCTTCCCATCGCAGGTGGTGCACGGGTTCCGGGCCGTAAGCCCCGGCGGGGCCCGGGTGCTACGCCTCGGGGCCAGCCCGGCCGGCGAGGCCACGGGCGGAAGCGTCTTCGTCCAGAGGGGGTAAAACCCATGCTGCTTCTGAGCAACGACGATATAAAGCAGGTGCTGACGACGGAACTGGCCATTGCCATCCTGGAGGAGGCCTACCGGGACTTCTTCCAGGGCAGCGCCGTCTGCCGGCCGCGAATCAACACCCAGGTTCCCCTGGGCGACGGGAAGGTCTACAACTGGTCCAGCGTGGAGGGGGCCTCCCGGACGGCCGGGTACTTGGCTATCCGGCTTATGTCGGACATAAGCTACACCCAGACCTATGAGGGGGTCCGGACGCGGGAAAAATACTGCGTCCGGCCGGGCCTATTCTGCGGCCTGATCCTGCTTACCAGCATCCACACCGGCGAGCCCCTGGCCCTCATGCACGATGGCTACATCCAGCACGTGCGCCAGGGGGCGGACGGGGGCATCGGGGCCAAGTACCTGGCCCGGCCCGACGCCGAGGTAGTGGGGATGCTGGGCTCCGGGGGGATGGCCCGGTCCCACGCCGAGGCGTTCTGCGCCGTCCGAAAGATTCGAAAGCTCAGGGTTTACAGCCCCACCCGGGAGCATCGGGAGGCCTACGCCCGGGAGATGGCCGAAAGGCTGGGCATCGAGGTGGAGGCCTGCGACTCCCCGGAGCAGGTCTACCGGGGGGCAGACATTCTGGCCGCCTGCACCGACTCGGTGGAGCCGATCCTCCGGGCCGAGCTCATCGAGCCCGGCACCCACCTGGTCGACGTGGGCGGGCTGCTGGACGAGGCCACGGTAGGGCGCATCGACGTGGCCCTCCGGTTCGGATTGACCCCGCCGCCGGTCGGCCACCCGGACTGGGTGGTGGAGGGGGACAGCCTGGCCTGGCGGGTCGGGGCGGAGCCGCCGGGCCGACGGGTTATCGGCGACGCCGCCGCCCGGCTGCCGGCCGAAAAGGTCATCTGGCTTGAAGACCTGCTGGCGGGGCGGGTCGCCGGCCGGCGGCGTCCGGAGGATATCACCTACTCGGAGCGGGGCGGCCTGCGGGGGGTCCAGTTTGCGGCCATTGCCGGAAAGGTTTACGAGCTTGCCCGCCGGCGGGGGCTCGGCCGGGAACTGCCCACCGAATGGTTTTTGCAGGATATCCGGAACTGAAAATGGGCCCGACCGAAGCCGTCGCCGCCTTCGTCGCCGAGACC
>DAOTYJ010000092.1:0-30780 GCA_034434875.1 Dehalococcoidia bacterium | reverse complement strand
GACATAAGTTGCAAAGGCAACTTATGTCGAGTTTCCTCCACCCGGTGCTGTTCCCGGTGCGGGGTGCCTGGTCCCAAGCTTTCCCTTTCGCAGAGAAGGTTTCGGTGTTCGGCCTGCGGGTTTGAGGCCGACCGGGATTTTAACGCAGCCCTTAACTTAAGACAATACGGCCTGGTAGTTGCTTTAAACTACCCTACCGGGAGTTCCCCGGGACAACTCGACATAATCTGTCTGACAGATTATGTCGAGTTGGCGGAGACCCCTCTGGCGGCGGAACGGGCGGCTTTGCCGCCGTCCGGTCTACGAGTCATGGGTCGCTGAAGCAGGAAGCAGAACATGGTCGGTGAAATAAACGACTATGTTTTGCAGAACGGCCCGTAGGACGGAGCGAACCAGGCCCGTTTCTAGGGCGGCAGCCCGGTCGGTCTTCTTGACGGCCATCTTTTAACCCCCGCGCCGAATCTGGTTCTCTTCCTTGGAAAAGATTCTCGGCGGAGACGGCTTAAGGGGGCCTAAAAAATCCGGGGACGGCCGTCAAAATCTTCTAAAAATTCCGTTAAACGGCACCGGACCGGCCGAGGGGCTGGGCTCAGCGGCGGCCCTTCAGCCAGCGGACAAATTCCCAGGTGCCGATTCCCAGGCCGCTGAGTAAAATAACGGCGGCGGCCAGCCACTCCCGGTTGCGCAGAAACCAGTCGACCAAACCCACCGGCCTAATTGTATACTTTGCCCGGGCCGGTATCTACCGGCACCTTCGCCCGGAGTCGAAGGTGGCCCAACCCCAGCCCGGCCGCCTGGGCCGGCTTGTGGCCGGCTTTGGGACGGCCTTCGAAGCCCTGAAGGTTCGCAATTACCGCCTCTTCTGGCTGGGCCAGCTCGTATCCCAGATGGGGACCTGGGTCCAGCGGGTGGCCCAGGCCTGGCTGGTCCTGACGCTGACCGATCCGCCCCTGGCCCTGGGAACGGTGACGGCCCTGCAGTTTCTGCCTATCCTCGGCTTCTCGCTGGTGGGCGGGATGCTGGCCGACCGGGTTCCCAAGCGCCGGCTTCTGCTGGTCACCCAGAGTTTGATGGCCTGCCAGGCCCTGGTCCTGGCCGCCCTCACCGCCTTCGGGGCAATCTGGCTCTGGCACATCTACGCCCTGGCCTTTTTCCTGGGGCTGGTCAACGCCCTGGACAACCCGGCCCGCCAGTCCTTCGTGCCGGAACTGGTGGGTCGGGCCCACGTCCCCAATGCGGTGGCCCTCAACTCGATGGTCTTCAACGTCTCCCGCATCCTCGGGCCGGGCATCGGGGGCCTCGGGGTGGCCACGGTGGGGTTTGCCGGCTGTTTTCTGGCCAACGCCCTGAGCTTTCTGGCCACCATCGGGGCCCTGCTGCTTATGGACCCTAAAGGGTTTTTCGTCCCCGGGGACGGACGGCGCCGGCCGGGAGCCGGACTGGGGCCGGCCCTCCGCTACGCCGTCAGGACGCCGACGGTGCTGACGGTTATCATCCTGCTTGCCTTCGTGGGAACCTTCGGCTACAACTTTACGGTCGTGCTGCCCCTGGTGGCCCGGTACGTGTTGGGGGCGGATGCCGCCGGTTTCGGCCTGATGACGGGGGCTATGGGGGTGGGCTCCGTCCTGGCCGCCCTCTGGCTGGCCTACCGGCGGCGGCCTTCTCCCTCCTTTTGGTGCTGGTGGCCCTTTCCCGGGTTTTTGTTTTGACGTTGGGGCTTCTGGTCTTGCTGGGCTTTGCCAGCGTCTTCTTCACCGCCAACGCCCAGACCCTCCTTCAGCTGGCGGCCCCGGATGAGCTCCGGGGAAGGATCATGAGCCTTTATACCCTGCTCTTTCTGGGGACGACCCCTATCGGCAGCTCCTTTGCCGGGGCGGTGGCGGAAAGGTGGGGGGTGCAGGCCGCGGTGGGGGCGGCGGCCGCCCTCTGCTGGGTGGGGGTTCTAGCCGGCTTTACGTACGCCCACCGCTAGGCCACCCGCTGAAGCCCGGTGGTCGGCGCCCTTGCCGGACCGCGCCCGCTCCGGCTATAATTAGCCAGTAAATCAATAAACAAAATCAATTTTCGAGGAGGGATGCCCATGGCCGAATATGTCCATCCGGAGGTATTGGTCTCCACCGAGTGGGTTGCCCAGCACCTGAACGACCCCAACATTCGCATCGTCGAGGTGGACGTCGACACCACCGCCTACGAGACGGGCCACATTCCCGGGGCCATCGGCTGGAACTGGACTACCCAGCTCAACGACCCCGTCCGCCGGGATATCGCCTCCAGGGAGCAGTTCGAGGAGCTGATGGCCGGCTCCGGCATCGACAAGCACACCACCGTGGTCCTCTACGGGGATAACCACAACTGGTTTGCGGCCTACGCCTTCTGGCTCCTCAAGATTTACGGCCACGAGGACGTCAAAATCATGAACGGCGGCCGCAAAAAGTGGGTCGACGAGGGCCGGCCCCTCACCACCGAGGTGCCCCGGGTGGAGCGCAAGGTCTACCGGGCCGAGGAGCCTGACCTGCGCCTGCGGGCCTTTTTGCAGGACCTGCTTCAGCGGCTCCAGCGCCCGGATGTGGCCCTGGTGGACGTCCGAAGTCCCCAGGAGTTTACGGGGGAGATCCTGGCCCCGCCCGGCCTGCCCGAAACCGCCCAGCGGGGCGGCCACATCCCCGGGGCCAAGAACATCCCCTGGGGCCAGGTGGTCCGGGAGGACGGGACCTTTAAGTCTTACGAGGAGCTCAAGGCCCTCTACGAGGGGGCCGGGGTCACCCCCGACAAGGAAGTGATCACCTACTGCCGGATTGGGGAGCGCTCCAGCCACAGCTGGTTCGTCCTCAAGTACCTGCTGGGCTACCCCAAGGTGCGAAACTACGACGGCTCCTGGACCGAGTGGGGGAACGTGGTGGGCCTCCCCATCGAACGCTGACCGTCCGGGCCGCCCGCGGGCTGCCGCCCGGCCGCGGTTAAGGCCGGGCGGCCCTTTTGGGCGGGGATAATGCCGTGGAAAACCCGATTTGGCGGGCCCCAACCCCGGGTGGTAGGCTTTAGGGCGGTGGGGAAAAGTGGTGGGCCGTGGTTAAAGCGGGGTCAAAAGGTGGACCGGGCGGGTAATGTTTCTCGGGGAATACGAATACGCCATCGACGAGAAGGGCCGCATCACCCTGCCCGTCAAATTCCGGGAATACCTGCGGCCCGGGGTGGTGGTGACCCGCGGCTTCGAGCGGTGTCTCCTCGTCTTTCCCCTTCCGGCCTGGTCGGAGCTCACCCAGCGGCTTGACAGCCTCGACCTCACCGACCCCCAGGTCCGGCGCCTGCGTCGGCTCACCTTCTCCCTGGCTTACTTTACCGACGTGGACCGCCAGGGCCGGATTTTGATTCCCCAGAGCCTGCGGGTCTACGCCGACCTGAAGGAGGTGGGGGTGGTCGTGGGCCTTAACCGCTACCTTGAAATCTGGAACCCGCAACGGTGGCGGGAGGAGCGGTCCACCTTTGAAGCCGAGTGAAGGGTACGTCCACCGGCCCGTTATGGCCGCCCAGGTGGTGGCCTTTCTGGTCACCGGCCCGGGCGACTACGTGGACGCCACCGTCGGCCTCGGGGGCCACGCCGAGCAAATCCTTGAGGCGGCCGGCCCCGAAAGCCGCCTGCTGGGCCTGGACCTGGACCCCCGGGCCCTGGAGGTGGCCGCCCGCCGGCTGGGCCGCTTCGGCCCCAGGGTCCGGCTGGTCCGGGCCAACTTCGCCGACATCGCCGAGGTGGCCCGCCGGGAGGGCTTCGTGCCGGCCCGGGGGGTCCTCTTCGACCTGGGGGTCGGCAGCCATCAGCTGGAAGACCCGGCCGCCGGCTTCAGTTTTCAGCTTTCCGGGCCCCTGGACATGCGCTACGACCCCGACGCCCCGGTTACGGCCGCCGACCTGGTCAACCGGCTTCCGGAGGCGGAGCTGGCCGAGCTCATCCGCCGGTACGGGGAGGAGCCCCGGGCCCGGCGGATCGCCCGGGCCATCGTCCAGGCCCGGCCCATCACAACCACCGAGGAGCTTGCCCGGGTGGTGGCCCGGGCGGTGGGCACGGCCCGGGGCCGGATCCACCCGGCCACCCGGACCTTTATGGCCCTGCGCATCGCCGTGAACCGGGAGCTGGAGAACCTGGCCCGGGGCCTGGAAGGGGCCGTGGAGATCCTGGCCCGGGGCGGGCGGGTGGTGGTCATTTCTTTCCATTCGCTGGAGGACCGGCTGGTCAAGGAGTTTTTCCGGCGGGAATCCCGGGACTGCAGCTGTCCCCCGGGAATTCCCGTCTGTGTTTGCGGCCACCGGGCGGTCTTGCGGGAGCTTACCCGCCGGCCGGTAACCCCTGACGAGGCCGAAATCAGCCTTAATCCCCGGGCCCGTAGCGCCAAACTGCGGGCCGCCGAGAAGATCCTGGAGGCAGCCTGATGGCCGTTATCACCTACCCGCGCCGACGCCAGACCGCCGCGGCCGGCGGCGTCCGTCTTCGGACCGAGGGCCTGCTCACCTTCTTTATAGCTTCGGCGGCCGTTCTGGGCCTCATCTCCCTCACCCTGGCCACCCTGGTCACCACCCAGGGCTATGAGGTGCGGCGCCTTCAGGCCGAGCAGGCCCGCTGGACGGAGCAGACCGTCCGGCTGGCGACGGAAATAAGCTCCCTTCAGTCCCTGGAGCGGGTCGAAGGGGAGGCCCGCTCCAGACTCAAGCTTGCCGAGGCCCGGGACCGGCTTTTTGTAAACCCGGCCGGGGCGCCGGCTCCGCCCCCACCGGCCCCCACGGCCCCCGCCGTCCCGGAACCCGACCTGCTTCAGCTTTTCCTTGACCGGCTGGCGTGGCTACGGCTGCTCCTTCAAGACGCCGGGGCCGGCCTGCCGTAGGCGGCCACCGGCCGCCCCTCTGGCGGTTTATCTTCCTCGGCCTGCTCATGCTGGGCGGCCTGGGACTGCTGGCCGGACGGCTGGTCTATCTTCAGGTCGTCGAGCACAGCCGCTTTGCGGACCTGGCCCGGTCGGAACAGCTGGGAAAGCGCCCCATCGTCCCCCGTCGGGGGGCCATTCTGGCGGCCGACGGCCACCCCCTGGCCATCAGCCTGCAGACTTACGACGTCTATTTTTACCCCAGGTACCCGGGGGCGGCCGAGGCCCGGGCGCGTATCGCCGCCGAGCTCGGGCCGTTATTAAAACGGCCGGCCGATGAGCTTCAGGCCTGGACCTCGGCCGAAAAACCGGTGCTTTTGGCCTCGGGGGTTCAGCCGGAAACGGCCGCAAAGATTGCGGCCGCCGAGCTACCCGGAATCGTCCTGGACCCGAAGTGGCGCCGGCATTACCCGGAAGGTTCCCTGGCCGGGCCGGTCCTCGGCTTCATCGGCCGGGACGGCCAGGGTTTAAGTGGGGTTGAGGCCGACTACGACGCCCTCCTGGCCGGAAAGACCGGCTGGGTTTACTACGAGCGGGATGCTTCGGGGGAGGAGATTCCCCTGGGCTTTAGGCAGGTGGACCCGCCCATCGACGGGGCCGACGTGGTGCTGACCCTGGACCGCTACATCCAGCGGGTGGCCGAGGCCGAGCTGGATAAGGCCTTAAAGGCGCACCGGGCCGACGCCGGGGTGGTCATCGTCATGGACCCCGGGACCGGGGCGCTCCTGGCGGTGGTGAGCCGGCCGGCGGCCGACCTCACCCGGCTCGACCTTAACGACCCGAACCTGCAGGCCCTCATCCGGAACCGGGCCTTCAGCGACCTTTACGAGCCGGGTTCCACGTTTAAAATCATTACCCTGGCGGCGGCCCTGGAATCCGGCCGGGTGGGCACCGGCGAAACCTATTACTGCCCGGGCTATGTTAAGGTGGGACCCTGGACCATCTGGATGTGGAACTACACGGCCATGGGACCGTCCAACCTGGTGGACTTTATCCGCTACAGTTGCAACGTGGGGGCAGTCCACCTGGCCCGCCGGACCGGTCCGGCCGACTTTTACCGGGTCGTCCGGGACTTCGGCTTTACCGAGCGGCTCAACCCCGAGTTCCGTTCGGAGGTGGGCGGGGAGCTGAAGCCCCCCACCGACCCCACCTGGTCGGAAGTGGACCTGGCCACCAACGCCTTCGGCCAGGCCCTCTCGGTCACGCCCCTGCAGCTGGCCGCGGCGGTGGGGGCGGTGGCCAACGGCGGCCTCCTGATGCGGCCCTACCTGGTGAAAGAGGTCCGGACCCCGGACGGCATCCGCCGCTTCGAGCCGACGGTGGTCCGCCGGGTCATCTCCCAGGAGACGGCCCGCAAGGTGACCGACATCCTGGTGGAGGCCGTGAACAAGGGTTCAAGCCCCACGGCCGTAATTCCCGGGTACAAGCTGGCCGGCAAAACCGGCACGGCCCAGGTGCCCGAGGGGAGCGGCTACTCCCGGACGAAATTCATCGCCTCGTACATCGGCTACGTCCCGGCCGACGCCCCCCGCCTCCTCATTCTGGTTAAAATCGACAACCCCAAAGACGTTCCCTGGGGCACCACCGTGGCCGCCCCGGTCTTCCGGGAAGTGGCTAGTAAGGCCCTGGCCTACTATGGTATACCACCTACCGGGAAGCCCCGATGAAGGTCTCCGACCTCTACGGCCTGGTCGGCTCCCACCTGCTTGAGGCCATCGGGCCGGAGCCGGACGACCTGCCCCTCCCGGCCATCCGGCCCGACTCCCGCCAGGTCGGGCCCGGCGACGGCTTCCTGGCCCTGCCCGGCGGCCGGGCCCACGGGGCGGAATTCATAGCCGACGCCCTGGCCCGGGGCGCCCGCCTGGTCCTGACCGACCGGATTTCGGCCGCCGACGGGGAGCTGGCCCGAAGGCTCGGGGCCCGGGTCTGGGTTCTGGACGACCCCCTGGCGGCCGTCCAGGAGGCGGCCCGGGCCTGGCGGGAGCGGCTGGGGGTCACGGTGGTGGGCATCACCGGGAGCGTGGGCAAGACCACCACCAAGGAGGCGGTGGCCGCCGTCCTGGCCGAGGGGTACCGGGTGCTCAAAAGCCCCGGCAACTTCAATACCGAGGTAGGCCTGCCCCTAACCCTGTTAAATCTTGGGCCGGAACATCAGGTGGCCGTCGTGGAGATGGGGATGTACCGGGCCGGGGACATCGCCTTCCTGTGCGCCATCGCCCGGCCCCAGATCGGGGTTGTCACGGCGGTGGGTCCCAGCCACCTGGAGCGGCTGGGCTCCCTGGAGGCCATCGCCAATACCAAGGCCGAGCTGGCGGAGAGTTTGCCCGAATCGGGGGCGGCCGTCCTCAACGGCGACGACCCCATCGTCTCGGCCTTCGATTCCCGGACCCGGGCCCGGGTGGTAAAGTACGGCTGGCTCCGGCCCGCCGACGTCAGCGCCTTCAGGGTCCGGATGCGGGGCCTTCTGGGAACCGACCTCCGGGTCCGGGCGGGGGACGAGGACCGGCGGCTTCGGCTGGGGCTGGCCGGCCGGCCGGGCCTCTATGCCGCCCTGGCCGCCGTGGCCGTCGGCCGGCTGCTGGGGCTGGGCTGGGGGGAGGTGGAGCGGGGCCTTTCAAAGGTTTCGGTGGACCAGCGGCTGGCCGTCCGGCCGGGGGTTGGGGGGAGGCGGGTTTTGGACGACTCGTACAATTCGAGCCCGGCGTCCCTGGCCGGGGCCCTGGAGCTTATCGGCCAGCTGCCGGGACGCAAGGTGGCCATCCTGGGTGATATGCTCGAGCTGGGTTCCCTGGAGGCCGAGGCCCACCGGGAGGCGGGGCGGCTGGCGGCCCGGGTTTTAGACGTCTTAATAGCCGTCGGGGAGCGGGCGGCCCTGATGGCTGAGGCCGCCCGGGCCGCCGGCCTCCGGGCCGTTCACCGGACCTCCGACCCGGCCGAGGCGGCGGCCATCGCCCGGGCCGAAAGCCGCCCCGGGGACTGGATTCTGGTCAAGGCCTCCCGGGGGCTCCGGCTGGAGCGGGCCGTCGAACTGCTGGTGGGGGGATAGGGCGTATGGATGCGGACGTGATGATTTATTCCCTGCTGGTGGGGGCCTTCACCTTCGTCGTCGGCCTCCTCCTGGGCCGGCCGGTCATCCGGCTTTTGCGCCATTACCGGGTCGGCAAGGCCATCCGGGAGGAGGGTCCGGCCGGCCACCAGGCCAAGGTGGGCACCCTGACCATGGGCGGCATCTTGATCTTTGCGGCCACCTTCGTAAGCACCATTCTTTTTAACCTTTTCGGCCGCCTCTCCATGCTCCTGCCCCTGACGGTGGTGGTTACCAGCGGCCTCATCGGGGCCCTGGACGATTTGCTCGGGCTGGTCGGCCGCAACCGGGGCGGGCTGGCCGGCCGGGTCAAGCTACTCCTTCTCACCGGCCTGGCCACGGGGGCGGCCCTGGTGCTCCATTTCCTGCTGGGCTACGAGAAGATCCACATTCCTTTCTTGGGCTCCTACAGCCTGGGCTGGTTTTACGTTCCGGTGGCCACCTTCGTCATCGTCGGAACGGCCAATGCCGTCAACCTGACCGACGGCCTGGATACCCTGGCCGGGGGCACGGCGGCCATGGCCTTTGCCGCCTACGGCATCATCGCCTACCTCCAGGGGCAGAGCTACCTGGTGACCTTCTGCTTCAGCGTGGTGGGGGCCATTCTGGCCTTCTTATGGTACAATGCCCACCCCGCCGAGCTGATGATGGGGGATACCGGCTCCCTGGCCCTGGGGGCGACCCTGGCCACGGTGGCCCTGATGACGGGCCAGTGGCTCCTGCTGCCCGTCGTCGGCCTCGTCTTTGTCGTCGTGGCCCTCTCGGTCATCCTGCAGGTGGCCTACTTTAAACTGACCGGGGGCAAGCGGCTCTTTAAGATGGCCCCCATCCACCACCATTTCGAGCTGATGGGCTGGTCGGAGCCCCAGGTAACCACCCGCTTCTGGCTGGTGGGCATCTGCGCGGCCATGGTCGGGGTCGCCCTGGCCCTGGCCGTCCCGCCCGCCCACTCATAAGGATGTGTTGAACGATGATTTACGCGGCCCGAAAGCTCAGGGTTTCCGGCCGCCGACGTCGGCGGCCCAGGCGAATTCCCAGATTTTTCCGAAGGCTGATTAAGCCTAACCCGGTGGAGCTGTGGCTCAGGTCCCTTCGGGAGTTGCGGCAGTAGTCGGCCTCGGCCGGGAGGGCCTGAGCCTGGCCAGGTATCTGGCCCGGCGGGGCTTCCGGGTAATCGCCGTCGACCGGAAGGGCCCGGCCGAGCTGGGGCCTGTCCTCCGGGCCCTGGCGGACCTGCCGGTGGAGCTGGTGCTGGGCCGGAACCGGGCGGCGGACCTGGCCTCGGCCGAGGTGGTCTTTCTTTCGCCGGGGATTCCCCTGGATGCGCCCTGGGTGGCCGAGCTCCGGGCGGCCGGACGGAGGCTTTCGTCCCTAACCGACCTTTTTCTGCGGGAGTGCCCGGCCCTGACGGTGGGGGTCACCGGCTCCTGCGGCAAGAGCACCACCACCGCCCTCATCGGCCGCATCCTGGAGGACACCGGGTTCACCGCCTGGGTTGGGGGCAACATCGGCCGGCCCCTGCTGGACTGGCTTTCCCTCATCCGGCCCGGGGACCGGGTGGTCCTGGAGCTGAGCAGTTTTCAGCTGGAGCTGGGCCCGCCCTCGCCCCGGGTGGCGGTGGTTTTAAACCTTTACCCCGACCACCTGGACCGCCACCCGTCCTTTGAGGCCTACGCCGAAGCCAAAGGGCAGATCCTGGCCCGGCAGGGGCCCGAAGATTGGGCGGTGCTGAACGCCGACGACCCGGTGGTGGCCGGGTTTGCGGCCGCCGCCCCGGGGCGGGTGGCCTGGTTCGGCCTGGGGCCCCCGGTGGGAGGTCCCGCGGCCGGCCTGCGGGACGGGCGCCTGGTCCTTAGGACCCTGGGGGGCGACGAGGCGGACCTGGCCGGGGTGGGGGAGATCCCCCTCCCGGGCCGCCACAACCTTTATAACTGCCTGGCGGCCGCCCTGGCGGCCCACCTGGCCGGGGCCACGGTAACTTCCATCCGCCGGGTGCTTACCCGCTTCCGGCCCCTGCCCCACCGGTTGGAGCCGGTCGGGGAGGTGAACGGGGTCCGCTTCGTCAACGACAGCATCGCCACCTCCCCGGTGCGGGCGGCGGCGGGGATCCGGGCCACGGCCCCGCCGGTGGTGCTTCTGGCCGGGGGCAAGCCGAAGGGCCTGCCCCTGGACCCCCTGGTGGCCGCCGCCCGGGAGGCCTGCCGGCTGGTCATCCCCTACGGGCAGGCGGGGCCGGGGGTGCGGGCGGCGATGCTGGCCGGGGGCGTTCCCGTCGACGAGGTTCAGCCCGGCCTGGCCGAGGCCTTCCGCCGGGCGGTAAACCAGGCCCGGCCGGGGGATACGGTGTTGCTTTCGCCCGGCTTTGCCAGTTTCGACGAGTTCCGGGATTTTGAGCACCGGGGCGAAGTTTTCCGCAGGCTTGTCGGCCAATGGCGCGCGTCGAACAGCTCCCCCTAGGCCGCGGCCGCCGGGAAACCGTCGCCGAAAGGCGGCGCCGCATCCGGGCCCGGGAACTGGCCGCCACCCGGTTGGGGCCGCCCGACTGGTGGCTCCTGGGGTGTGTGGGTCTGCTGGCGGTCTTCGGCCTGATGGCCGTTTACAGCGCCAGCTTTGCGGTGGGCCTGCGGGAATTTAACAACCCGTATTACTTCTTCAGCCGGCAGGCGGCCGCCCTGGCCCTGGGGCTAGGGGCCTTCACCGTGACTTACCTGGTCGATTACCGGGTCTGGAAACGGCTGGCGGTCTGGGGGCTACTCGTGGCGTACCTGGGACTCATCCTGGTGTGGCATACCGGCGACCCCCAGTACGGGGCGGCCCGCTGGCTTCAGCTGGGGCCCCTGCCGGCCTGGCAGCCGTCGGAATTTGCCAAGCTGGCCCTGGTCGTTTACCTGGCGGCCTGGCTCGAAAAGCAGGCCGGCCGCCGGGTCGGTTTTGTCCGGTGGGCCCTCCCCTTCACCGTCACGGTGGGCGGACTGGTGGGCCTCATTCTCTTTCAGCCCGACCTGGGAACGGCCGTGATGGTGGGGGCCATTGCCCTGGGGGTGGTCTTCCTGGCCGGCCTTTCGGCCTTTCAGATCGGGTTTGTCGGCCTGGCCGGCCTGGGGGTGGTGGGCCTGCTGGCCCTGACGGAGGGTTATCGGGCCCGCCGCCTCGCCGCCTTTAAGGACCCCTGGGCCGACCCGCAGGGGATCGGCTTTCAGGTGGTCCAGTCCCTCATCGCCCTGGGGAGCGGGGGCCTCTTCGGCCGGGGCTTCGGGGCGAGCCGGCAGAAGTTCGCGTATGTTCCCGGGGCCCACACCGACGCCATCTTTGCCATCGTGGCCGAGGAGCTGGGCCTGGTCGGGGGCCTCTTTCTCCTGGGCCTGCTGGGTTTTCTGGGCTACCGGTGCCTGCGGGTCGGCCTCAACGCCCCGGACCGGTTCGGGATGCTCCTGGCCGGGGGAGTGGCCATCTGGCTGGTGGGCCAGACCTTTGTCAACATCGGCGGCATCACCCACCTCATCCCCCTCACGGGGATCCCCCTGCCCCTGGTCTCCTACGGCGGCTCGGCCCTGGTGGTGACCCTGGGGGCCCTGGGGATGGTGGCCAACATCTCCCGACACCGGCCCGTTGCCGAATCCGATGACGGCGGAAAAAGCTAAAGTTCGGCTGGTCATCGCCGGAAGCCGCACGGGCGGCCACCTCTACCCGGCCCTCCAGCTGGTGGGGGTCCTTGGGGAAAGGCTGGCAGGGGTCCTGGTGGTGGGGAGCGGGGAGGGGCCGGAGCCGGAGCTGGTGACCCGGGCCGGCATCCCCTACGCCGCGGTCCCGGCCGCCCCCTTCCGGGGTCGGGGACCCGGCGGCTGGCTTCCGGGAATCCTTACCGTGGCCCGGGGCTTTTTGGGGGCCAGGACCCTGCTTCGAAAATTCGGCCCCGACGTGGTTTTGAGCACCGGCGGCTACGCCGGGGTGCCGGTGGGCCTGGCCGCCCGCTCCCTGGGAATACCCCTGGTCCTCTTCCCCCTGGATGTGGCCCCGGGCTGGGCCGTCCGCTTCCTGGGACCCCTGGCCGCGGCCGTGGCCGTAACCAACGAGGCGGCCCTGGGCCGGCTCAGGCACCGGCGGGCCCGCCTGGTGGGCTACCCGGTCCGGCCGGCCATCGGCCGGGTGGACCGGGCGGCGGCCCGGGCGAGGCTGGGCCTCGGGGCCGACCTGCCGGCGGTCCTGGTGATGGGGGGAAGCCAGGGGGCCCGGGCCCTGAACGACGCCATCTTTGGCGGCCTCGGCCGGCTTCTGGAGGCCGCCCAGGTGGTCCACCTGACCGGCCGGGCCGACTACCCCCGGGCCGAGGCCGTCAGGGCGGGCCTCCCGCCCGGACTGCGGGACCGCTACAGGGCGTTCGCCTACCTGGAAGAGGTGGAGCTGGGCTACGGGGCCGCCGACCTGGTGGTGGGCCGGGCGGGGGCATCGGTCCTGGGGGAGCTCCCGGCCGCCGGCCGCCCGGCCATCCTGGTGCCGGGGGATTTTTCCAACCAGTGGGCCAACGCCGAATATCTGGCCCGGGCGGCCGGGGTGGTGGTCGTCCGGCCCGGGGACCTGGACTGTCTCGTTCCCCTCATCCTGGCCCTGCTGGACGACCCGGACCGCCGGGCCGAAATGGCCGAAAGACTCAAGGGGCTTCACCGGCCGGACGCGGCCGAGGCCCTGGCCGAGTTTCTGCTGGGGGTGGTCGGGGCTGGGCCCTAAGCACGTCCACCTGATGGGGGTGGGCGGGGCGGGCATGAGCGCCCTGGCCCGCCTCTACCGGGCCCGGGGCTACCGGGTCACCGGCTGCGACCGGTCCCCGGGTCCGGTTTTGGACCGGCTGGCTCGGGAAGGGATCGGCGTATCCGTCGGCCACGACCCGGCCCACCTGCCAGGGTGCGACCTGCTGGTGGTTTCGGCGGCGGTTCCCCCTGACAACCCCGAGGTGGCGGCCGCCCGCCGGCAGGGGATTCCCGTCCGCAAGCGGGCCGAGGTCCTGGGGGAGCTTCTCGCCGGGGGCGTGGGGGTGGCCGTGGCGGGAGCCCACGGCAAGAGCACCACCACCGCCCTGGTGGGGCTGGTCCTGGAGGCGGCCGGCCTCGACCCCACCTGCGTCGTGGGGGCCGACGTGCCGGCCTGGGGGAGCAACCTCCGGGTGGGGCGGGGCCCCTACTGGGTGGCCGAGGCCGACGAGTACGACTACAGTTTCCTGGCGCTACGGCCGCAGGTGGCCGTGGTCACCACCGTCGAATACGACCACCCCGACTGCTTCCCCGACTTAGAAAGCCTTTACCGGGCGTTTGCCGCCTTTGTCGGCAACCTGCCCGTCGGGGGAACCCTGATTTTGGGGGCGGATTCGCCCCTGGCCCGGCGGTTGGGGGCCGAGCGCCGGGACCTCCGGGTCGTCGGCTACGGCCTCGGGGAGGGGGCGGGCCATGGCGAGTTCTGGTCGGCCGGGGAGGTTCGCCTCCGGCCGGGGGGCGGGGCCGGCTTTGAGGTCAGCTACAACGGCCGGCGGGTCATCCGGGCCGAATCGGCCCTGCCCGGCCGGCACAACGTGGCCAACGCCCTGGCCGCCTTCGCCGCGGCCCACGTCCTCGGGGTGGGGCCGGAGACGGTGGCCGCCGTCCTCAAGGGTTTTTCCGGGGTCGGCCGACGCTTCGAACCAGTGGGTACCTTCCGGGGCGTCCCGGTCCTTTCCGACTATGCCCACCACCCGACGGAGGTCCGGGCCACCGTGGAGGCCGCCCGGGCCGCCTTCCCGGACCGGCGGCTGGTGGTGGTTTTTCAGCCCCACACCTTCAGCCGGACCCGGGCCCTCTTCGGCGAGTTCGTCGAAGCCCTGGGGACGGTGGATGTGCTGGTCCTCTGCGAGGTCTACCCGGCCCGGGAAGAGTACCGGCCGGGGGACCCGACGGCCCAAACCCTCCTTTCGGCCCTGGCCGACCGCCTCCCCGGCCGGGCTTACTACCTGCCGGACCTGGGCGGACTTGAGGGCCTTCTGGGCCCCATCGTCCGGCCGGCCGACCTGATCCTGGTGATGGGGGCGGGGGATGTTGACGGGGCCGCCCGACGGCTGGTAAAGAAACAGGGTAATGGGTACTGACGGGACCACACCCAAAGGCTGGCTGCGGGGAGTTCCCCTGCGCAGGTATACGACCATCCAGGTAGGGGGGCCGGCCGAGTATCTGGTGAAAGTCCGGAGCCCGGCGGAGCTGGTGGAGGCGGTAACGGCCGCCTGGAGCCTGGGCCTGCCCTACCGGGTTATCGGCCGGGGAAGCAACCTGGTCATCTCCGACCGGGGGCTTGGCGGGCTAGTCATCGTCAACCAGACTGACAGCCTTACCCTTGAGGAAACCCCGGAGGAGGCCGTGGTCCGGGCCCTTTCGGGAACGGCCCTCCCCAGGCTGGCCCGGGCCACCGCCGGCCGGGGCTATACCGGTCTGGAGTGGGCCGTTCAGGTGCCGGGGACGGTGGGGGGCGCGGTGGTGAACAACGCCGGGGCCTTTGGGGGGTCCACGGCCGACACCCTGGAAGGGGTCGAGCTCTTTCACCCCCGGTGCGGCTACGCCGAATGGCCCGCCGCCAAGCTGGGGCTCGGCTACCGAACAAGTCTGTTCCGGCGGGGGGAGGCCGACGGGTGGGTGGTCCTGGCCGCCCGGTTCCGGCTGAGGCGGACCGACCCGGCGGAGGCGGCCGCCCGCCTCCGGGCCGCCACCGAGCAGCGGCGCAGGACCCAGCCCTTCGAGCCCAGCGCCGGCTCGACCTTTAAAAACCCCAGCCCCGAGGCCCCGGCCGGCTGGCTGCTGGAGCGGGCGGGCCTGAAGGGGGTGGGGATCGGGGGCGTCAGGTACTCGCCGGTCCACGCCAACTTCATCGTCAACCGGGGGGACGGGACGGCCGCCGACGTGGCGGCCCTCATCGGCCTGGGCCGCCGCGAGGTTAAGGCCCGCTTCGGGGTCGAGCTGGAGCTGGAGGTGGAGCTGGTGGGCCCGGACCTGGAGATTCCCGGTGGAGGTTAGAAAATGGGCAAGGTGCGGGTTCTGGTGCTTTTCGGCGGACGCTCCGCCGAGCACGAGGTGTCGGTGGTCTCGGCCCGGGCCATCGTCGGGGCCTTAGACCCCGGCCGCTACGAGGTCCGGCCGGTGTACATCACCCGGAGCGGCCGCTGGGTTCTGCGGCCGGCCGAGGCCTGGGCCGCCCTGGAAGGGGGCCCCGAGGCGGCGTTAACCGCCGCCGAAGCCGCCCCGGACCCGGCCGGTCCCATGGACTTGGCCCCCTGGGCCGAGACAAAGCCCCTGGAGGTGGAGGTGGCCTTTCCGGTCCTCCACGGGCCCTTCGGCGAGGACGGAACGGTTCAGGGTCTGCTGGAGCTGGCGGGCATTCCCTACGTGGGGGCGCCGGTCCTCGGGTCGGCCCTGGGGATGGATAAGGTCCTGATGAAGGCCGTTTTTCTTGCCCGGGGCCTGCCCGTGGTCCCCCACATCCATCTTCTGGCCCGGGATTTTCGCCGGGACCCCAACGGGGTGGTCGGCCGGGTCCGGGCCGAGGTCGGCCTGCCCTGCTTCGTCAAGCCGGCCAACCTGGGCTCTTCGGTGGGGGTGAGCAAGGTGACCTGCTGGGACGAGCTGGGACCGGCCGTCGAGCGGGCCGCCCGGTACGACCGGAAGGTGCTGGTCGAGCGGGCCGTAAACGCCCGGGAGCTGGAGTGTGGCGTCCTGGGCAACGACGACCCGGTGGCCTCGGGGGTGGGGGAGGTGGTCCCGGCCCGGGAGTTTTACGATTATGAGGCCAAGTATCGGGACGGGCGGACCCAGCTCCTCATCCCGGCCCCCATCCCCCCGGAGGTGGCCGAGGAGGTCCGGCGGCTGGCCGTGGCGGCCTTTAAGGCCCTGGACCTGGCGGGAATGGCCCGGGTGGACTTTTTCTACTGTCGGGACTCGGGCAAACTCTACATCAACGAAGTCAATACCATCCCGGGCTTTACCCCGGTGAGCATGTACCCGAAGCTGTGGGAGCACGCCGGCCTCAGCTTTTCGGAGCTGGTGGACCGGCTGATCCAGCTGGCCATCGAGCGCCACCAGGAGCGGAGCCGGTGCCGGACCGACCCCGATTAGGCCGCCGACGGGCCGTCCGCCGCCGACGGGGCCTCTTCGGCCGGTTCTGGCGGGTGGCCCGCTGGTTTCTGCCCATCCCCCTGGTCATCGTCGGCCTCTTCGCCCTCTACCCCCGGTGGGTGGTGGCCGGGGTGGAGGTGGAGGGGTTAAATCCGGAGCTGGCGGCCCAGGTCCGGGCGGCCCTGGCCCTGGAGGGGAAGCCGATGCTCGACTTCGACCGGCCCTACCTTGAGAACGCGGTTCTGACCCGCTTTCCCGACATAAAATCGGTTAGAATTACAAGGGTGCTACCCAACAGGGTGCGGGTCGAGGCCGAGGAGCGCCGGCCGGTTCTGCTCTGGCAGCGGGGGACCCAGGCGTTCCTGGTGGACGAGGAGGGGGTGGTTTACCGGGCGGTGCGGGGGGAAACCGGCCTGCCCCGGCTGGTGGACGGCGGAAGCAACGACCCGGCGGCCGCCCGGCTGGACCCCGAGACCGTCCGGTGGGCCCGCTGGCTCTGGCAGGTTCTGCCCGAGCAGGCGGGGGTGCGGCCGGCCCGGGTGGAGTATTCGGCCGTGAACGGATTCGTGGTGACGACCCCGACCGGCCAGGTCTGGCGCCTCGGTCAGGGTGACGGCCTGGAGCGGCGGGTGGCCATCCTGCGGGAGGTCCTGGCCCGGGAGCCGGAGGCGCGGGTCATCGACCTGCGCGGGGGGCGGTTTGGCATCTTACGCCGGTGAAGGGAGCCGTCTGGGTCGCCCTGCTGGGAATCGGCCTCGGCCTCCTGGCCGGAAGCCTGGCCGGGCTGGCGGTACCGCCCCAGTATGCCCGCTACATCGCGGTGGGAATCCTGGCGGGTTTAGACTCCCTTTTGGGGGGCTGGCGGGCCGACCTGGAAGGGGTATTCGACAACCGGGTCTTTATCTCGGGCTTTCTGGGCAATACCCTGGTGGCGGCCCTCCTCACCTTCCTGGCCGACCGGCTCGGGGTGGAGCTTTACCTGGCGGCCATCGTCGCCTTCGGCGTCAGGATATTTAATAACCTTGCCGTTATCCGGCGTAAACTCTTTATCGAAAACAGGTCCGGAGAAACTTAGTGCCTAAAGAGCGGTTTGTCTCGGCCGTCGACGTGGGGACTACCAAGATCTGCACCCTGGTCGGCCGCCTGCTTCCCGACGACCAGGTGGAGGTCCTCGGCGTGGGGATCGCTCCCTCCCGGGGCCTGCGTCG
This sequence comes from Dehalococcoidia bacterium, assembly GCA_034434875.1. Taxonomy (GTDB): domain Bacteria; phylum Chloroflexota; class Dehalococcoidia; order JAUQQI01; family JAUQQI01; genus JAUQQI01. Next base: position 13,454 of record DAOTYJ010000092.1, on the reverse strand, counting down.
GGGGATGGTGGTGAACATCGAGGAGGCCGTCGAATCCATCCAGGCTTCGGTGGACCAGGCCGAACGGGCCTCCGGCCAGCGCATCGGCCGGGCGGCGGTGGGGATCGCCGGAAGCCACATCGAGTCCATAAACAACAAGGGGATTGTGGCCATCAGCCACCCGAACCGGGTGATCACGGCCGAGGACGTGAGCCGGGCCATCGACTCGGCCCGGACGGTGAGCATCCCCAGCAACCGGGAGATCCTCCACATCATCCCCCGGGGCTACGTGGTGGACGGCCAGGATGGGGTGCGCAACCCCATCGGCATGAGCGGCCTGAGGCTGGAAGTGGAGGCCCACATCGTCACCGGGGCGGCCACGGCCATCCACAACCTGACCCAGTGCTTCCAGCAGCTGGGGATCGAGGTCGACGAGCTGGTTCTGGAACCCCTGGCCTCCGGGGAGGCGGTGCTTACCGAAGAGGAGCGGGAGATCGGGGTGGTGCTGGCGGATATCGGGGGCGGGACCACCGACGTGGCCATCTACGCCGACGGGGCGGTCTGGCACAGCGCCAGCATCCCCGTGGGAGGCTACCAGCTCACCCGGGACCTGGCCATCGGCCTGCAGGCCCCCTACGCCGTGGCCGAGGAGATAAAACAGCTTTACGGCTACGCCCTGCCCCAGGAGATCTCCATCGACGACACCGTCCAGGTTCAGACCTTCGGCTCGGCGTCGCCCCGCCCGGTGTCCCGGCGCCGGGTCAGCGAGATCCTTCAGGACCGGCTTTTAGAAATCTTTACCCTCATCCAGCGGGAAGTTCAGCGGGCCGGCAAAGAAAGGCTTCTGCCGGCCGGGCTGGTGCTCACCGGCGGTTCGGCCAAGCTTGCCGGCATCGACGAGCTGGCCCGGCAGTACCTGCAGGTGCCGGTGCGGGTGGGCTCCCCGGCGGGGGCGGTGGGGTTGGTGGATAAGGTGGGGGACCCGGCCTTCGCCACCTCCATCGGTCTCCTCCTCTGGGCGGTAAGATACGGGGAGGGGGGGCGGCCGGGCCGGCGGTCCCGGCCCCGGGGCCGGGGACTTTTCAGCCGGGTTCTCGACTGGCTGAGGGAATTTCTGCCACAATAAAGGGGTGTAAATCTTTTTGACGGGTAAGGAGGGTTGAATGCGGAGCCAGAACCTGCCGGCCGAGAACGTGGCCAACATCAAGGTGGTGGGGGTTGGGGGGGCCGGTAACAACGCCATCGACCGGATGCTTGAGGAGGGCATCAAAGGGGTCGACTACATCGCCGTCAATACCGACGCCCAGCAGCTTGCCCGCTGCCAGGCCCCCATCCGGATCCGGATCGGGGACAAGATAACCCGGGGCCTGGGGGCCGGGGGCGACCCCGAAATCGGCCAGCGGGCGGCGGAGGAGAACCGGGAGGAGATCCGGGCCGCCCTGGAGGGGGCCGATATGGTGTTCGTCACCGCCGGGATGGGCGGGGGAACGGGCACCGGGGGGGCGCCGGTGGTGGCGGCCCTGGCCCGGGAGGTGGGGGCCCTCACCGTTGGGGTGGTGACGAAGCCCTTCAGCACCGAGGGGAGCCGCCGGCGGATGGTGGCGGAGCAGGGGATCGAGCGCCTGAAGCAGAACGTGGACACCCTCATCGTTATTCCCAACGACCGGCTCCTGAGCCTGGCCGACAAAAAGCTCACCCTCCTGGAGGCCTTCAAGCTGGCCGACGACGTTCTGCGGCAGGGGATTCAGGGGATCGCCGAGCTCATCACCGTTCCCGGGCTTATAAACCTCGATTTTGCCGACGTAAAGGCGGTGATGAGCATCGGCGGGGCCGCCCTGATGGCCATCGGCCGGGGGACCGGGGAAACCCGGGCCGTCGACGCCGCCCGGGCCGCCATCTCCAGCCCCCTGCTGGACGTCTCCATCAGCGGGGCCCGGGGGGTCCTCTTCAACATCACCGCCGGGCCCGACCTCTCCCTGCAGGAGGTCCACGAGGCCCAGGAGGTCATCTCCAAGGCGGTCGACCCCGACGCCAACATCATCTTCGGGGTGGTCATCGACCCGAAGGTGAGCAATGAGGTGCGGATCACCCTCATCGCCACCGGCTTCGACATGGCCCAGCCCAAGGCCCAGACGGACCGGATCCGCACCTTCCCGGGCCGCATCCCGGCCGAGGCCGCCGACGACCTGGATATCCCGCCCTTCCTGCGGCGGTCCCAGAACCTGCGCTAGCTTATGGGCGCCGAAGACCGGGTCCTCGCCGCCGTCGACGGGGTCCTCGGGGAGGCGGTGGAGTTCTGCCGGGAAATGGTCCGGGTTCCCACCGTCAACCCGCCGGGTGCGGAGTACCCGCGGTGCGCCGAGCTCATCGGCGCCCGCCTTCGGCGCCTGGGCTACGAGGTGGCCTACGTTCCGGCCGAGGGTTTGGCCGAGCACACGGCCGGGCATCCCCGGATAAACGTCCTGGGGACGCTGGACCCGGGCCGGCCGGGACCCACCGTCCACTTCAACGGCCATATGGACGTGGTGCCGGCGGGGGAGGGCTGGACCCGACCGCCCTTCGGGGCCGTGGTCGACGGCGGCCGGATTTACGGCCGGGGAACGGCCGACATGAAGGCGGGGATTGCGGCCATGGTCTACGCCGTGGAGGCCCTGCGCCGGGCCGGGTACCCCATTCCGGGCCGCATCGAGCAGAGCGGGACGGTGGACGAGGAGAGCGGCGGCTTTGCCGGGGTGGCTTATCTCTGTCAAAAGGGGCTCATCCGGGCCGGCCGGACGGACTACGTGGTGGTCGCCGAGCCCCTCGACCCCGACCGGGTCTGCATCGGCCACCGGGGCGTCTACTGGTTCGAAGTCACGGCCCGGGGCCGGGTCGCCCACGGGAGCATGCCCCACCTGGGGGTGAACGCCATCGAGCTGATGGGCCTCTTTATCGACCGGCTCCGTCGGGAGCTTAAGCCCCGCCTCGAGGGGCGGAAAACGGCCCTGCCGGTGGTGCCTGAGGCCGCCCGGCGGCCCAGCCTGAACGTGAACGGCATCGTCGGGGGCCAGACCCAAACCGAGACCCTGCCCACCCCCTGTGTGGCCGACCTCTGCCGGGCCGTCTTCGACCGGCGCTTCATCCCCGAGGAGACGGCGGCTGAGGTGCGGCGGGAGGTCGAAGATATCCTGCGGGAAATTAAGGCTGAGGTTAAAGGCTTTGACTACGAATGGCGGGACCTGATGGTGGTGGAGCCGGTGGTGACCGACGCCGCCTCCCCCCTGGTGAGGGCCTTTGTCCGGGCGGTGAAGCAGGTTTACGGCTACGAGGGGACGGTGGTGGCGAGCCCGGGAACTTACGACCACAAGCACGTTCGGCGGCTGGGGGGCATCGAGCACTGCATCGCCTACGGCCCCGGCCGGCTGGGGCTGGCCCACCGGCCGGACGAGTACGTGGAAGTCGAGGACCTGCGGCGGGCCATGGGCGTCATCGCCCTGGGCTTGATAAACCTCTGGGGAGGAGAAAAACCAGATGCGATTTGAGGGGCGGGTTGCGGTGGTTACCGGGGCGGCCTCCGGTATCGGGCGGGCGGCCGCCCTGGCCTTCGCCTCGGAAGGGGCCCGGGTGGTGGTGGCCGACATCGACGAGGCCGGGGGCCTGGAAACGGTGCGGGCGATAAAGGACCGGGGCGGCGAGGCGGTCTTCGTCCGGGCGGACGTGAGCCGGGAGGAGGACGCCGAAGGGATGGTGCGGGCCGCCCGCAACGGCTACGGGCAACTTGACATAATGTTTAACAATGCCGGGATACCGATGCCCCCGACCCCGGCCGAGGCCATCCCGGCCGAGCTTTTCGACCGGATTTTTGCCGTGAACGTCCGGGGCGTGTTTTTAGGCTGCAAGTATGCCATCCCGGTGATGCGGGCCCAGGGCCGGGGGGTGGTCATCAACACCGCCTCCACCGCCGGCATCCGGCCCCGGCCGGGGATGCTGGCCTACTCCGCCTCGAAGGGGGCGGTAATTACCCTGACCAAGGCCCTGGCCCTGGAGCTGGCCCCCTACGGCATCCGGGTCAACGCCGTGGCCCCGGTGGCCACCGATACGCCCATGCTTCCGGTGTTTTTCGGCGCCGAAAATCCCGAGGAGGCCCGCCGCCGCTTTCTGGAGTCCATCCCCCTGGGCCGCCTCAACACCCCCGAGGATGTGGCCCGGGCCGTTCTGTTTCTGGCCTCCGACGAGGCCGCCATGATAACCGGGGTCTGCCTGGAAGTCGACGGGGGCAGGTGCATCTAGCCGATGGCCCCCGAATTCTGGTACGCCCTGCTGCTGGGGGCCATTCAGGGGGTTTCGGAGTACCTGCCGGTGAGCAGCACCGGCCACCTGGTCCTGGCCCAGTACGCCCTGGGCCTCGACCCCGACGCCTTCGGCCTCACCTTTGACGCCGTCCTCCACTTAGGGACCCTGCTGGCCGTCTTGGCCTATTTTTACCGGGATTTTCTTCACCTGGCCGCCGCGGCGCTCCGGCCGGAGGTTCGGCGCAAGGACCCCGCCGCCGGGCGGCTGGCGGTGGCCATCGTCGTCGGCACCGTGCCCGGGGGGGTGGCCGGGTGGCTGCTGGAGAGCCGGGTCGAATCGGAGTTTCGAAGTCCGGTGCTGGTGGCCGTCACCCTGGCCGTCTTTGGGGTGTTGCTCTGGCTGGCCGACCTGGTGGGGCCCAAGCGGGCCGGCCTCGAGGCGGTGGGTCCGGGACGGGCCCTGCTCCTGGGCCTGGCCCAGGCGCTGGCCCTGGTACCGGGGGTTTCCCGCTCGGGGGTGGTCATCACCGCCGGCCTGTTGCTGGGCCTGCGGCGGGAGGAGGCCACCCGGTTTGCCTTTCTGCTTTCGGCCCCCATTATCGCCGGGGCGGGGGGCAAGAAGCTTCTGGACCTGGTCCGGGCGGCGGCAACGGACCAGGGGTTGGCGGTGCTGGGTCTGGCCGGCCTTGCGGCCGCGGCGGTCACCGGTTACCTGGCCATCGGCTTTTTGATGCGCTATGTCCGGTCCCATAACCTGGGGGTTTTCGCCCTCTACCGGCTGCTGCTGGCCGGACTTACCCTGGCCCTCTGGTTCCGGTCCGGCTAGGCCTCGAGGCGGCTGAGCCGGCTGATGCTGTAAAGCAGCCGCTTATCCCCGACCCGGGGGAAGACGACCCAGACCTCGAAGTCGTTTCCGGGCTGGAGGGGGATGCAGCCGAGGACCGTCCCCTCCCCGAAATGGGGGTGGAAGACCCGGTCCCCGGCCTTTAAGGGCGGGCCGGCGGCCGGAGCCGGCCTCGGCTCCGGTGGTCTCCGATGCTCCCGTTCGGCGAACCGGCGGCGGATCGGCTCCAGGAAAGGCGACGGGCGGCCGGGTTCGCCGAAGGCCCGCTCCCGGCGCCGGGCCCACAGAAGATACAGGCGCTCCTTGGCCCGGGTGATTCCCACGTAAAAGAGCCGCCGCTCCTCCTCCAGCTCCGCCTGGCTGTGGCTGGAGCGAAAATGGGGGAGGAGCCCCTCCTCGAGGCCTACCAGGAAGACCACCGGAAACTCCAGGCCCTTGGCGGCGTGGAGGGTGAGGAGGGTTACGGCGTTGCCGCCGTCGGCCGTATCCAGCTCCGTGGCCAGGGCGGCCGTCTCCAGGAGGGCCGTCAGGCCGGCGGCCGGGGGCAGGTCGGCGAACTCGGCGGCCACCCGGCGCAGTTCCACGACGTTCTCCCACCGGTCGGGCCCGGTGGCGTCCTCGGCCAGAAGATACTCCTGGTAGTCGACCCGGGCGATGAGGTAGTCGAGGAGCTCGTTGACCGGGAGCCGCTCCGCCTGCTCCTTAAGGTCCCGGTAGACCTGGGCAAAGTTGCCGAGGACCCGGGCCGCCCGGGCGTCGGGGAAATCCTCCTCAAGGATGAGCTTTAAGGGCGGCACCCCCCGGCGGGCGGCCAGGCCGAACAGGGCCTCCACCGTCCGCCGGCCGATGCCCCGGGGCGGGACGTTGATGACCCGCTGCAGGCTGATGGTGTCGGCCGGATTTCGCAGGAGCCGCAGGTAGGCGATAAGGTCCTTGACCTCTTTTCGGTCGTAGAACCGGACGGCCCCGACCAGGCGGTATGGTATGCCGTAGTGGCCGAAGACGGCCTCGAAGGCCCGGGACTGGGCGTTGGTGCGGTACATGACGGCGAAGTCCCGGAAGCTGTAATCGGGATTCTCGCCGATGAGCCGCTCCACCTCCCGGGCCACGTAGCGGGCCTCGTCTTCGGCCGTATCCACCTCCATGAGGACCGGGACGGGGCCTTCGGGGTTGCGGGTCCAGAGGCTCCGCCGGTCGAAGCCCCGGGCCAGGCGGACGGGCCGCATGGTGGCCTCGGCGGCGGCCAGGATGTTAGCGGTGGACCGGTAATTCTGGTCCAGGTAAACCAGCCGGGCATCGGGGAAGTCGTCCCGAAAGCCGAGGATATTGCGGATGTCGGCGTTGCGCCAGCTGTAGATGGACTGGTCTGGGTCGCCTACCACGCACAGGTTGCGGTGGCCGGCGGCCAGGAGCCGCACCAGCCGGTACTGGGCCACGTTGGTATCCTGGAACTCGTCCACCAGGACGTGGAGGAACTTTTGCTGGTATTTCCGGGCGATTTCGGGATTGCTTTCAAAAAGTTCCACGGTAAGCTTTATCAGGTCGTCGAAGTCGACGGCCAGGTTTTCCCGGAGCCGCTGGTCGTAGCGGGCGTAGGCCTGTCGGACGAGGGCGATGACGGGACCCGGCATGGGCCTTTCCCGGCCCCGGTAATGGTCCGGGTCTATGAGCTGGCTTTTGGCCCAGGAGATCTCGGCCAGCAGTTGTCGGAGGCTTAGAAGCCGGTCGTCCCAGCCGATTTCCCGCTGGACCTGCTTGAGGACTTCGAGCTGGTCTTCGGTGTCGTAAATGACGAAATCCCGGGGCAGGCCAACGGCTTCGCCGTCGGTCCGCAGGATGCGGCCGCAGACCCGGTGGAAGGTGCCGAGCCAGAGGTCGCGAAGTTCGGCACCGATGAGGCGTTCGAGCCGTTCCCGCATCTCCCCGGCCGCCTTGTTGGTGAAGGTGACGGCGACGATGCGGTCCGGGGGCACCCCCAGCTCCCGGATGAGGTAGGCTACCCGGTGGGTGATGACCCGGGTTTTGCCGCTACCGGGGCCGGCCAGGACCAGGAGGGGTCCCTGGACGTGGGTGACGGCCGCCCGCTGGGCCGGGTCGAGGGGGTCGAGGATTTCGGAGCCGGTTGCCATCCACCCGAGAGTATACCGGGCCCGGGAAGGGACGGGCAAAGCGACCGGTTGGGCTTCCAGGGCTTTGCGGTCAGCCCCTGGTCGATAGTCTGCCCCGGCGGTTTTCCGCCGGGGGCCGGTCTTGGGCCGTGGTATAATTGATATGCGGTGGGCCGGTTGGGTCCGACGGTGAAGTCGGCCCGGTCGCCGAGGAAGCGGGCCGCTAGCTCAACAGGTAGAGCAGCTGACTCTTAATCAGCGGGTTGGGGGTTCGAGTCCCTCGCGGCCCACAAAATATCGGGGTTTAAAACCCAGCAGACCACACTATATAGTAGCCGGACAGGCCGATCTGGTCTGTCCGGCCCGTTTTTGGTAGCCATTCTCAGGAGTCTCCGAGAAGGGCCCGGCCGACCCCCTCCGCCGCCTCCCGCTGCAGGTCGGGCAGCACGTGGGAATAGGTCTGGAGCGTGAAGCCTTATCTGGCTGTGCCCCAGCCTTTCCTGAACCACCCGGGGGGTTCTCCCCGGCCATAAGCAGCATCGTGGCGTGGCTGTGCCTTAAGTCGTGGAACCGCAGGGCCCCCAGGCCGGCCCGGGTCAGGACGGCCTTCAGGGTCCGGCGGATGTCCCCCGGGGTGAATCGGCCGGCCCGTGGCCGTCGTAAACACCAGCCCGTTATCCTCCCAGGCCGGCCCGGCCCGAAGCCTGGCTTGGAGCTGGGCGACCCGGTGCTCTTTGAGGGTAGCCACGGCCTGGGCGGGCAGGGCGATTTTGCGCTTCCCGGCCGCCGATTTGGGCTCGCCCTCGACCCACTCGCCCCTTATCCGGTAAAGCCCCCGCCGGACGTGGACGGCCCCGGCCTCCAGGTCGATATCCTGCCACTTTAAGCCCAGCAGCTCCCCGAGCCGCATCCGGGTAGTCAAGGCCAGGACAAAGGGCGGGTAGTAATCATACTCCCGGGCCGCCTCCAGAAACCGGCGGGCCTCCGGGGTTAAGACCTTGAACTCCTTCCGGGCCGGCCTGGGGGCCTTTACCCGGTCGGCGGAGTTGAAGGCCAGCAGCCCCCAGGCCACGGCCTGGGAAAGGGCCCGGTGAAGGACGGCGTGGATGAGCTGGACGGTGCGGCGGGAGAGCCCCTCCCCGAGCCTGCGGGCATAGAGGGCCTGGATGTCGGCCGGCTTTAAGGCCTGAAACTTGACGTTACCCAGGACGGGAATGAGGTGGTTGCGCACGGACTGCTCGTACTGGCGGAAGGTCGGGGGCCTCACCGAGGGTTTTGCGCCGTTTTCCAGCCAGAAGGCCAGATATTCGCCGACGGTCACCCGGCTGGGCTCGGGCAGAAGCCCCCGGTCGGCCCTAAGCCGGACCTCGGCGAACCAGTTTATGGCTCCCCGCCGGGTGTCGAAATAGGCCCGGTGCCGGACCCCGTTCAGGGTTATCTCGGCCCGAAACCGCCTGCCGACCTGTTAAACATGGGCCTCGCCATGTCCCCCGATTTTTGCCCACCGGGTTCGCCTCCGATCACATCCCTGAACCAGTGCAGGGCTTCAGCCCAGCTCGGGTCCGAAATCTCCACGGGCCAGCCGGCCAGCACCGAAAGCCTCCGCTCCACCGCCCGCCTCACCACCGTCTCCCGTCCCGCCAAATCCAGAGGGGGGAGCCCCTCGATTCGGCGCCGGGCCTCGGCCTCGTAAAGGGCAGCGGCCGCGGCCGCTTTAAGCAGGGCAAGCCGCTCCCAGGTAACCCTGACCCCTGCCAGCTTAAAGGTATTCATCCGGTCCTCCCGGCCGACGGCTGTCGTTTTCACCGGGTCCGCCGGCCTCGACCCCCGCCCGGCTCGGGGGATGTCTGCCGACTACCTAACCGCCTGGCGCTCGTAAAGATCCAGCGCAATCCCTAAAGCCCGGGCGCACCGCTTTAAAACATTTGGGGCCGCTGTTGTTGACATAATATTTATGTTAACAACCGTCCCCGGCCTTGAAGACGTCGGACCCGAAATCCTCTTTGACCACCACCGGCCATCGGGGAGCCGCCAGGTAAGCTTTCCCAAAACCACCACCTCGGCCGGCCGTCGGGTCCGGGGATAATCTGCCGGTCTTTGACCTCGAGGTCATAGGCGGCCGCGGCCCAAAACCGCATCACCCCTAGGGGTGATTTTTGGGGCTAAAACTAAAGATCACCCTTGGGGGTGATGATAAAAAAGGACCGGGCCCCGGGAGCGCTAATGGAGGTGGCCGCTCTGGCCCAAAATGGCGCGACCGACGATGCCACCACAGCTCTTGCTTCTAAAGCGACCTACACCTTGACCCAAGGTGAGCTACGGCTCTGGCCATCTTCGGGTTCGGTTACGGTTGTCATTGAGGAAACCGCGCCGTTGTGCAACGTGATCCTGACTTCATCTGCGTAATTGACGGCAACGCAGCTCCAGGCGAGTTTCAGCTGTTGAACGTCTCCGTTGCATTGATAAGGTCCGGGAAGCCGGCCTGGCTCCGGACGGACAGCCAGGTCCGGTAAACCTGCCAGCCTAAGAGCCGGGCCAGGTCCACCACCTGCTGGGCGAACTGCTTCTCCGTCGGGGTCGGCCCCAAATCAACCCCCGGCACCGGAGGCCTCCTTGAACCGTTTAAGCCAGTACCTTCGCTCGGCCGGGTCCATTCTCGCCACCTCACCACGGCCACAAACCAGGCCGTTTTCCCGGCCGGTATCCGGCGAATAGACCCTGGACAGTCCGGGCCGGCCGGAAGCTCCGGGTATCCCAGCCCCTGGGTCAGATGAAGCAGCCGGTCGGCATAGGACCTTTCCTCCTCGGGGGCGGCGGCCTCCTCCAGGGTGTAAAGCAGCGCCCACAGCCTGGGGGCGTAGCCGGCCTCCAGGGGGCGCCGGGTGGCCTAGACCCAGGCCTCCCGACCCGCTCCGACCCTGTGGCCGGGGTAAAGCTCAAGTTCCTGGGAAGTCAAGATTTTTTTGCCAGCTTATAAACCCCGTTAGCCAGGTCCCGGAGCTCCTCCCGGCCGCCGCCGAAGGCGGCTGGTCCGGCTTCAGGCCCGGGTGCCGTCAGGGCGGCCCCCTTAGCCCAGGCCAGAAGGGCCGCCCGCTCGGCGTCCTCCAGGCCGTCGAAGGGCCACGTCCAGCCGGTGAGACCGGCTTTGCCGGCGGCTTCCAACACGGCCCGGGCCAGGTCGGGTTCGGACCCCTCCAGGCGGCCGAGTTCGGCCTTAAGCTTTTCGAGGGCCCGACCGGGGGGCTCGGGGCCCCCTCAGGTCTCGCCGGCCGGCTCGGAGGCCTCCCCCGGCTCCGTGGGTGTGCGCACATATCCGTCGGTGACGGCCGTGACACTGTGACATCCCGCGGCCAGGCCGAATGTCACAATGTCTGAGGGGGGTCACCGGCAGTTAAAGACACACCCCCCCAGGGCCGCAAGAATGGCCTCCCGCCAGGCCTTTACCTGGCTTTTTTGCTGTCCGTCAGGACGCCGACCACCTTGAACCGGCCCCCGCAGACCTCAAACTTCACCCCACGGGCCTGCAAGGTCGCAATAAAACGGCAGACCTTGAAGGGCGGGCTTCGGCCCTGGAAACAGCAGTAGGGGAGCTTGTCGAAACCCTTAAGGGAGTTCCGCCCGTCCTTCAGACACGAAACTCGACATAAGTCGTTTCACGACTTATGTCGAGTTTGTGGGCCGCCGCCGAAAATGTGGGCCGGCTGAGCAAGACGGTGGGGGAACTGGCCCAGACGACGGCAGAGCTGGGGACGGTGCTGGCTGCGCTGACCCAACGGGTGCAGAAGCTGGCTCAGGCCCGGAGCGAGCGCCGGCTTGAGGAGCCGGCCGCCCGGGTGGAGCCCTGGCCGAGGCCCAGGCGAAAACCGAGGAGCGGGTCGGCCGGCTGGATGACCTGGAGGAGCAGGGACCTATCTCGCCGGCCGAACGCAACCGGCTGACCGCCGCCGACCTGGTCTGTCGGGCCCGGCGGAGGGGCCGGGAAGTCTGGGTGGTGGAGGTCTCCTCCGGGGTGGATGCTCGGGATATCGAGCGGGCGGCCGAGGGTGCGGCGACGCTTCCCCGGGTGCTGGGTGTGGAGGCGGTCCCGGCCGCCGCGGCCCGGCGGGTGAAACCTACGGCCAGGGTGCTGCCCCGGCGCCGGGGGGTGCTGATTTTTGTCGACGGGACTGCGGCCTGGCCGGCGGCCCGTCCTGCGGGCGCCCGAGGCCGATTCTGCCGACTTTAGAGAAGGCATTCAGCACAGCGGCCGCCTAATAGCATGCTATTTTGTGTTTTCCTTGAGTCTATTTTTGGGCGGCGGCCCCCTGCCATCGATGCGCCTTGGGTTACCCTGCTTGCGGTGGAAGCGACCATTTGTGGCGGTCACCCGAACGTTTGGGACCAGCCAGGTGCGGCTTAAAAAGCGCGGAAGTTCCTGCCGTTGGGTGTGGAGTTCGTCGGCTTAAAGCCTAAGGCCCGCGCCCATGTGGCGAAGTTGCTCGCCGAGGGGCAGACGCCCGGACCCGAGGTCGCGCCCCGCGGGCTCAACGCGGTGGCATCGTCGGATTGCAAGGCCGCCTCTCCTCATTAACTGACACTCCATCAGTAGGCAGTGAATTTGTAACCGAAGCAAAAGTTGCCGCGCGCTTTGTGAGCTTTTCCCCTTTTCTGACGTTGACAACTGGCGTATAATATAGCCAAAGCTACGATGCCGGCCTTTGGCCGGACCCTAGGTAATCCGGCTTGACTGTTCGCATGGCACCCATCGCCGCAAGCTCGTCCGAATCCACGGCACCGATATCCGGGGCCGGATGCTCGCCTTCACCGTATCCGGTCCTGGACCTCATCCGCCTGGGCTACCAAGCCGGCTTAAGCGAACGGACCGCAAGGGGCTTCGGCATGGTGGCCGTGGCCCGGGACCGATCTGAAAACGCTTTCTCCTATTGCAAGCAGGTTATAAGGACCTCTGCCATCCTTTGAGGGGGCCGTATATGCAGGCGATCCGGTTGACCGTCGAAACCGTGACACCGCTGTTTCTGGGCGGCGCCGATCCGCGGGGGGAGCCGGAATTGCGCGTTGCTTCTATCCGGGGCGCCCTGCGCTTCTGGCTCCGGGCCCTTCTGGGCGGGGTGATCGGGGATAAAAATCTCGACGCGCTCCGCCAAGCCGAAGCCGCCGTCTTTGGGAGTACCGATACCGGGGCTTCCCCGGTCGTGGTGCGTATCCGTAACCTGAGCGCGGGCGCTCCTATCCCGTTCCCAGCTATAGCATCTGGCAAGCAGGGACTTACATATCTCTTCTTCGCTGCAAGGAGAACGCAGAACGAGCCAGAGCGCAAGGCGATACCGGCTGGAAGCTCCTTTGAGCTTGAGCTTAGCCTAAGGGCTGGCGTACAGGACCAGGATGCCTTACTCAAGGCCTACGTCGCTCTCTGGCTTTTGACCCACCTGGGCGGTCTCGGAGCACGCTCTCGACGAGGTGCCGGAAGTCTCCAGGTGACACAGGTTCAAGGGAATGCGCCAAACTCAGCGCTTCCCTCTTTGGAAATTCGGGCCAGCACTCCGGAACAGCTTCAAACAGAACTGCAAGAAGGGTTAAGCATGCTGAGGAAAACCGTAGGCGGGAGTGCCTCCGTTGGTTGCCCTTCACGTTTCGATGTGCTCCATCCAAATGCATGCAAGATATGGGTCGTAGGCAAGGGATTCAGTTCCTGGGAAGAGGCGCTGGACGCTATAGGCCAGCGGATGCAAGAGTTCCGGAGTCGGCGTGCGCCGGATTACCAAAATGTCAAGAATGCTGTCCAAGGGAAAGGTTTGACCCAGCCGGTTAAGCGGGCGGCATTTGGATTGCCCATTGTGTTCTATTACCGCTCACTTGGAGGAGCCAAAGGGACATTGGAAGGAGAGCGTCATGATCGCCGGGCTTCTCCCTTCTTCATCCATGTGAACCGTTTTTTTAATAGGAAATATGCACTAGTCCTGACGTTCTTCCAAGCTCAGCTTTTGGAAGAAGGTGAAAAGCTTAAGCTAAAGCGACAAGGACCGCCCGCGTATGTGAGTACTCCGGATCTCTCCTTGATCGATGGCTTCATCCAAGAAGTTCAGAGGAAGATCGGCCCATGTCTGGAGGTAACGGGATGGTAACCCGCTGGACGCGAAAAATCGTCGCCTTTCTGCATGACCCGCCGGGGAAGGCACTGGTCCTGCGGTCGGTGCCTCATACGCCCCACGAGCAGCTGGCCGAAGCTCTGCAGCGCATCGCTCTGGGGCGTCC
>DAOTYJ010000091.1:0-2700 GCA_034434875.1 Dehalococcoidia bacterium | reverse complement strand
ACGGTGAAAGTGGTTTATCGTTATTAACATTTGGATCATTTGATTTTTTCAAGATGGACGTAAGATTTGAAGTCTGTAAGTCATGTAACTCTGCGACATCACGTCTGTATTCTGGCGTTTTTTCGGGCTTTTTCTCTGGCTTTTCAATATCGATTTGCTTTCTGGGTTCGACAGGCTTAAACTTCATAATTTGTTGCCATTCGTTAATCACCTCTTCAAAAATCTTGTTTATTCGTTCGTTGAGATCGTTCTTAACCTGCTCTTCAATTTCTTTAACCTTTTGTTGGGTCTGGTGAGTTTGTTTAATCACTTGTTTAGGCTTTACGGACCAATTTGGATCTCTTGATTTTAATACCTCTTTCAATTTCGCTTCCGCCACTGGTGTTGGGTTCAAAATATATGCTTTCAGGTATTTATAAATAATGGGATCGTGAAAATGTTCAACTTTTATGTTGAATTTTCTCATTGCCCTTATAACACGGTTATCATTATCTACACGCATATGAAATTATTTATGTCGATGGTTTTAAATTTTCTGTTTAATAACATTTTTAATATTGTTTTGAGAATTATAATTATGGTATTGATAAACGGAATTGATGTCAAAAGCGTTGGAATAAAATCGTTTAGGTCGCCAATTCGTCTGGGAAAATTTGTGAGTAACAATATTGATTGGGTAACAAATTTATATCTCAAATTGGTTACGCCATTCACAACACCATCATCTGATTCGATCTGTCTGGCGATCATAAATTATAAAATTTTGAACAACATTCGAGGTAATCAGAATGTTGATTATGTTTTGATCTACAAAGATTATAATCATGATTTAAATGATGAATTTCCCAATGCCCAATTATGGTTTATTATTGACGACGTAACTCCCATTCAATTTGAAAATATATTATCTTCACTGCCAACGGTAAATTATGAGCCAATGATACAATTTATTTCTAATAACCCTAAATATGCATTCATATTTACCAATTTCAAAACGAAAGGTTTATATAACCAATCGCACAAATATAGTTATGCCAAAAAGAAAACGTATGAAAAAACCTACTGATGATTTTTTTTCTATTGGGGTTGGTAAAATTGATCAACAAACTCCAACAACGCAACTGACTTATTCCATTATGCAAAAGGTATACGATCTATTTGCATCTTAATCTCGACATCTAACAATTTCTCAGGTACTGAACTTACCCATACTTGCGATCTGAGAACTGCCTATGCTCATCAACGTATTATTCCACAAACAAATCAATTTCTGATTCGTTCAGCGTTCATCGGCGGGGCAATACACACAGCGATTGAGAAAATTTTAAACACAAAATTGAACGTAAGTCCCGATTCAAATGTACGTGAATTACGATTAAACGATGATCAGATAATAAAAATAATAAGTGAGCAAACATTTCGTTGGAATCCGTTTCGTAAATGTTTAACGGATGAAAATGACCCTGAAGGAATCGTTGTTAAACCCGATTTGATTTTTTCAATTGACGGGAAAAAATGGACAATCGTCGATTTTAAAGTTCAATTTGGAAATAAATTGAATCTGAAATTTGAACATCGTCGTCAATTATTGATTTATGTGTATGTTTTACGACAAATAGGATTTAATGTTGAACACGCCGTATTGTTATTTTTGCCGTTACGATTCACACAATTGCAAATAATACCGATCCAAATCACATTTTCGGAATATGAAATTAAAAAGATTGAAAATGAATTAAAAACAAGAATAACTGCAATTAATATGTCTTTTCGGACGATGGTTTTACCATTGCGCCATTATGGACCATGGTGTAAAACTTGTCCATTTAAGAAATATTGTGATAAAAATATTCATCCACGTGATGTTAAGTCAATAAAAATCGATGATAACAAAAAAGAAATAAATGAGGAATGGGTTGGGGAATCAAGCACTATTTAATTTTACGATTTTTTCTTTACCTTTATGTTTTTCAACCTTGTATCGTCCAGAATCTGTTAAAATGAATATTATTCTGCCGTGGTCCTCATATTTAATTTCCTGTATTTTTGCACTATAAAATTCATCATACAGACTTTCGTCCATAATTGTATACTTTCCTGCCTGCTCATCCCATTCGCATACGACTTGATCCATAACATTATTATGTTTAACGGGTATTTATTCGTTATGATTGTTAATGATTAAAATGAACCCCATAATTGCGAAAAATTCAATGACGAATTCACGATTTTAATCTCCCCCGTCTTCTCCAGATTTCCAACCAGGTAGATTAAGGCATCAATTAAATCATCTTTTCCGCTTGATGATTTGCTGATTTTTTCATTCGTTGATTGGCGATTGTAACTTTCAAATCCAGAGATTAAATCATTAATCCAAATTTTGAGTTCACGAACAAATTTTATCTTTGAATTTCGGAATCGAATCGCCGTTGAGATGATTAATTGATTGCGTTGGTCGTTATTATGATACGCATTACGAACATTTAAACCGTGATTACGTAACATTTGGATGAAAACAAGGTTAAATGCCCCTGCATCAACATAAACAGGTTGATTCCCAACAATTGATTTAATCATTAACGCCTGTTGATTTGCATCAACATTTGGTATTTTATGAATTTGGGTAATGATTATTTCATCATTTACCTTAACACCACCAACCAAAAATGTTGAGTCATGAATTAATCCAAAATCCAGTCC
>DAOTYJ010000090.1:0-8488 GCA_034434875.1 Dehalococcoidia bacterium | reverse complement strand
ATGCTTTCGGGCCCGTCCACCACCGGCACCAGGTAGTCATCCCCAACGGTAAGGCCCC
This sequence comes from Dehalococcoidia bacterium, assembly GCA_034434875.1. Taxonomy (GTDB): domain Bacteria; phylum Chloroflexota; class Dehalococcoidia; order JAUQQI01; family JAUQQI01; genus JAUQQI01. The sequence goes on along the minus strand of DAOTYJ010000090.1, from coordinate 8,430 downwards.
GGCGGGCCGCCTCCTCCCGGTAGATGGCCGCATTCTCGGCCGAAAATTTCGACAAGGGGTTGCGGGCGTGCTCGTAAATATACTCCCGAATCGAGGCCTTGGTAAAGCCGTCCCGGGCCAGGGTCTCGGCATGCTCCGGGCCGATGGCGAGCAGGATTTCCCCGCCCCGGTAGTAATTGTTGGTCCCGATGGCGCTTATGGCCCCGGCAAAGGTCTTTAAAATCCCCAGGCCGGTCGTACTGCCGTGGTCGTTGATGTTGTGGGGTGCCTCGCCCCCGATGACCGTAACGGTGCTCACCCAGGGTTCAAAGCCCTTCTCCACGTGCAGAGGCTCCCAGGGGTTGGCTTCTTCGTTTTCGGCCACACAGTAGGTGTACTTGCTGGGCTGGCCCTGGGTTGCCCGGTCCAGCCGGCCGGGAATGCCCCCGCCGATGTTCATCAGGATGAGCCTTATCGCCCGGCCGATGGTGGCGTTGGCCCGCCAGCCCTGGCCGAAGGCGTTGTAGCCGGAGTTTACGTCCAGCTCCCGGGCGATGGGGCCGTTAAGGATGACCAGGGGGGCCACCGGGTGGGTTGTGGCCTGGATGGCGTAGAGGTTGAAGGCCGGGTCGGCCATGGCCTCGACGGCGGCGATGATGACGGGCAGGTATTCGGGCAGGCAGCCGGCCATGACGGCGTTTATGGCGACCTTCTCGACGGTGGCCTCGCCCCAGCGGGGCGGGATGACCCCGACGACCTCCTGGGGGTCCCGGTCGGTGTAATCAAGGAACCCTTTTACCCGGTCCTCGGTTGGTGGGACAATCGGCAGGCCGTCGCCCCAGCCCCGGGCCTGAAAGAGCCGGTAGACGGCCTCGAGGGAATCATCCACCTCGACCCGTTCGGAGGTGAGCAGATATTCGCCCATGGCTTCGGCTCCTTTCGGCTAATCTTTAACGGCTGAGCGGAAATAGGCCGCAATCTCTTCGCCGGTGGCGAACCAGACGCCGGGAAACTCCCTAATATACTGGATCAGCCGTCCGAGCATGTCCAGCCGGGCCGGCCGCTGGAGCTGAGGGTGGAGGGTAAGGACAAAGAGGCCGCCCCGCCGGTAGTAGGCCCGGAACTCCGCCCGCCAGGTGTTAAAGACCCCTTCGATGGAGGCCATCGGTCGTTGCTGACCCGGCAAAAACAGAAAGAAGGGCGCGTCATCCAGTTTCCAGTGGACCGGGAGTTCCACCAGGGACGGGATGCCGTCCGGCCGCCGGTGGCAGTAGGGATAGATGCTGTCCATCATGTTAGACGAGTAGAGAAACCCGTGCTTTTCAAGGAGCTCCAGGGTACTTGGGCTGAACTCCCAGGCCGGCGACCGGAACCCGGCCGGGGGGCGGCCGGTCGCGTCCCGGATAATGGCCACGCTCCGACCCAGGATGGGGTCTTCCTCGTCCCGGGGGAGGGTGTCGGGCCGCTCGTGGAGGTAGCCGTGGGCACCGATTTCGTGGCCAGCCCGGACAATGAGGCCGACCGCCTCCGGGTGGTGTTCGATGACCCACCCGGGGACGAAAAACGTCGCCTTGAGGCCGAAGCGGCCCAGGAGGTCGAGGATTTCGGGGACGGCGCTGGTCGGGCCGTATCGGGCCATGGAGAGAAGGACCGGTTTTTGGGTGTTGGCCGGGTCCCGGTAAAGCATCAGGGTCTCGGCGTCCAGGTCGAAGGTGAGCATCACCGCGCAGCGGGCGTTGTCCGGCCACTTCACGGTAGCATCTTTACCCTCCCTCCGGTTATATTGGGTTTAAGGTTGCACGCACGTCCCCGCCGGACCCGTCGGATTATACTCGGCCTGGGGGCCGTCCTGGTGGGCCTCCTCGGCCTGCTCTACGTCTGGTACGTCCGGGGGGTGGGGCCCGGGCCGACGGTGACCTCGCCCCCGCCGGCGAGTCCGGCCGGGGAATGGACGACCGGGGCGCCGATGCCCACCCCCCGGACGGAGGTGGCGGCCGCGGCCCTTGATGGCAAAATCTACGTTGTCGGCGGGTTCGACGGCCTCGGGATGACGGTGGACACCGTCGAAATTTACGACCCGGCCGCCGACCGCTGGACGGCGGGCCCGGCCCTGCCCAAACCCGTCCACCATACCCATGCGGTGGCGGTGGGCGACCGGCTTTATGTCTTCGGGGGCCTGGCCGGGACGGCGATGACCCCCGTGGCCGACGTCTTCTGGCTGAGGCCGGCCGAGGGGGTCTGGCGGACCGCCCGGCCGATGCCCACCCCCCGGGGGGCCGGGGCGGCGGTGGTTTACCGGGGCCAGGTTTACCTGTTCGGGGGGCTCGGTCCGGGGGGGCAGAGCGTGGCCGAAGCCGCCCGCTACGACCCGGCCGCCGACCGTTGGGAGCCCCTGCCCCCCATGCCCACACCCAGGGACCACCTGGCCGCCGGGGTCCTCGGCGACCGGATTTACGTGGTGGCCGGCCGGAACCCGGAGAATCTCCGGGTGGTGGAGGTTTTCGACCCCGGGTCCGGCCGCTGGGAACAGGCCCCGCCCCTGCCCACGGCCCGGGGCGGCATCGCCGCGGCCGTCCTTTTCGGCCGGCTGTACGTCTTCGGGGGCGAATCCCCGGCCGGCACCTTTAACCACAACGACGAGTTCGACCCGGCCGTCGGCGTCTGGACGACCCGGGCGCCCATGCCCACGGCCCGCCACGGCCTCGGGGCGGTAGCTCTCGGCGACGTAATTTACGTGGTTGGGGGCGGACCGCGGCCAGGTCTCGCCGTCAGCGGGGCGAACGAGGCCTACCGGCCGCCCCGGCCTTAAAGCCAGAGGCCGACCACCTCGACGGCGCGGCGGACATCCGACTCGGACGGCCGGTCGCTGGGCGGCGAGGCCAGGAGCCGGATCCGCTCCTCGGTGGGAAGGGCGCCGGGCAGGCCGATCCCCTTCACCGTCCGGCCGAGGACGACAATGAGGGTGCCGATAAGAAGGGGCACCAGCTCCTTGACCTCCTCATCGACCTGGCCCGAGAAGGGCAGTTCCGCCAGGCTGTGGAGGACCCGATGGATGTCTTCTTTCAGCAGATGGGGTCTGAGTTCGGCCAGGGCCCGGCTCAGGCCGGGCAGGAGGGCCAGGTCCATCGCCTGGACCACCGTCCGGCCGTTGGCCAGGGCCCGGCGCTGGGCGTCTTCCAGGAGGGCGACCGTCTTGTGCTGGGCCGCCTCAATGAGCCGTTCAATGACCCCGCCTTCATCGAAGCGCAGGCCGGTGGTTCGCAGAAGCAGGTCCTGAATTACGGCGCGGGTGGCAGCGTCAACCATCGACTCCTTCCTGTTCAGCGGTGGGTTTGGGTCGGCCGTTTACGGCCAGCAAGACCTGGCTGATAAACTGGGCTTCAGGAACGGCTCCCTCAAACTGAACTTTTTCGTTAATAACCACCTTGGGCACGCCCCGGACCCGGTAGCGCTGGACCAGGTCCGGAAACTCGTTCACCTGGATGACGTCGGCCGTCACCCGGGCTGACTCAATGGCGAACTGGTGGGCCAGCCTGGCCGCCATCGGGCACCACGGTCAGGTCGGGGTCACCAGGACCCGGATTAAAACCGGCGACGGGAGGCCGGCCAGCTGTCGGCGGGTCTCACCGGCCAGGGCCGTTTCACCCCGGCTGACGTCGACCAGGTCCTCCACCAGGGTTGCGAACTCGTAGCCGGCCGGCAGGCCGAAGAACCGGACCCGGCCGGCATTTTTGCCCTCAAGGATGACGGCGGGCACGTCAAAGATTTCGGCCTGGCGGGCCAGCTCCGGCTCGGCAAAGACATCGTGGACCTCAAGGCGGATATTTTCCGAGAGGCCGGCGAGCTCCTCGAGAATAAGGCGGGTATCCCGGCAGGTCGGGCAGTCCCGGACGCCGGGGAGAACCAGCTTCGACTCCCGGGTGAAAAGCTTTACGGTTACCGGGTCAGTCAGGCGCTCGGCGAAGAGACGCCGCAGGTAGTCGGCATCCCGTTCGGAAAGAAAGCCCATTTTTGCGGCCCCGTTATGCGGTTCGTCTCCACGGAATTCTACCACAGGCCGGCCGGACTGCCGGTTCGGGGTCGCCCCAGGGCTTTCCCCCTGACCCCCGACCGCAAACTCCGAAAACCGGAAAGGCCTGGGGTCGCTCCCAGGGGCCTCCACCTCCGTCCCTGGCGGGCGGGGAACACGTTGAAGGTGCTAGCGGCCTGGCGATGGCCCCCGCGCCGTGACTTCCCCTGCGCCGGCCCGGGCCGAGGCCGTATAATCAAGGCCGAAAATGAAGCTGAGCACCGGGGTTGACGCCATTGAAATCGGGCGAATTGCGGCGGCCCTGGAGCGGTTCGGGGCCCGGTTCGAACAGCGGGTCTATACCCCCAGGGAGCTGGCCTTCTGCCGGGGCCGGGTGGCGGAGCTGGCCGCCCGATTTGCGGCCAAGGAGGCCGTCAGCAAGGCTCTGGGAACGGGCATCCGGGGCGTGGCCTGGCGGGAGATTGAGATCCTCCCGAACCGCCGGGGCAAGCCCCAGGTCTATCTTTACGGGCGGGCCCTGGCCCGGGCCGCCGACCTCGGCCTGACCCATTTTGAGATAAGCCTGACCCACACCGATGAGCTGGCCATCGCCTTTGTGGTCGCCTTTGGGGACGGCTAGCATCCCGGTCGTCTCGACGGCCGAGATGCGCCGGCTTGAGGAAGCCTCGGCCGGGGCCGGGGTCTCCACCGACCTGCTGATGGAGAACGCCGGGCGGGAGGTCGCCGCCCGGGTTCGGGATTTCTACCTGGGGGATGTTGCCGGCCGGGAGATTCTGGTTCTGGTCGGGCCCGGCAACAACGGCGGGGATGCCCTGGTGGCCGCCCGGCACCTTTTCGATTGGGGCGCCCGGGTCCGGGTCATCACCTGGAACCGCCAGCGGCCCGACGACCCGAAGCTGAGCCTCTGCCGGGACCGGGGGATACCCATTCTGGCCCGGCTGGAGGGCGAGGCCTTGGGGGAGGCGGCCGGGTGGGTGGCTGAGGCCGACCTGATCCTGGACGGCCTTTTGGGGACGGGCCGTTCCCGGCCGATCACGGGAACCCTCCAGGCCCTGCTCCGGGCCGTCCGGGACCTGCCCCGCCCCGCCCGGCCCCGCCCCTGGGTGTGGGAGCGGCCGGCGGGCTCCCTCACCGGCCGGCCCATCTTTGCCGTCCGCCGGCCGGCCCTGGCGGCCCTGGACCTGCCCACCGGCCTGGATGCCGACACCGGTATTCCCGACCCGGCGGCGTTTCCGGCCGACTTCACGGTGACCCTTGGGTTTCCCAAGCTCGGCCTCTTTAACCCCCAGGCCGCCGACATTGCGGGCGAGGTTCTGGTTGCGGATATCGGTATTCCCCCGACCGCCCGCCCAGCCGAGCCGGTCTCAGTCCTCGCCCCGGCGACGGTGGCCAGACTGCTTCCCGCCCGGTCGGATTCCGGGCACAAGGGGACGTTCGGGCGGGTGCTGATGGTGGTGGGCTCCCGGCAGTATGTCGGGGCGGCCCGGCTGGCGGCGGCCGCGGCCTACCGGGTTGGGGCTGGCCTGGTGACCTTGGCCGTTCCGGCCGAGATCCGGGCGGCCATTGCCGCCGGCCTGCCCGAGGCGGTCTATCTGCCCTACGACCCGGCCGACCCGGCGGCCCCGGAAGCCGTTGCGGCGGCAGTTGCCGGGGCCGATGCGGTCCTGGTCGGGTGCGGCCTGGGGCAGGAACCCTATGCCGGGGAGCTGGTCGCGGCGGTGATCCGCCGGGCCCGGCCCGGCAGGCTTGTTGTCGATGCCGACGGCCTGAACTGGCTGGCCCGCCGGCCCGAGCTCAGCGGGGAACTGCCGGCGGGGGCCGTGCTCACCCCCCACCCGGGGGAGTTCGCCCGGCTTCTGGGCGGCCCGGTCCCGGCCGACCAGCCCAGCCGGCTCCGGGCAGTCCTCGAGTTTGCGGCCCGAATCCGGGGAACGGTGGTGCTCAAGGGGGCCTTCACCCTCATCGGCTCGGCTGACGGCTCGGCGGCCGTAAGCCCCTTTGCCAGCGCCGCCCTGGCCTCGGCCGGAACCGGGGACGTCCTGGCCGGGCTTATCGTCGGGCTGATGGCCCAGGGGGTCGAGGGCGGGGCGGCAGCCCGGGCGGGGGTCTGGCTCCACGCCGCGGCCGCCGAGGGGTTCCGGGTCCGGTGCGGCCGGGCCGGCCTGCTCGCCTCCGACCTGCTGGAAGGGATACCGGGTCTTCTCGGCCGGCTCCGGCTGGAGGTGCCCGGATTCTGCTAACATAACAGCGGAGGTTTTTCGCACAGTATGGGCCACCGCGTTGTTATAACGGGCATCGGAATTATCAGCCCCCTCGGACTGGATACCGAGAGCACCTGGCAGGCCGTCCTGCGGGGCGAAAGCGGGGTCGATTACATCACCGCCTTTGACCCTTCCCCCTTCGAAACCAGGTTCGCCGCCGAAGTCAAGGGCTTTGACCCCTTAAACTACATGGACCGCAAGGACGCCCGGCGGACGGACCGGTTTACGCAGTTTGCCATCGCCGCCGCCCGGGAGAGCTTAAAGAACGCCGACTTAGACCTGGCCAGGACCGACCCGAACCAGGTGGGGGTCATCATCGGGAGCGGCATCGGGGGGATCATCACCCTTTCGGAGCAGTTTAAGGTCCTTTTTGAGCGGGGGCCCGGCCGGGTGACCCCCTTCCTGGTGCCGATGATGATCGTGGACATGGCCGGGGGCTATCTTTCCATCCTGCTGGGGGCCAGGGGGCCGAACTTCTGCACCGTCTCGGCCTGCGCCTCGGGCGGGGACGCCATCGGCAACGCCTACGAGATTCTGCGGCGGGGGGACGCCCAGGTGATGCTGGCCGGGGGGGCCGAGGCCCCCATCTGCCCCATCGCCCTGGCGGCCTTCAACGCCGCCCGGGCGATGTCCACCCGAAACGACAACCCGAAGGCGGCCTCCCGGCCCTTCGACCGGGACCGGGACGGGTTCGTGCTGGGGGAGGGGGCGGCGGTGCTGGTTCTGGAGACCTTAGAGCACGCCCTGGGCCGGGGGGCGCCCATCCTGGCCGAGGTGGTGGGCTACGGCCTTACGGCCGACGCCTATCACATCACCCAGCCGGCCGAGGACGGCGAGGGCGGGGCCCGGGCCATGGCCATGGCCCTGCGCAAGGCCGGCCTGGCTCCCACCGAGGTCGACTATATCAATGCCCACGGCACCTCCACGCCCCTCAACGACCGGACGGAGACCCAGGCCATCAAGGCCGTTTTCGGGGAGCACGCCTACCGGCTGGCGGTAAGCTCGACCAAGTCGATGACGGGCCACCTTCTGGGGGCGGCGGGGGCCATCGAGGCGGCCTTCTGCGTGCTGGCCATCCGGGACCAGGTTCTGCCCCCGACCATAAACTTAGAGAACCCCGACCCGGAGTGCGACCTGGACTACGTGCCCAACAAGGCCCGGCCGGCCCGGGTGCGGGTGGCGATGTCCAACGCCTTCGGCTTCGGCGGCCACAACTCGTGTCTTATCGTCCGCGCCTTCGACGGCTCCTAACCTAAAGGGCCTCTTCGGCCGAGTCGACGGACCGTAAAAAGGCGGTGAACCGCTCCAGGTCGCGGCGAACCAGCCCCAGGCAGTCCTTTACCCCCTCGGCAAGGGTTCGAACCCGCTCCGGGTTAAGGTTAAACGTGTAAACGCGGCGCACAATGTGCCGAAAACCCCGGTATTCATCCAGGCACGCCCGGGTTTCTCGGGAAAGAACCGGAGGCCGAATGCCGGGGATCTCGGCCGACATCTGCCCAAGAGGGTCACGGTGCCAGTCCGGGCCGCGGGGAAGCCGGCCGTCCACCTCGCGGGCGATGGCCTCGAAGATCCGCTCAAGGCCGGTGTAGAAGCTGTGAAGGTTGAGGGCCGCCCCATCCCAGTAGCCGTCGTCGCCGGTCTGCCGAGCTTTCTGGGAAAGCTCCGCCGCCCGCTCGGCGGCCCGGCGGACCTCCTGGAACTCTTCCCAGACCCGGCCGATGAGGGGCAGATGGTCGGCGCTCAAAGGGAAATTCCTTCGGCTTCGACCCGCTTTCGCAGGGACTCGGGGGCGTCCTCGACCCGGACCAGGTCGACGGCGAAGTCCGGGTCGAGGGCCTGAAGCTCGCCGACGGCCCGGAAATACACGGCCTCCGGCAGACCGGAAACGGCCAGGTCGATATCCGACGCCTCGTCGAGGCGGCCCCGGGCCAGGGAGCCGAAGACCCACACCCCCCGGGCGCCGTAGGCCTCCCGAAGGAGGCGGGCGGCCTGGCGGGCCACCTGCCAGGCCCGGTCCCGGCGGGCGGCCAGGGCCGCGTCCCGGGCGGCCCTTCGCCGCCGCCAGCCGTTGCGATACGTTTTGAGGGCTTCGGGCGTAAGCTCCACGGTTTTTATTTTAGGCCTTCTGGGCTATAGGGGCGCACGGCCGGGCTCCGGGGC
>DAOTYJ010000089.1:0-5150 GCA_034434875.1 Dehalococcoidia bacterium | reverse complement strand
TCGGCCGAGTAGTTGGGGAACCTGGCCCAGCGCTTCTGGAACTTTTCCACAAAGGCCCGATTCTCCGGAGTATCGGGGTAGTTGTGGATGTAGCGGGCCGTGGCCCACAGCTTGCCCTTGAAGGCGTTGGCCTGAACCTCCCCTTTAATCCCCTCGAGGACGTCCACCGACCCGCCCATCGCCTGCCACCAGGCCTGAATCCTGTCAAAGACCCCCAGCTGAACTGCCTGGCGCAAAAGGGTCACGGCCTCCCCGGCCCAGGGCGTTGCGACGATAACGTCGGGATTGGCGGCCATCACCGCGGCGATGTGGGACGAAAAATCCGTCGTCAGGAAAGGCGCCCAGGCCTCCGCCACAAACTCGGCCTCGGGCCGGAACCGCTTCATGTATTCCTTGAAGAGGGCCCAGACGGCCCGGCCGTACTCAGTCGGCCCCGATGGTGGCAAACCGCCGGGCCTGGGGAAGCTTATCCCGGAAGACGTAGGCCGCCACAATAGAATCCTGGTAAACGGGAACGCTTATCCGGAAGATCTGCTTTATCTTCTTTTCGTAAACAAGCTCCTCGGTGAGGCGGTGGGTGGCGGCGTGGGTGAAGATGCGGTCCAGCTCCGGCAGGATGGGCCCGATGGCCATGGCCACCCCGCTGGAGTCGACCCCCACCAGGAAGTGGGCGCCCCAGTCCTGGACGAGCTGGCGGGTGTTGCGGACGCCCACGTCGGCCTTGAGCTCCTCGTCCAGCATGCGGGTTTCAATCATGCTGCCCAGGATGCCGCCGTTGGCGTTGATCTCCTCCTTGGCCAGCTCCAGCCCCATGTTGATCTGCCGGCCGTAGTCGGCGTGGGCCCCCGAAAGGGCCCCCATGGCCCCGATCTTGATGGTGTCCACCCCCAGCGGCCTGGCCTGGGTTGCCGGCTGGGCTGGGGCCTGGGTGGGGGCGCAGGCGGCCAGAACCCCGGCGGCACCGACGGCAACCGCCCCGCTCAGAAACCCCCGACGGCTGAACCGGCGCATTCCTTTGCCCTCCTTTTACGGCCCGGAAATGACACCTAAAAATAACACCGCAACCGTCCGGGTGTCAAAAAAATTTTGACCCCAGGCGGCGGGCCCGCCTAAACTAGTAGTGAGCAGCCCGAGGCCAAGGAGGCTCACCATGGTGGAGTCCAAAAAGACCTTCCCCCTCGAAGAGTTCGTTGCGGTCTCCTACCAGGACGTTTTTATCGACCTTTTAACCCCCCTCCGGTTTCTCGAAAGGGCCGCCAATTTCCTTGGGGGCAAGCCGGCCGTTTATTACCGGGACCAGGCCTGGACCTACGCCGAGTTTAACCGGCGGGTGCATGCCCTGGCGGCCGCCTGCCGGTCGGCGGGCATCGAAAAGGGCGACCGGGTGGCGATTCTGGCCCCGAACACCCCGCCGATGCTGGAGGCCCACTACGGGGTGCCCCTGGCCGGGGGGATTCTCGTGCCCATCAACATCCGGCTCTCGCCGGGAGAGGTCGAGTACATTCTCGGCCACTCCGGGGCGAAGGTTTTTATCATCGACGGGCAGTTTCTCCACCTGCTGCCCAAGTCTTTGCCCGACGGCCTCGGCAAGGTGGTGGTCATCCGGGATGAGGGTTCCCCGGCGGAGCTGCTGGGCGAAGATTACGAAAGCTTTATCGGGTCCCACCTGGGGGCGGAGGTCGGGCCCCTGGTCGAAGACGAGCGGGAACCCATCACCTTAAACTACACGTCGGGCACCACCGGCCGGCCCAAGGGGGTGGTATACACCCACCGCGGGGCCTATCTTAACGCCCTGGGCGACTGCCTCTCCGTCGGCCTCAACGTCAACAGCGTGTACCTTTGGGTGGTACCCATGTTCCACTGCAACGGCTGGTGCTACACCTGGGCCGTCACCGCCGTGGGGGCGACCCACGTCTGCCTGCGGCGGGCCGACCCGGCCCAGATCTTCGATGAGGTGGAGCGGCGGGGGGTGACCCACCTCTGCGCCGCCCCGACGGTCCTTATCGCCCTGACCAACTACGGCGTCCAGGCCGGGCGGCGCTTTCCCCACCCGGTGGTGGTCGCCACCGGCGGGGCCCCGCCGGCCCCCCAGGTAATCGCCGACGTCGAAGACCGGCTCGGCGGCCGGCTTATCCACCTTTACGGCCTTACGGAAACCTACGGGCCCAACACCCTCTGCGAGTGGCTGGGGGACTGGGACCGGCTACCGCCCGAGGAGCGGGCCCGGCTTAAGGCCCGGCAGGGCATCCCCCACCCAACGGCCACCCACCTCCGGGTGGTGGACGAGCAGATGGGGGATGTGCCCCGGGACGGGCGGACCCTGGGGGAGGTGGTGATGCGGGGCAACACGGTGATGGCCGGCTACTTCAAGGACCCGGAGGCTACGGCCGAGGCCTTTAAGGGCGGCTGGTTCCACAGCGGCGACCTGGCCGTCTGGCACCCCGACGGCTACATCGAGCTCCGGGACCGCAAAAAGGACATCATCATCTCCGGCGGGGAGAATATCTCCTCCGTCGAGGTTGAAGCCGTCCTCTACTCCCACCCGGCCGTCCTGGAGGTGGCCGTGGTCGGGGTGCCCGACCCCTACTGGGGGGAGGTCCCGAAGGCCTACGTGGTGCTCAAGCCGGGAATGTCGGCCACGGCCGAGGAGCTTATTCGGTGGGTTCGGGACCGGCTGGCCCACTTTAAGGCCCCCAAGAAGGTCGAATTCGTCCCCGAGCTTCCGAAGACCTCCACCGGCAAGATCCAGAAGTTCGTCCTGCGCCAGCTCGCCCAGCAGGAGGCGGCAAAAGGCGATAAAATTTAAAGTGGGGGCCGAGCCGGTCGGGTGGCCGCGGGCCCAGACCTTCCGGGTCTGGGCCCGAGGAAAGTCCGGGCTCCCACGGGCAGGGTGCTGGGTAACACCCAGGCGGGGCGACCCGCGGAAAGTGGCACAGAAACCAAACCGCCGGGCGGCCGTCTTAGCCGTCCGGTAAGGGTGAAAAGGTGCGGTAAGAGCGCACCAGCAGCCGGGTGACCGGCTGGCTGGCCAAACCCCACCCGGAGCAAGGCCAAGCAGGGGGCGTTGAGGCGTGCCCGTCCGAGCCCCCGGGTAGGCCGCTAGAGGTGGCGGGTAACCGTCACCCCAGATGGATGGCCACCGCGGCCGGGGAATCCCGGCCGTACAGAACCCGGCTTACAGACCGACTCGGCCCCCTTTCCCCGCCTTGCACCTCCGGCCCGGGCCTGCTATCATCAACCAGAGAACCCTGGTGGGAGGAACCCGATGTCCGAAGCCGGAACCCTTCCCGACGAGATTCGGGCCCTTATCGGCCGGGAGTCGCCCCCGGTGACGGTGGTGGTGGACACCGAGCAGATCCGGCGGTTTGCCGACGCCATCGGCGACCCCAATCCCCTCTACTACGACGAAGACTACGCCCGTTCCAAGGGTTTTCGGAGCATCATTGCGCCCCCGACTTTTCTTACCACCATCGGCCGCTGGCCCTGGCAGCGGCGGGATGAGACCCTGTTTCGGATCCCCTACGGCCGGGTGGCCATCCACGGGGAGCAGGAGTATGAGTGGTTCCGGCCGGTTCAGGCCGGGGACGTCATCACGATGACCAGCCGCATCGTCGACATCTACGAGAAGGCCGGGCGCACCGGCCGGATGCTCTTCGTGGTCACCGAAAGCCGCTACGTTAACCATTTCGGCGAGCTTGTGGCCATCGCCCGCAGCACCGGAATCCGGAGGTAGCAAGCCGTGGTCGAGCCGAAGCTTTTAGAAATCAAACCCGGTTACGAGATCCCGGCCCTGACCAAGGGCCCCATCACCCGGGTTCAGCTGGCCAAGTATGCCGGGGCCTCCGGCGACTTTAACCCCATCCACCTGGACGACGAAATCGCCACCCAGTCCGGGGTTGGGCCGACGGTCATCGCCCACGGGATGCTCAGCATGGCCTTCGTGGCCCAGATGCTCACCGACTGGGTCGGGCCCACGAACCTGCGCCGCCTGGGCGTGCGCTTCACGGCGATGGTCCGGCCCGGGGATGTCCTGACCTGCCGGGGTAGGGTGGAGCAGGTGAGGACCGAGGGGGGCAAGACCCAGGCCGATTGCGAGGTCTGGATTGATAACCAGCGGGGCGAGCGGGTCTTAACCGGCCGGGCCGTGGTGGACCTGCCCCGGCATTAGGGGGCCGGCGGGGCTGCTCCCGGAGGGCGGCCCCTGGACCTCCGGAGCGACTGCGAAGCGGAGATGCCCGAAGGCCGGGTCAGGTGTCATTTTATCTGTTATCTGCGGCCTGGGGGCCCGGCCCGGTCCCACGGCCCCGGGCCGGCCGCCCGGTTCGGAGCGGAGCTTAAGGCCCTTCTTCCGGACATCCGCCTGGCGGCCGCGGGCCCCCACGAGGTTGAGCTGACCTGGGAGCCCTGGAATATCCAGGCCGCCCCTTCGGTTTTGAGGCTCGGCCACGACGGCCTGGGGGTCGACTGGGGGGAGTTTCAGCGCCTGGCCGGGGCCGTCCTGGAGGCCTACCTGGGGGCTTTCGAGCCCGGACAGGTGGAGGCGGCAACCCTCGGCTGCACCGTCAGTCTGGGGCTTCCGCCGGAGGCCCGGGCTCTGGGGCAGTTCTTCCGGGTCTACCCGGTCCTGGCCCACCCCCTGGCCGACCGGGTCGAGGGGTTCCGGCTGGCGGCCACCTTCCACGGCCCCCATCCGGAGGAGCTTTTCGGGTCTACCTGGCCGGTCACGGGGGCGCGGGGCAGATGGGGGTGACCTTTGAGCTGGACTACACCCGACACTTCCGAAGGCCGGCGGTGGCGGAGGTGGTCGACTGGTTGGGGCTGGCGCCCCTGGTTTTAAGAGAGCTACTTTTAGGGAGCGTGGTTGAGCCGGGCGGGCTGGGCCTTTAAAAGGGGGCGGCCCCGACTGACCACGGCCTTGGGCGGGCGAAGCCGCCCACCTTGGTCCGCATGTCGCCACGCGGACCCTGCCAATGGCCCTTGTCGGGGCCGCCCCCGGTGCCGAAGGCGGGATTTGAACCCGCACGGGCTTGCGCCCACTGCGCCCTGAACGCAGCGCGTCTGCCAGGTTCCGCCACTTCGGCCCGGTGGAGATAGGGGGACTCGAACCCCCGACCTCGGCGATGCGAGCGCCGCGCTCTCCCAGCTGAGCT
>DAOTYJ010000088.1:0-42585 GCA_034434875.1 Dehalococcoidia bacterium | reverse complement strand
CCGCTAAGGGGGCCGCTTGGGGACCGCTTACTTCCGCTCGGCTATGGGGAAACAACCCGCCCGATTGCCGGCAGGTCACCTTAATCATAACCGCCAGTCGGCGGCCTGTCAACGGGTCGGCCAGGTACTTTCGTACTGGCCGGCGGCCCACCGGGGCCCTTTTAAACCCGCTCGGCGGTGACCACCAGCCGGTGGCTGTAGATGCCGTCGGGAACGCAGGTTATCAGCACCACCAGCTCCCGGTCCGTCGGCTCCAGCACCCGGACCTCCGTCGGCAGGACCACCTCCCGCCCCACCACCCGGTAAAGATAGGCCGTCTCAAGGGTGTATAAAATCACGGCCGCCCCAACCTGAAGCTCTGGGAGCCGGTGGAAGACGTTCCCCTCCCGGGGGCTGGAGATGTGCCCCGAAAGGACGATTTTCCCCGGCTCCCCGGGACTGGCCGTCCCCCGGTGGTGCCCCACCGCAAAGGCCGCCGTCTCCCAGATGAGATTCCCGGCCGCATCCGTCCGGGTCCCCACCGGCACCACCTTGCTGTCCAGGCCGATGCTGGGAACTACCAGCCGGACCGGGGGCGGCCGGCGGGGTCCGGCCCGCACCGGCACGGCGGCCGGGATCACCCGGGCCATCGCCTCCTCGGCCGAGGTGGCCGGGCCCACAACCGGCGGGGTCGGGGTGGGCGTGGGCGTCGGCGGGGTCGGGGTTGGGGAGGGAAGGCCCCGGGCCAGGGGCGCCCGGCCGCAGCCGGCCACGGCCCCCAAAAGGAGCCCCAGGCCGAAAAACTCCCGGCGGGAGAGCCCCCTAGGCCCGCCGCTCGTATCCGCCCTCCTCATGGGGTGGGGGCATGTACCGGCGCAGGGTCCGGCGGGCCTGCCGGACCCTCTTCAGCTCTTCTTTGACCTTCAGCACCTCGGCCTGCACCTGCCGCAGGGCCTCCCGGTCGGCCGCCACCACCGCCTCGATGAGGCGCACCGCCTCCGGCGAGAGGGTCTGCCAGGCCCCCTGGGCCAGGAGGGCCTCGATAATCCGGCTCCGCTCCGCCCCGATGGCCACCGCCGCCTCCCAGTGGGCCCGGGCCAGAGCCTCCGTCCGCCGCTCGGTAAGCTCCACCAGCCTTCGGACCAGCATCTCGGGGTCAGCCACCGCCGGCCCTCCCCGCCGCCTCTTCCCAGGCCGACCTCAGCCCCTCCACCTGCGCTTTGAGGCCGGCCAGCCTGGAGGCGTCCCGGCGAACGTAGGCCTCGGCCAGGGTCCGGTAGATAAACTCGTAAATCTTAAAAAGGTTCCGGGCCACCGGCCCGGCCTCGATGTCAACGGCCGACCAGAGTTCGGCCACCACCTCCTGGGCCTTGAGGATGAGGGGCCGGGCCCGGTCCCAGTCGCCGGAATCGGCGGCCTCGGCGGCCAGGGTGAGGAGGCCCGATAGCCGCCGGTAAAGCAGAACCACCAGCCCCGCCGGGTCGGTGGTGCCCACAACGGCCTGCCGGTAAGCGTCAAAGCCCTTCATCGGCCGCCCCGCTGAGTCAGGGCCTGCAGAATCTGGGCCCCGAGCTGGCCGCTCTGGGCCTGAAGCTGGGCCAGCAGGGTCTCCATGGCGGCAAACTGGCGCCGGAGGTAATCCTCCCGGCGGGCCAGGCTCTCTTCGAGCCGGCGGATGCTTTCGTCCAGGCCCCGGAGCTGGCCGTTAAGGCCGTCCTCGTGGATGCTGAGCATACCCCCCGTCTTGAGGACCGAGTCCAGGTAACCGGCCGCATCCCCGGCAACGGCGTTCAGAACGGCGAACACCGCCTCGGGGTTCTCCTGGAGGGCCCGGGTGAACCTGGCCTCGTCCACCTGGTAGCGGGTGGCCGTGCCGGGGGCGCTGCCGATGGGGCCGGTGGAAATCCCCACGTCGGCCAGGCTCCGGTAAGGGCCGGTCACCCCCGCGGCCGGCCCGGACAGGGCCGTCTGGAGGCGGGCGGCCACCAGGCTCACGGTGGCGTCGCCCATAAGGGGCCCGGCGGTCCGGGTGTTCGGGTCGTAGCGGGTCTGGTCAGCCACGAAGTCCAGGAGGGCGTTAACCTTGGCGGCCAGCTCTTTGGCCGCATTAAGGCCGGAGGCGGCGTCCACGGCCACGGTGACGTTGACCGGACCGGAGGTCACCTGCTTGAGCTCAAGGGTTACCCCCGGAACCAGGCCGGTTATCCGGTTGCTCGGGCTTGAGAGGGGCTGGCCGCCGTTCACGGTGCTGATGGTGAACCGGGCGTTCTGGCCCAGCTCCTGGGCGGCCGAGAGCAGGCCCGTGGCGGCCAGGAAATTGCCGGAGATATCCTCCAGGGTTATCCGGGTTTCCCCGGTCGCCTTACTGGTCAAAATCAGGCGGTCCCGGAGGGGGTCGTAGGCGGCCGTCACCCCGGCCGCCGACGCGTTTATCCGGCTTATAACCGTGCTCAGGCTCTCGCCGGCCCGGTAGGCTATCTCAACCCCGTTTATCTTGAAGCTTCCGTCCGAGGTTATCGGGGTAGCCAGGCGGGCGCCGGTGAGGGGGGCCGAAAGGCTTGCCACCCCCAGGTTTCCGGCCCCGTCCACCCGGTAGACGGAGCCGTTAAAGCTCTGGACCCCGTTGAGAAGTCGGGTGGCCGTAAGAAAGTTGCTGGTGTCGGCGCCGCTCCCCAGCTGAATGGGGTTTGCCGACTCCAGCCTTAAGATGTTGGGCCGGCCGTCGGCGTCGGGGGCCAGGGAGGCCGTCACCCCGGCCCCGCTGTTATTTATCCGGTTGATGACGTCGTTGAGGGTATCCGCCGCCGGGTCGACCCTTATGCTCACCCCGTTTATCGAAAAGGTCCCGGCCGTGACGGAGACCCCCAGGCCCGCCTGGCTCAGCGGGACCGACGGGTCCACCGGCTGACCCAGGGCCGAGGCGCTCCGGACCGCGGTGGCGGTGGCCAGCTGGGAGACGGTCACCTGGAAGGTTCCGGGCGCGGCGTCGGGCCCGGCGCTCACCCCGACGGCGGGGCCGTCGGCCGAGGCCGTCCGGGCCAGGACCACCCCCCGCAGGGTGAGGTTAGAAAGGGCCAGCTTGAGGTCGGCGAGTTTGGCCCGGAAGTCCCCGAGGAGCTTTTTCTGGTTTTCCACGGCCGTCCGCCGTTCCTGGAGCCGGGCGATGGGCCGCCGCTCCAGGGCGATGAGCTTCTCGACGAACTGGTCCCAGTTTATGCCCGAAATTACGCCGCTGATGCTGGCCGTTCCGAAACTCTCCAGCATGAATTGCCCCCTTGTTACTTTAAGAAGTCCAGCAGGCTGGGCTGAATCATCCGGGCCGAGCCCATCAGGGCGGCCCGGTAGGCCGCTTCGGCCATGGCCAGGTGGGTGGTGGCCTCGGCGAAATCGACGTCCTCGGTTTTGGACTTAAGCTCCGTGAGGGCAAGCCTGAGGTCCAGCAGGCGGTTTTCGGCCGCCTCCAGCCGGTTGAGCCTGGCGCCGACCACCACCCGGCCGTCGACGGCGGCGTTTATCGCCTGGTCGAGGGCCGGCAAAGCCGCCCCCACCGCCGCCGAACTTCCGGAGTCCAGGGCGTCCCGGAGCTGGATGAGGGCCCCGATGGCCGGGCCGAAAACCTGGTCGGCCGTAAGGTTGAAAATAATGGCGGCCCCGGCCTCCACCTCGGCGGGCATCTGGCCGCCGTCCCCCTGGTAGGGGGGCGGGGCCGGGACGTCGTACTCGTCGGGGGCGGGGCTGTACGGGGGGGTCGTAACCTTAAACCCCGAAAAGAGATACCGGTCCCCCAGCATCGCCTTGCTCAGCTGGAAGGTGTGGCCCAGCAGCTGGCGGACCTCCAGGGCGATGCGCCGGCGGTCGTCGGCGGAGAGGCCGTCGCTGGCCCCCTGCACGGCCAGCTCCCGGGCCCGCTGAAGGGTGAGGCTCAGGTCGCTCAGGGCCGAATCGGTGGCCGAAAGCCAGCTCCGGGCCCGGTCGATGTTGGTCAGGTGCTGTTCCACCCGAAGGAGGGCCGCCCGGTAGCCCAGGGTGGAGGCCGTGCCGGTGGGGTCGTCGGCCGGGCGGGTCAGCCTCCGGCCGGAGGAAACCTGACGCTGGTAGCGGTTGAGCCGCTCAAAGGCGGCCGCAATATCCGAAAGGACCTGCTCGCCGATCTGCCGCTGGGTGATGCGCATGGGCCCCTCCTTCTACCGTCCGACCAGGCCGGTGCGGTTGATCAGGTGGTCTAAAACCTCGTCCAGCACCGAAAGGCTCCGGGCGGCGGCCTCAAAGGCCCGCTGGTAAAGCACCATCCGCCCGGCCTCCTCGTCCAGGGAGACCCCGGAGAAGCCGTCCCGGCGGCCCTCCAGGTAGCCCCGAACCACCTCCTGGTTGGCCTTCTGGTCCTCGGCCTGCCGGGCCTCCAGGCCCAGCCGGCCCACAACCTGCTGGTAGAACTCCCCCAGGGTCGTCGTGCCCGAAAGCATCAGGGGCTGGTACTGAAGCTGGGCGATGTTAAGGGCGTTTCGGCCGTCCCCGGGGGAGCCGGGGCTCAGGGCGGCCGCCACCTTCAAGGGGTCGGCGGCCACGGCCGGGGCCACCCCCAAGGAGGCGGCCTCATCCCCGGCCGTGAACACGAAAAAGTCGAGGCCGGTGGAGCCGTCGAGGCCGTAGCCGGCCTGGTGGGCGGCGTTCACCGCCCCGGCGAGGGCGGCCGCCAGGTTGTTAAGGTCGGCCAGCTTCCCCGGAATGACCGTATCCCGCAGGTGAATGTAAGCGGCCAGCTCCCCGGGGGCGTCCCCCAGGGCGACCGGCGCCCCGTCCCCGGCCCAGACCGGCTCGGCAAAGCCCCCCGGCCCCGGCACCGTGGAAAGGCCGAACGTCTGCTCGTTGTGGACCAGCATTCGGCCGCCGACGTAAACGGTCACCTGGCCGTTGGGGGCCTCGACGTAGGCGGCCCGGACGATGCGGGCGAGGCTGTCGAGGAGGGCGTCCCGCTGGTCCAGCAGGTCGTTGGGGTTCTGGCCGGTCCCCTGAATCTGCCCGATCTGGGCGTTGAGGCGGGCGATGCGGTCGGCAAGCTCGTTAAGTTCGGCCACCTTGTTGACCACCCGGAAGTCCAGGTCCCGCTGAAGCAGTTTGAGCTGAGCGGCCATCCGGTTGAAGAGGCCGGCCAGGTTTCTGGCCGACTCGATGAGGCCCACCCGGATGGCGGTATCCTGGGGGCTCAGGGCCAGCTCCTGCCAGGCGCCCCAGAACCGGCCCAGCTGCTGGTTAAGGCCGGAGTCCGACGGCTCGTTGAAAACGGCCTCCACCTGGGCGTAGCCGTCGGCCAGGACGGTGTAGTGGCCGGTCAGGCCGAGCTGCTGGCGGAGCTGAAGGTCGGTGAAGGCGTCCCGGAGCCGGTCGATTTCGGCGGCCCGCACCCCGGTGCCCAGCTGACCGGCCCCGGCGCCCCGGGTAAGGCCGGGCCAGGGGTAGGGCGGGGTGGTTTCGAGGCGGGCCACCTGCCGGGAATAGCCGGGGGTGTTGGCGTTGGCGATGTTGTGGGCGATGACGTCAAGGGCGAGCCGCTGGGCCTGCAAGGCCCGCAGGGCGATCTCGACGCTTCCGAAGGTGCCCCACATGGGCGTTAACCCCCCGGGCCATAGGTGGCCGCAAAGGATTTAAGGGCCCGCTCGAGGAACCGCTGACGCCGGGCCGTAACCTCCTGAAGGCCTGCGTAAAGGCTCAGGTTTCGGCGGACCTCGGCCTTAAGGCGCATAAGCTCCGCCAGAGGGGGCGGCGAATCCGCCGCCGCAAGGCTGAAGGCCAGCTCCAGGCGGGCGAGGGCCGCCGCCCCCAGGGCCTCGATGTCCCCGGCGGCCGCGGCCGCCCGCTCTTGTTCACACAAACCGACCAGACGGGCGACCAGCTCGGCGGGACCGTTCACGGCCGGCCTCCGCCCAGAAGCAGCCGGGCAAGTTCCGTCTCGTCCACCCGGTACTGGCCGGCCTCGACCTGGGCTTTGAGGCCGGCGACCACCTCGGGCCGGACGTCGGGGGTGTTCTGGATGAGCTGGTGGAGGGCCAGGATGAGGCGAACTTCGGGCGAGACCGAAATCGGGGCTTCGGGCGGAACCGGCTCCCGACCCGGGCGGCCATGGGGGGCCCCGGGCCGGCCGATGGGCGGAAAGGTTCCGGGCTCAGGGCCAATCCTGGATACATCCATAGGCTTTCTCAGACCTCCCTTTCAATCTATCGGCAGCACGGCCCGATTTCTCAGCCCCTCGCCAGCTCGATAGCTTCCCCCAGGAGCCGGTCCTGGTCCCGGATGACGTTTAGGTTCAAGGTGTAGGCCCGCTGGGCCTGGATGAGCCTGGCAAACTCCCCGGTAAGGTCGACGGCCGACATCTCCAGGTATCCGGGCGCCACGGCCCCGGCCAGGGGTCGGGCCGGGCCGGCGGCGGGGGACTCCCGGAAGAGCCCCCCGCCCAGGGGGGTCAGGTTCTCGGGCCGGTCGAAGGTAAAGAGCCCCAGCCGGCCGACGACGGCCTCAGTCCCGTCCGGGCCGAAGGCGGCCACCGTCCCGTCCGGCCGGACCTCCACCCGGCGGTCGGGGGGAATCCGGATTTCCGGGTCGAGGGGGAGGCCCCCGGGGGTGACCAGCCGGCCGTCCCCGTCCACCCGGAAGTCCCCCCGGCGGGTGTAGGCGTAGGTCCCGTCGGGAAGCCTTACCCGGAAAAAGCCGGGTCCGGGAAGGGCCAGGTCAAAGGGGGCCCCGGTTTCGGCCGGAGGTCCGGCCCGGGCCGAAAGCCGGCGGGCGGCCGGAATGACCCCGCCTTCGGCCGCCTCGGCCAGGGAAAGCCGGGTGGGCCGGAAGGCCGGGGTCGGGAGGTTGGCCAGGTTGTGGGCGACCTCGTCCACCGTCGCCTGGTAGGCCAGGGCCCCGCTCAGGGCCGCGGTCATCACCGGAAGCATTTTTGCCCTCCTTAATCCCAGCGGCCGAGCTGCTGAATTGCCCGGTCCAGGGTGGAATCGGCCAGAAGCACCATCCGCTGGGCCGCCTGATAGGCCCGGACGGCGGCCAGAAGCTGGGCGACCGTCTCGGTCAGGTTCACGTTGGACTCCTCGATGGCCCCCTGCCGGACCTCCCCCCCGGCCGGGGGCGGCTGAAAGGCCGGGTCGGCCGGCCGGAGCAGATTATCCCCGACCCGGATGAGCCCCGGGGCCCCGGAAAGGTCGGCCAGCAGGAGCCGGCCGATGACCTGTTCGCCTACATGGACCGTCCCGTCGGGGGTCACCGAAAACTCCGACGTCCCCACCTGAATCGGGCCGTTCTGACCCAGCACCCGGTCGCCCGAGGCGGTGGTCAAAAAGCCTTCGGCGTCGACGAAGAAGGTGCCGTCCCGGGTGTAGGCCGGCCCGTCGGGCCGCTGGACGACGAAGAAGCCGGGGCCGTTTACGGCCAGGTCCAGGGGCTCGCCGGTCTCCACCAGGGGCCCGGGGTTAAGGTCAATGGCGGCCGGCTCCAGGGCCGTCCCGGTCCCCAGGGGCCCCACCGGCAGGATGAGGGCCGGGTCGCCCAGGCGCCAGAGGCCGAGCCTGGTCCGCTCGGCCTGGGCCAGCAGGGTCTGCTTGAAGCCCGGGGTGCCGATGTTGGCCAGGTTGTGGGCCAGCAGCTCCTGGCGTCGGAGCTGGGCAGCCAGCTGGGAGACGGCGGTGTAAAGTCCCCGGATCATCGTTGCCTCCTCAGGCGGCGGATGACCCGGCCGGCGGCCAGGGTCGCCAGCACCCCGGCCCCGAAGCCGAGGAAAAGTTCCGGGCCGGCCGAGCTTCGGCCGGCGGCCGGGGGCACCCAGGCGGGTTCGGCGCCGGCGCCCCCGGTGCGGGGAAGCTCGGCCGGCATCGGACCCCGCCCCTCGGGCGGCTCGATCCGGCCGGCGATGGACCGGCGGGGCCCCGGCGCCGGCGAAGCCCCGGCATCCTCCACGCTTATAAGCATCAGGTCCCAGTTCTCCTCGGGAATGGGCTCGGGCAGGACGTAATCGAGGCGGGCCGTCCCGTCGGGGCCGGCGTTGAACCGCCCCAGGTTGTAGGCCCGGCCGGCCCCCGTCCGGAGCAGCCAGATGTTATAGGCCCCTTCCGAAAGCCTGGGCAGGCCCACCACGCTCAGCCGCACCTCCCCCTCCTGAAAGACCAGCTCGGCCACCCCGGCCGCATCCGTCGGGCCCCAGTTGGAGACCCCGGGCATGTACCCGAGGACGACCCGGACCGGGGTGCCGTTGGCCAGGGCCCGATGCCCCGGGCCCTGGAAAGCAAAAACGAGGAAAATGATTAAAAAGAGACCCAATCTCAGGGACATCTTAAGCGCCTCCCACGGCGGTGGTCAGGTCGGTGTCGATCAGGGAGCTTAAGGCGGTTCTCAGCCGCAAGATGGCCCGGGTATAGAGCTGGATGGCCCGGGTCGGGGAGACGCCGAGGACCGCCCCGATCTCGGCAAAGGTAAGCTCTTCTTTGTGATAGAGGGCCAGAACCAGCCGGTCCCGCTCGGGCAGGGTCCTCAGGGCCTCGGCTACCAGGCGGATGGTTTCCTGCTCCGCCACGAATTCGGCCGGGTCGACGGCATCCCGGTCGGCCAGCCGGTCGGCAACGGTGAGGAATTCGTTGTCCGGCCGGAAGTAGAGGGGGCTTCCCAGGGACAGGACCTGGCTCGAGTCGTAGAGGAGGGCCTCCTGGTAGGCTTCCGGGGAGAGGCCGAGGCTTTCGGCCACCTCGGCGTCGGTCGGATGCCGGCCCAGCGCCTGGTAGAGGGACCGGTGGGCCTCCTCGAGGCGGCGCAGCCGCCGGGCCGCCCCCCGGGGATGGATGTCCAGCTGGCGCAGGGCGTCGACGATGGCCCCCTTGATCCGCTGGCGGGCGTAGGTCTCGAATTTCACCTGCCGGGTTGGGTCGTAGCGGTCCACCGCCTGAATGAGGCCCACCATCCCGTAGCCCACCAGGTCCTCCCGGTCGACGACCCCCGGGATGCCGCTTCCCAGGCGGGCGGCCACCTGCCGGACCAGGGGGGCGTAGTGGAGGATGAGCTTCTCCCGGAGGGCCGGGTCCCGGGTGGCGAAAAACCGTTCCCAGAGCTCCCCGACCTTCACCGGTTCGCCCTCCGCTGCGGCCGGAGGAGCCAGGCCAGGGCCAGGCCGACGGCGGCGCTTCCCCCGGCCCCGATAAGGCCCCGCACCCAGGCCGCCTCGACGGACGCCCCCGCCAGCACCCCGCCCCAGGCGACGGCGATGAAAACCACCGCCGGGGTAAGTAGCACGATTTCAGCCCACCGCATCGCTTAAGCCTCCTCTGGTCTCCGCTGTCTTAACTGCCTGCGGAGGCAGAATCTGACGATGGCCTCCTGTCTGGCCGGGTCGATCCCGACGAATCTGGCCCCGGCCTCGAAGGGAAAACGGGCGGCCCGGCCGCCCGGGCCTGCCCGGGGCCGGACCCAGACCACCTCGACCTGGGCCGGAAAGGGCTGGCCGCCGTTAAGGCCGAGCTCCACCTCCAGCCGGTCCCCGACCTGAAGGGGCCGGTCGCTGACGAAGCCGAGGCCGCCCCCGCTCAGGTCCCGCAAAAGTAGCCTCACCGGCCGCGCCTCGGCCCCGGGCCGAAGGGGCCTGGCCGCAGCCGGGACCATCCCCAGGGCCACCCGGAAATGGTCCCGGCGCTGGTGCCGGACCCACTCCCCGGCGGCTACCACCAGCACCGGCACCCGGCCCAGGTCCCGCCCCAGGACCACCGTCTCCAGCCGGTAGACCCCCCGCTCCCCTCCGACCTCCACCGTCACCCGGTCGCCCGCTTCCAGCCGGACGGGCACCAGCCGGCGCACCGGGTAGGCCAGGACCAGCCGGTCGGGCCGGACATCCTCGACCCGGGAGGGGTAAGGCTCAGGGTCGTTGGGAAGGAAAATTTTCACCGGCATACCTGCCCGAACGGACGTCATCCTTCCAGCTCCACGGTGGTGCGGACCTCCAGCTGGTAGCCGGGGGCAACCTCAGCGTACGAGAGGAGGACCAGCCCCGGCAGAGGCCGCTCGGTAAGCCTTCGCAGGGGCAGCCTGAGCCTGGGCGGGCAGAAGAGAAGGGGCCGGTAGCCTTCGGCCGCCAGGCCCTCCATGGCCGAGGCCAGGTGGGAAAGGAACCGCTGGGCAACCTCCGGGGCCAGGGCCAGGACGGTGCCGGCCTCGGTGGCGGCCAGGCTGTTCAAGAGCAGGCTCTGGGTGTTGGGCCCGAGGGCGAACCCGATGAGCCGGTTTTCGGCCTCGGCGTAGAGCTGGCAGATGGCCCGGGCCAGGCCCTGGCGGGCGGCCTCGGTAAGCTGGTCGGGATCCCGGGTTGTCCGCAGGAGGGGGGATATGCTTTCCAGGATGGTTACCAGGTCCCGGATGGGCACCCGCTCCCGGAGCAGGTTCTGGAGCACCCGCTGAAGCTCCCCGAGGGTTAGCTGGTCGGGGATGAGCTCCTCGACCAGGGCCGGATACTGGGCCTTGAGCTGGTCCACCAGCTGGCGGACCTCCTGGCGGGTGAGGAGCTCGGCGGCGAAGGTGCGGACCGTCTCCGAAAGGTGGGTGATGATAACCCCGACGGGGTCCACCACGGTGTAGCCTAAAAGCTCGGCCTGGTCCCGCCAGCCCGGCTCGACCCACCTGGCCGGCAGGCCGAAGGCCGGCTCTTTCGTGTCCTCGCCCGGGATCTCGGGGGGCGAGGTCGTCCCGTGCAGGACCAGGTACATGTTGGGCCGGACCTCCCCGCTGGCCACCGTCACCCCCCGCAGTTTGACCCGGTACTGGTGGGCCTTAAGCTGAAGGTTGTCCCGGACCCGGACGGTGGGAATAACGAAGCCCAGCTCCTGGGCGACCTGGCGCCGGAGCAGGCCGACCCGCTGGACCAGCGACCCCCCGGGCCCGCCCCCCTCCACCAGGGGGATGAGGCCGTAGCCCACCTCCAGCTCCAGGGGGTCGGGCTGGACGGTCTTAAGGACGGCCGCCACCTCGTCCCCTTCCGACCGGGGGGACGAAAGGGCCTGGGGGAACGGTTCGCCGCCCAGGTCCCTGGCCCGGTGGACGGCGAAGGCCAGGGCCCCCAGTCCCCCGCCGATGGCCAGGAAGGGCAGGGTGGGCATCCCGGGGATGAGGGCGAGGCCCCCCAGCAGGCCGGCGGCCAGGCCCAGGGGCTTGGGACCGGCCAGAATCTGCCGGGCCATCTCCTGACCCAGGCTCGCTTCCGAGGCCGCCCGGGTTACGATGATGCCGGTGGCGGTGGAGATTAAGAGGGCCGGAATCTGGGAGACCAGCCCGTCGCCGACGGTGAGCACCGTGTAGGTCCGGAGGGCCCGGTCGATGGGGAGCCCCCGCTGGAGCACCCCGATGACGATGCCCCCGACGATGTTGATGAGGATGATTATCACCCCGGCGACGGCGTCGCCCTTTACGAACTTGCTGGCCCCGTCCATCGCGCCGTAAAAGTCGGCCTCCAGCTCGATGAGGCGGCGGCGCCGGCGGGCCTCGGCCTCGTCGATGATGCCGGCGTTAAGGTCGGCGTCGATGGCCATCTGCTTGCCGGGCATCGCGTCCAGGGTGAAGCGGGCGGCCACCTCGGCCACCCGTCCGGCCCCGTTGGTTATGACCACAAACTGGATGACCACCAGGATGAGGAAGATGACCACCCCGATGACGTAGTTGCCCCCGATAACGAAGTGGCCGAAGGCATCGATAACCTTGCCGGCATAGCCGTGAAGGAGGATCTGGCGGGTGGCCGAAACGTTGAGGCCGAGGCGGAAGAGGGTGGCCACCAGAAGGAGGGAAGGGAAGACCGAAAACTGCAGGGGCTCCCGGATGTACATGGCGACCAGCAGGACCGTAAGGGCCAGGCCGATGTTGATGGTTATGAGGATGTCGAGCAGGGCCGGGGGCAGGGGCAGGACCATCATCCCGACCACGACCACCACCGCCACCGCCAGGTAGATGTCGCCCCCGGCCAGCAGGGCCGGGCGCCGTTCGGCCGAGCCGGTGTTAGCCGCCACGGCTTCGCCTCAGCTCCCGGAGCCGGTAGATATAGGCTAAAAGCTCGGCCACCGCCTGGTAGAGGGCGGGGGGTATCTCCATGCCCACCTCCACGGCCCGGTAGAGGGCCTGGGCCAGGGGCGGATTCGAGACGACGGGCACCCCGGCCTGCCGGGCCAGGGCCCGGATGCGCTCGGCCACCAGGCCCCGCCCCTTGGCCACCACCCGGGGGGCGCCCATCGTCTTCGGGTCGTAGCGGAGGGCCACGGCCAGGTGGGTGGGGTTGGTCACCACCACGTCGGCCTTCGGGACGGCGGCCAGCATGTTCCGAAAGGCGAGCTGGCGGTGCCGTCGGCGCAGCTGAAGGCGGACGGTCGGGTCGCCCTCGGTCTGGCGCAGCTCTTCCTTAAGCTCGCTCCGGGTCATGCGCAGGTCCCGCTCGTGGCGCCAGAGCCGGTAGGCGTAGTCCAGCAGGCTCAGCACCCCCAGGCCGATAAGCCCCCGGAAGAAGAGGTCGGAGGCGACGGCCCACAGCCCGTCCAGGCCGCCTTCCAGCGACCCGGCCGACCAGAAGGCCAGTTCAAAGAGCCTGGGGGCCAGGGTGAAGTAGACTACCAGGCCGATAACCCCGGCCTTGAAAGCCGAACGGGCAAGCTCCACCAGCCCCCGGAGGGAGGCCAGCCGCCGAAGGCCGGCGATGGGGTCGAGGCGGCCCAGGTCGGGGCGCAGGGGGTAAAGGCTGAGGGCGCCCCCCGTCTGGAGCAGGCCCACCCCGACCCCTGCCCCCCCGGCCGCCAGCACCACCGGGGCCGCCAGGAGCAGGCCCTGTCCCACCTGTTCCCCCAGCAGGCCCCAGAGGGCCTCGGGTTCGGCCGGCGGCCGGCCGAGGCCGGCGGCCAGCAGGCCCTCAAAGCCCCGTAGAAGGCCGACCCCGCCCCAGTAGAGGGCGAGGCCGCCTGCGGCCAGCCCGGCCACACCCACCAGGTCCGTGCTCAGCGCAACCATACCCCGCCGGTGGGCCTCCTGACGGCGGCGCTGGGTTGGCGGGGCAACCTTCTCTTCGGCCATCAGGACGGCCCCCGCCAGAGATAATCGGCAGCTTCGATGATTCCGCTAAGGACCACCGGTACCTGCCCGAAGACCAGGGGGGCGCTGACCGCGATTAAAACCAGCCCCAGGCCCACCTTGAGGGGGAAGCCGACCCCCAGCAGGTTAAGCTGCGGGGCGGTCCGGACCAGGATCCCCAGGGCCAGGTCCACCACCAGCAACCCCCCGACCACCGGCAGGGCCAGCCGCACGGCCAGCCCCAGAACCCCGGTAAGCACCTGGGCCAGCCGGACGGGGCTCGGCTCCCCCAGCGGGTCGGCCCCGGGCGGGATGAGGCGGAGCCACTGGACCAGGGCGATGACGGCCTGGTGGTGGGCGTTGGTGGCCAGGATTACCGCCCCGGCCGCCAGGGAGTAGAGCTGGTCCAGGGGGTTGACCGCCTCCCCGGACTGGTCGATGGTCTGGATGAGGGTGTAGCCCGCCTGAAATCCCACCAGGCCGGCCGCCTGCCGGTAAACCCCCAGCCCGAAGCCCAGAAGCCAGCCCATCGTAAGGCCCAGGAAGACCTCCCGGACCAGGGCGACCACAAAACCCGGCAGGTCGGCCGGGACGGGGGCCGCCGGGACCAGGGGCAGGACGGCCAGGCCCCAGGTCAGGCCGAACCAGACCCGGGCCGTAAGACCCAGGCGGCCGAAGCCGGGAACCGGCATCACCGCCAGCAGGGCCGAGAGGCGGGCCCCGGCCAGGAACCAGCGGGTGACGGCTTCGGGGTCGGCGGGCACCTTCAGGGACCTCCCCGGCCGACCTGGGGCAGGAGGCCGTAAAGGTTCAGGGTGAAGGCCACGAGGCTGCTCAGCAGCCAGGGGCCGAAAAGGCCCAGGGCGACGAAAACGGCCAAAAGCTTGGGAATAAAGGCCAGGGTAAACTCGTTGACCTGGGTGGCCGTCTGCAGAATCCCGATTACGAGGCCGGCGGCCAGGGCCACC
The DNA here is from genome assembly GCA_034434875.1 of Dehalococcoidia bacterium. Classification (GTDB taxonomy): domain Bacteria; phylum Chloroflexota; class Dehalococcoidia; order JAUQQI01; family JAUQQI01; genus JAUQQI01. Next base: position 28,573 of record DAOTYJ010000088.1, on the reverse strand, counting down.
AGCAGGATGGGCCCGGCCATGTAGAGGACCTGGCCGAGCATCCTGGCCACCACCTCGATGGCGAGCTGTTCCGACAACTTTGGCTCCTTTTAAACGAAGCTCTGGACCACCGACCGGACCACCAGGGTCCAGCCGTCCACCAGCACAAAGAGAAGGATTTTAAAGGGCAAAGAGACGATGACGGGCGGCATCATCATCATGCCCATCGCCATCAGCACGCTGGAGACCACCAGGTCGATGACCAGGAAGGGCACCAGGATGACAAAGCCCATCTGGAAGGCGGTCCTCAGCTCGCTTAAGATGAAGGCCGGGGCAACCACGTGGATGGGGAGGGCCGCCGGGTCGGCCGGCGGCTGGAGGCGGGCCAGCTCCACGAAGAGGGACAGGTCCTTCTCGTTGGTCTGCCGGAGCATGAAGGCCTTAACGGGTGCCTCGGCCCGGGCCCAGGCCTCCTCGGCCCCCACCTCCCCCCGCAGGTAGGGCTGGAGGGCCTCCCGGTTGAGCCGGTCCCAGGTGGGGGCCATGGTAAAGACCGTCAGGAAAAGGGCTAGGCCGATGAGGACCTGATTGGGGGGAAGCTGGGGAAGGCCGAGGCCGCTCCGGAGAAAACCTAAGACGATGATAATGCGGGTGAACGAGGTGGTCATCATCAGGGCGGCCGGCAGGAAAGAGAGCAGGGTAAGGAGGCCGACGACCTCCAGGGCCACGGTGGCCTGACCCGCCGCCCCCTGGGGTCCGGCGACCTCAACCCGGAGGGCGGAGGGGCTTCCGGCGGCCGAACAGCCGGCCAGGACCGGGGCCAGCAGGAGGACCGCCCCCCAGTAGGGGCGCAACTCAAATACCGCCGCTCGGCTTCTCACTTTCCGGGCAGATCCTAACGCCCGGACAAGCACTCCCGGTAGGGACTAAAGGCCGGCCCCGGAAGGCCAAAATTCCTGCCCAACCGGCTACGGCTGGCCCCGGGCCAGGGGCAGGGCCACCAGCAGCCGGGTGCCCTCCCCCGGCCGGGAGCTTACCCGCATCCGCCCGCCCCGGGCCCGGACGGCCTTTCGCAGGAGGGCTAGGCCCAGGTGGCCCTCGCGGGTGAGGTTTTTAAGCTTGGAGCGGTCGAACCCGCAGCCGTCGTCCGCAAGTTCCAGACGGATCCGGCCGGGCTCTCGCTTAAGCTCCACCCGAATATTTTGGGCCCGGCCGTGGCGGACGGCGTTGGCCACCCCCTCCCGGACGACCCGACAGATAAGCTCGATTACATCCGGCGGGAGGGCCGCCGCCTGGCTCAGGTCGAAGCTTAAAGTCGGGGTGGGGCCGGCTTCCCCCAACCCCAGGGCGGCGCTGGCTTTAAGGGCGGCCTTAAGCTGGGCCGCCTTCTGGACCTGCTTGAGGGCGGCGGCCAGGCACCGCAGCCGCTCCAGGCTCTGGGCGAGCTCCGAGCGCAGGACCCAGAGGTCGGCGATGCGGTCCGTCGGCCCGGCGGCCTCGCCGGCCAGGGCCCGGTCGGCCCGGAAAAGGCTTAAGGCCAGCCGGGGCATCACCTCGTCGTGAAGGTGGCCGGCCAGCTCGCTGGCGATGAGCTCGATTTCCGTCACGGCCGTAAGCCTCCGTTCTTAACCAGGCCGGCGTTGTGGGCCTTAAGGGCCGCCGCCACCCGGTCGGTCACGTTCAGCTTCTGGAAGATGACCGAGAGGCGGTTTTTAACCGTCGAGGCCGAGACCCCAAGCTTTCGGGCGATCTCCTTGTTGGAGTAGCCGGCGGCCAGAAGCTTTAAAACCTCCACTTCCCGGCCGGTGAGGGCATTGGGCCCGGAAAGGAGGGGGTTGTACCGCTCCCGGTAGCGGCGCAGAAACCCGGTCATCAGCTTCGGGTCGATGGCCGACCCGCCGTCGGCCACGGCCCGGATGGCCCCGACCAGCTCCCCAAGTCCGGCGCTCTTTAAGACATACCCCCGGACGCCGGCGGCCACGGCCCGGTCCAGGTGCTCCTGGTCGGCGTGCATGGTTAAGATGATGACCGCCGTTTCGGGGGATTCGCCGGCGATGGCTTCGGCGGCCGAAAGGCCGTCCTCCCCCGGCATCTCGATGTCTAAAAGGACCACGTCGGGCTTAAGCTTCTGGGCCAGGTTTCGGGCCGTCCAGCCGTCGGGGGCCTCGCCTACAACCTCGATATCGGGGACACTGCTTAGAAGCTCTTTAAGTCCCTGGCGGAAAATAGTGTGGTCGTCGGCGATGACTACTCGGACCAATCCGCTCGCCTCCGCAATAGGCTTTGCTTTTTGATAGCATTAAGGCATCCCGAATGTCAAGGCCTAGGAGGCCTGGCTTAAGTCGAGGGCAAGCCGATTTAGAAACCGGCAGGCATCTTCCACCGAGGCGAGGACCTTATCGGCGGCGGCGATAACTTCGGCCGGGGTCTCCGGCCCGGCCACGGCGATGGCCAGCCCCTGCCCCCCTTCGGTCCGCCAGCGGCCCACCGCCCGGAAGGCCTCCACGTCCGTCAGGTCGTCCCCCAGGTAAATCAGGCCCCGCAGCTTAAACCTTTCGATGAGCCGCCCCACCGCCAGCCCTTTGTCGGCCCCGGCCGGCCGCACCTCCACCACCTGTTTGCCCTCGGCCACCAGATAGCCCGGGGGCACCCGGTCGGCCAGAAGCCCCAGAATCCGGCGGCGGGCCTCGGCCGGGTCGGGACTGCCCCGGTAGTGGACGGAAAGGCCGGTCCCCTTCACCTCGAGGCGGATGCCCGGGCCAAGCCGCCCCCGGAGCCACCCGGCCAGCCGGCTCACGGCCGGGTCGGCCGTTTCGCCTTCCCCCCAGTCGGCCCCGTGGAGGCCGACGTAGACGATTCCCGGAAGGCCGACCCGGGCCCGGAGGTCGGCCGCCGTCCGGCCGGAGACCAGGGCCACCAGCTCCAGCCGCCCCCGGAGGGCCTGGAGGGCCGCCCGGCAGGCCGGATGGAGACGGGCGGCCTCCGGGGTTGGGGCGATTTCGCTTAAGGTGCCGTCAAAGTCGGAGATGAGGCCGGCCGGGCGGTTCCCAAGGACCCTCAGCGCCCCTTCGACCAGCTCCCTCACGGGCGGTAAACCTGGCGGTAGGCCCCGTAAAAGCCGTAGACCAGCCGGACGTAGGCCTGGGTTTCCCGCACGGGTATAAGCTCCACCAAGAGGTCCGGGTCTTCCACCCCGAACTGGTCCCGCCAGCGCTGGGCGTTGCCAGGCCCGCCGTTGTAGGCGGCCAGCCCCAGCCAGAGGTTTTCGAAGCGGCTTAGCTGGGCCGAAAGGTAATAGGCCCCGAACTCGATGCTTACCCCCGGCCGGAAGAGCTGGTCGACGTCGAAGTCCTTATACCCCAGCCGGGCGGCGATATCCCGGGCCGTCGGGGGGATCACCTGGGTGAGGCCCCGGGCCTGGGCCGGGGATACGGCCCGGGGGTCGTAGCGGCTCTCCTGCCGGATGAGGGCGTAAAGAAGAAGGGGGTCGATGTTAAACCGCCGGGCCGCGGCGTCCACCAGCCCGGCATAGGGCAGGGGGTAAAAGGCCCCCTCGGTCCCGGGCGGCACCCGGCCCGACCTTGCGGCCGCCACGGTGAGCATCGAGACCCCGTCGCTGTAAAGGCCGGCCCCGACCAGGAGGGGCCCGAGCCGGCCGCCCAGCCCGGGGTCCACGGCCCAGCTGAAGGCCCGAACGATGCGCCGGGCGTCGTCGGCGAACCCGGCCTTCCAGAGGAGAAGGGCTGACTTAAAATCGGCCGGAAGGGGAACCTGCTCCCCGCCGGCCGAACCCGGCGTAAGGTCGGCCGGGGGCAGGGGCCGGTAGGGACGGCCGGCGGGGGCCGTGCCCCCGAGAAGCTCCCGGGCCCGGACCTGGTAGTAAACGGCCTCCCCCAGGGCCCCCGGCAGGCCCTCCAGCAGCGGGCCCCAGCGGCGGGCCGCCTCGTCGGTCTGCCCCTCCCGGAGGGCGAGCTTGCCCAGCCAGAAGCGGGCCTGGTAACCGGCCAGACTTGTCCGGTCGGCCAGCAGTTCCCAGTGGGCGGCGGCCAGGTCGGCCCGCCCCTGGCGGTAGGCCGCAAGGCCCAGGTAGAACCTGGCTTCCTGACCCCGGTTGCTTTCGGGCAGGCTCTCGGCGAGGCGGCGGTAGTAGGCCAGGGCCCGGTTGGGGTCCCCGTAGCGCTCCTCCACCCGGGCCAGGTCCCAGAGGGCGGCCTCGGCAAAGGAACCGGCCGGGTCGGCCTCATAGCTTTTTAAATAATAGGCCCTGGCCTCGGCCGTCCGGCCGGTGTAGAGGTAGGCGTCGGCCAGGTAGTAATAAGCTTCGGCCAGCCGGGCCCCGCCCAGGCCCCCGAGGGCCGGCTCGAGGAAACGGATAACGTCGGCCCAGCGCCGCCGGTAATAGGCGACAAAGGCCCGCTGGTAAGGGGGAACGGCCGCCCCGAGGGCGTCGAGCCGGTCCAGGGCCTCGGCCGCCGGCGGAAGGTCGTAGCTTCCGGCCACCAGCCCCAGCAGCCGGCGGACGGCGGCCTGGGCCCGGCCCAGGTCGGCCTCAATTTTCGCCTGCTCCAGCTCGGCCTGGGCCCGCTCGGCCCGGACGGCGGCGTTGCGGCCGAACTCCTGCCAGGCCGCCAGGGCGGCCTCGGCCTGGCCGGCGGCGTTTAAAACCTCGGCCAGCCGGGCCCGGGCCGGCGGCCGGAGGGCCGCCGGCAGGGCGGGAATGGCCGCGGCCAGGAGGGCGACCCCCTCGTCGGCCCTGCCCTGTCCCAGGCGGAGCTCGGCCCGCTCCCGGGCGGCGATTCCGGCCAGCTCGGGGGAGGCCTCCCCGGCCCGCACCCAGGCGGCCTCGGCCCCGGCCGGGTCCCCCGCCGCCTGCCGGACCCGGCCCAGCAGGAGCCAGCCCGGGCCGGCGTGGGGGTCTTCGGGGTGGGCCTGAACGAGGGCCTCCAACTGGCGGGCGGCCTGGCCCGGGTCGCCCAGCTCCAGGAGGACCCGGCCGTAAAGGAGCAGGGCCTCCGGCCCCTCGGGGGCGTCGGGGAAGGCGGCGAGCAGGGCGCTTAAGGTTTTCCTTGCGGCCTCGAAGTCGAGGGCCTCGGCCTGGGCCCTGGCCCGGGCCAGCAGGACGTGGGGCGGGGGGAGGCGGGGGTCGGCCGGCTCGACGGCCCGGAGGGGGGCCACCGGCCCGGCCAGGAGGGCCAAAAACAGGATAAAAACCAGCCGAACCGACCGGCTTAAGGGGGCCGGCCAGGGGAAAGGCCGGGAAGAAGGCCCTCGCCGCCCCCCACCCCCGGGCCGCAGGTTATGTTTGGGCCGAAAAGGCCGCCTCATCCGCACCATTCTAAGGCCGGGCCGCCGGGTAGTTCAATAAAAAACCGGCCGGAGCTTTCGGCTCCGGCCGGCCGAAGATTCGGGGCCCTTCTTACGCCGTCCGGCGGGTGGCCGTCGGCGCAAAGAGGGCGCCCGAGACCGAGGCCACAATCACGCCCAGAAGCACCACGACGAGGCCAACCCAGAACGTCTCCGGCATCGGCAACCGGATGCCCAGGTAGGCATCCAGGGAGTAGGCGCCCGGACCGAGCAGGCCGACCACGAAGGCGACGGCGCCGTTCACCAGCGGGTACTCAAGGCCGCCCTCGGCGACCCACACCTTCGGCCAGTGGACCTTGACGATGGCCGTCAGCATCGAGGCCAGGATGGCCAGCGAGCCGACCGGCCCCAGCAGGCCGAGGGCGAAGAGCAGGCCACCGAAGAACTCAACCAGGCCGGCGACCGTCGCCCAGAAAGTGCCCGGCCGGATGCCGATGGACTCAAACCAGGCGCCGGTACCCTTGATGCCGTGGCCGCCGAACCAGCCGAGGAGCTTCTGGGCGCCGTGGCCGACAAAGAGCAGACCGACAATTACCCGCAGAATCAGGAGACCAAGGTCGACGGTCATCACCCTTCACCCCCTTCTGCCGAGTATTTGCGGTTCTGCTCCGAAAGTCTCTATTATATTAATAGCAAGCCCTGCCCAAGCTTGTCAAGGAGGTGACGGTCCGGTGGCCGAAAAGGCCCCCACGATCTGTCCCGCCTGTCGGCTGACCCACCGGGGGCGGCGCGGCCGGGAGTCGGGCTGTCCGGTGGCCCGGGCCGCCGCCCTGCTGGGGGATACCTGGACCTTGCTGCTGGTCCACCTGCTCCAGGCCGGTCCCCGCCGCTTCGGGGAGCTCCAGTCGGTCATTAAGATCAGCCCCCGGGTCCTTTCGGAGCGGCTGCGCCGGCTTCAGCAGGCCGGCTTGGTCACCCGCAAGCTCTACCCGGAGATCCCACCCCGGGTGGAGTATGCCCTCACCCCCATGGGCACGGCGGCCCTTAAGGTGGTGGACGCCCTGGCCGAGTTCGGCGAAAGGTGGCTACCCCGCCCCAACGCCGAGGCCCTTAGCCCCGCCTCTTAACCCCGACCTGCCGCCCCCAAATACACCCCCAGGGTCCGGGCGGCCGCCCGCTCCCAGCTGAACTCGGCCGCCCGGGCCAGGGCCCGCCGGCCCAGCTCCGCCTTAAGGTCCCGGTCGGCCAGGACCCTGGCGACGGCCCGGGCAACCTCGGCCGGGTCCCGGGGGTTTACTAAAACGGCGGCGTCTCCGGCAACCTCGGCCGCGGCCGTCCCGGCCGAGGTCACCACCGGCCGGCCGCAGGCCATCGCCTCCAGCACCGGCAGGCCGAATCCCTCGGCCAGGGTCGGGTAGACGAAGACTTCGGCGGCGTTTAAAAGCCCCACCAGGTCGGGGTCCGAAACCGGCCCCAGCCAGCGGACCCCGGGTCCCGAGGGGCCCCATCGGGCCGGGTGGGGCAGGCGGGGGTCGACGTGCCCGCTTATTACGAGGCCCACCGCGGGGTCGGCCAGCCGGGCAAAGGCGGCCAAGAGGCCGGCCAGGTTTTTATGGGGCTTATTGCTTCCGTGGTAATGGCAGAATCTGGCCGGCAAAGCCCTCTCCCGCCGGAAACCCGCCACCTCCCCGGCCGGCAGGGGCCGGAATTCCGGCCCGACGCCCTCGGGCACCACCGCCGGCTTCAGGCCCGGAAAGTACCTGGCCAGGGCGGCGCCGGTGGCGGCCGACGGGACGATTACCGCGTCGGCGAGGCGGACGGCCAGCCAGACCAGCACCCGGTAGGCCAGCCGGCCGGTCCGGGAAGGCATGCTTTCGGGAAGCTGGAGGGGGATCAGGTCGTGGACGGTCAGCACCGACGGGGCGCCCCGGACCCAGGGTCGAAAATAGTGGGTATAGTGGGCCAGGTCGGGCCGCAGCCGCCGCTCCAGCCGGGCGAGGGCCACCGGGGCGGCGGGGTGGAAGACCGGCGGGCCTTCGACGGGCCTGACCCGGCCGCCGGCAAAGAGCCGGCCCAGGTCGAAGCGGCGGTTGGGGGCGGCCGGGTCGACGACCAGCCAGATTTCCAGGTCCGGACCGGCCAGGCCCGCCAGGGCCCGGACCAGCCCGTAAACGTAGCGGCCGATCCCCGGGAAGTGGTCCTGAATATAGCGGCCGTCAACCAGAAGGCGCACCGGGCCAGGGGGCCCCTCAGCGCAGGGGCCAGACGCAGGGCTCCCAGAAGTAACGGTTCGCCGCCTGGAGGTCGAGGCAGCTGGGCAAAAAGAGGCCTATCAGGGCGTAGAAAATAAGATAGAGGGTGGCGGCCGCCACCAGCCCCAGGACTATCAGCCCCAGCAGGCCGCCGCCCGTCAGGTACGGGTGGTTGTAAAGCCGGTCGTCCACCCGGTTCGGGACGTCGGGGAAGTAAACGGGCCGACTGCCCGTCGAATAGCCCACCGGCGGCAGGATGGACCCGTAGGGCTTCTTCGCCGTCGGCCGGGACCGGAGCTGGCCGGTTCGGGTGCGCTCTAAGGTCATTTCGGTCGTCCCGTTTTTGAGGTCTCGTTAGATGATACCAGGAAAGGGCGGCCCCGGGGGACTTAATCCCCGGGGCCGCCCGGCCCTGGCGTTTAAGGTTTAATGGGCCATCATCAGCTGGCCCCGCACGGCCCCGTCGGGGTAGGCCCGGGTGTGGACGTTTACGTAGTAGTTGCCGGGGTTGGTGGCGATGTCCGTCAGCAGTTCGGTGCTGATGCCGTCCACACAGCCCACCGACCTGCCGGTGGTCGGGGCCGGCAGGGGTACCACGACGGGCCCGGCAACCTCCGGCCCGCCCCGGTGGATGTGGCTGGCGATGGGCGGGTCGATGCCCTGAACCGTCAGGTCGAAGCAGACCCGGCCCTGGTCCGGGTTAATGCTGATGACGGCCGACCCGGAACCCCTTGGGTCCCCCGGACCCGGCCGCTGGGCGGCGCCCGTCAGGGTGGCCGATAGGGTTACGCCCCCGGCCCAGACGAGGGGACCCGTCCACTGGCCGGCCGGGGAGTTGTTGTAAAAGTTTATCCAGGCGTAGCTGGTGACCGGCCCGTCGCCCGTGACCTGAACCGTAAAGGTGTAAGGTCCGACGATGCGCCCGCCGGCAACCCCGACCCGGTTGTTCCAGCCGATGTTGCCCTGGCCGTCCAGGCCGCACCGCCGCCAGTCGGTCCGGTGGGTGCCGTAGTGGCAGAAGACCAGGGTGGAGTTTTCGGGAAGCCGGGCCTTTAACTCGTAGCTGTAGGTGCGGGGACTGCGGTTGACGACCAGCATCACGAAGGTGGCCATGTCGCCCGTGCGGGTGCCCCGCATCTGGACGACCACGGGCGGCCACGGTTCGGGCTGGTCGCTTACGGCCGCCGGGGTCGGCCCGGAAGGCTCCTGCCGGAGGGCTTCGGCCGGCCCGGCCTGGAAGACGAGGCCCAACAGGAGCGCGGCCACGCCGATGCCTGCGAACAGCCTGCGGAAACTCATAAAGCACCCCCTTAACCCGATTTTCAAAGTGGCCAGAACCGAGAAGCCCGGGACAGGACTATTCGCCGGCCTCTCACCCCCTTTCAGCCGGTAAGATGGGCGTCGGTAGAGCGCCCGCCTTATTATAACCGGGCTTCCCCAATTGTCAAATCGCCCGGAACCCGCCGTAGAATCGCGGCCGGCCGTTGGGCTAAAATTCTTGGGGGTAAGCCATGGAAAGCCGGGAAATCCGCACCCGATTTTTAAAATACTTTGAGGCCAACGGCCACACCATCGTCGAAAGCTCGCCCCTGGTGCCGGCCAACGACCCCACCCTGCTTTTCACCAACGCCGGCATGGTCCAGTTTAAGGATGTCTTCCTCGGCCTTGAGGAGCGGCCTTATCGGCGGGCCGCCACCTGCCAGAAGTGCGTCCGGGCCGGGGGCAAGCATAACGATTTGGAGCAGGTGGGCAAAACCGCCCGGCACCACACCTTTTTTGAGATGCTGGGCAACTTCTCTTTCGGGGATTACTTTAAGCGCGAGGCCATCATCTACGCCTGGGAGCTTATCACCCGGGAGTTTAACATCGAGCCCGACCGGATCTGGGCCACCATCTTCCGGGATGACGACGAGGCCTTTGAGTACTGGCGAAAGGATATCGGCCTTCCGGCCGAGCGGGTCGTCCGGCTGGGGGAGAAGGACAACTTCTGGGAGATGGGGGATGTGGGGCCGTGCGGGCCGACCTCGGAGCTGGTCTACGACCGGGGCGAGGCCTTCCGGTGCGATGCCCCTGAGTGCGCCATCGGCAAGTGCGACTGCGACCGCTGGCTCGAAATCTGGAATCTGGTCTTCATGCAGTTCGAGCGCAAGCCCGACCGGTCCCTGGTGCCCCTCCCCAAGCCCTCCATTGATACCGGCATGGGCCTGGAGCGGATCGCCTCGGTGCTCCAGGGCGTGAACAGCAACTGGGACACCGACCTTTTCAAGCCCATTATCGGCCGGGTCGTTGAGGTTTCCGGCCACCCGTACGACCCCGGGCCGGGGGGGTTCCCCCACCGGGTCATCGCCGACCACAGCCGGGCGGCGGCGTTTTTAATCGCCGACGGGGTCCTGCCCAGCAACGAGTGGCGGGGCTACGTCCTGCGGCGGATGATTCGGCGGGCGGTCCGGATGGGCTACCAGCGCCTCGGCCTGCAGAAGCCCTTTATGGCGCAGGTGGCCGACGCCGTCATCGACCTGATGGGGGATGTCTACCCGGAGCTCATCCGGAACCGGGACCTTATTCACCGGGCCCTGACCACCGAAGAGTCCCGCTTCTTCCAGGCCCTGGCCACTGGCCTTAATGTCCTGAGCGGCCGTCTGGAAGCCGTCAAGGCCCGGGGCGAGCGGGTGCTTTCGGGGGAAGATGCCTTTCAGCTTTATGACACCTTCGGCTTCCCCCTGGACCTCACCATCGAGATTGCCGCCGACGAGGGCATCTCGGTGGACATCGTCGGCTTTGAGCGGGCGCTGGAGCGGCAGCGGGAGCAGGCCCGGGCGGCCCAGCGCTTCCAGGCCGAGCAGGTGGTGCGGGTGGCGGAGTACCGGCAGGCCGTCGCCGAGCCCGTTCAGTTTGTCGGCTACGAGCACTGGGCCTTCAGGTCGAAGGTTGTGGCCCTCTTTGTGGACGGCCGGTCGGTGCCGGTGGTGTTCGAGGGGCAGGAGGTCGAGGTTATTACGGCCGAGACCCCCTTCTACGGGGAGGCCGGCGGCCAGGTGGGGGATACGGGCGAAATCCTCGGGCCCTCCGGGGTCATCGTGGTGGCCGACACCCAGCGGCCCCTGCCCGACCTCATCGTCCACCGGGGGCATGTTCGGCGGGGCGAGGTGGCCGTGGGCCAGACGGTGGAGCTGCGCATCGACGGGGAGCGGCGCCGGGACATCATGGCCAACCACACCGCCACCCACCTTTTGCATGCGGCCCTCCACCGGGTCCTGGGCCGCCACGCCCTCCAGGCCGGCTCCCTGGTGGCCCCCGACCGGCTGCGCTTCGACTTCTCCCATTTTAACCCCCTGAGCCGGTCGGAGCTTGAGGAGATTCAGGGCCTGGTTAACGAAAAGATTCGGGAGGACCTGCCCGTTATCCCGAAGTTTATGCCCTTTAAAGAGGCCATCGAGCAGGGGGCCATCGCCCTCTTCGGCGAAAAATATGGCGAAATCGTCCGCACCATCCGGATCGGGGAGCCGCCCTTCAGCTTCGAGCTTTGCGGCGGCACCCACGTAAACCACACCGGGCAGGTCGGGATCTTCTGGGTGGTTTCCGAAAGCGGCATCGGGTCCGGCCTGCGGCGCATCGAGGCGGTTACGGCCCGGGGCGCCGAGCGGTTCCTGCGGGAGCGGCTGGCCCTCCTGGAGACGATCGCCCGCCGGCTGGAGGGCAGCCCGCCCGAGCTGGAGCGCCGGGTCGAGGCCCTCCTTAACGAGCTTAACCGGCAGCGCAAGGAGCTGGAGCGGCTCCAGCGGGAGCTGGCCCGCCGGGAAGTTGAGCCCCTCCTCGGGCAGGTTCAGCGGGTCGACGGCATTAACGTCCTGGCCGTCAAGGTTCCGGCCACCAAGGTGGAGACCCTACGGGAGGTGGGCGACTGGGTCCGGGAGCGGCTGGGCAGCGGGGTGATCGTCCTTGGGGCCGTCATCGATAACAGGCCCTACTTCGTCACGATGGTCACCCCCGACCTGGTGGCCCGGGGCCTGCACGCCGGCCAGATCGCCAACCGGGTGGCCGCCATCACCGGCGGACGGGGGGGCGGCAGGCCCCACCTGGCCCAGGCCGGCGGCCGCGACCCGAGCCGGATCGACGAGGCCCTCCGGGCGGTGGTGGAGCTGGTGCGTGGGTGAGGTTCCGGCAGACCTGGAGGCAAAGCAACCCCGACCGACAAGAACCCCTAAAGGCGGCGAAATCGTGCGGTTGGACCCCCGGGACGACCTGGGTTCCGTCCGGGTCCGGCTGGAGCAGACCACCCGCAACCCCGTCTACCTGGTCGTACCCCCCGGCCTGCCCTGCCTGCGAAGCGAGCTGGGCGTCCGCCTCCTTTACCGGCAGGCCCGGGCCCTGGGCCGGGAGCTCATCATCGTTTCCCGGGACCCCACCATCCGGGAGCTGGCCCAGGAGAACGGCTTCCGGGTCCGGCGTAGCCTCCTTTCGGAAAGCCCCCCGGAGGCTGCCGTTTCCCTGCCCGCCCTCGGCCTGGCCCTTGCCCGGAAGTTGGCCGGGGACCTGGTGGGCATCCTCCAGTTCGAACTGCCCCGCTGGTGGCTGTTGGTAAGTGTGGGCCTGCTCGGGCTGGCATTTTTGCTCCTTTACATGCCCCAGGCCCGGGTCGTGGTGACCCCTAACGGGCGGCCGGTGGAGGCCGCGGCCAACGTCACCGCCCGGCGGGGTGCGACTGCCGTCGACCCGGAAAAGGCGATTATCCCGGCCCGGGTTATTACGGCCGAGACGGACCTGGAGCAGACCGTTCGGGTTGCGGGCCCGGCCGTGATGGCGGCCGACCGGGACCGGGCCCGGGCGGCGGTGCTCGACCGGGCCCGGGAGCAGGCGATGGCCGTCCTCTGGAACGTCAAGGCCCCCAACGACCAGATTTTTCCCCAGACGGTCCGGGTAGCCCTGGTCGGCGAGGATTTCGACCGCCGCCTCGGGGAGCAGGCCCCGACCCTCACTTTAAAGGCCCGGGTGCGGTTGGAGGCCCTGGCCTTCGACGGCCAGCAGGCCAACGAGGTGGTCCGGGCCGTCCTGGCCCGCCAGGTGCCGGCCGGCCAGCGGCTGGGGGACCGGGTGGAGGTCCAGCCGGGGGGCCTGGTATCCGCCGACGAAAGCGCCGTCGTCTTCGAGATGTTGGCCCGGGGGGTGGCCTTTGAACCGGTGGACCCGGAGCAGGTAAGGTCGCTGGTTCGGGGGCGTTCGGCCGCCGAGGCGGCCCGGCTGGTGGCCGAAAGGTTCCGGCCGGCCGAGGAGCCGGTCATCGAGGTTTACCGCTCGCCCCTGGGCCGGTTGCCGGCGATGGGCAACCGCATTGAGGTCGAAATCCGCCAGCCGCCCCTTCCCCCCGCCTCCCGATGAGAATCCTCGGGCTTGATGTCGGCCGGCGCCGGGTCGGGGTTGCCGTAAGCGACCCGGCGGGCCTCATTGCCACCCCCCTGGAAGTAATCGAGGTTCGCAGCCTTAAGGGGGCTATCCGCCGGATTTTAGAGATCTGCCGGGAACAGCAGGCCGAACGTATCGTCGTGGGCCTACCGGTAACCCTGGGGGGCGAGGTTGGCCCCCAGGCCCGGGAGGTCCTTCAATTCGTCGAGGCCCTGCGGCGCCGAAGCCCCGTGCCGGTGGAGACCTGGGACGAGCGGCTCTCCACCGTGGGGGCGGCCCGGCTCCTGCAGGCGGGCGGCCACGACAGCCGGTCGATGCGGGGCCGGCTGGATGCGGCCGCGGCGGCCTTTATGCTTCAGGGCTATTTAGATTCCCGGCGCCGGGCCGAAACGGGCCAATGAGGTCGCCCCGCCGCGGCCTTCCGGCCGGCTGTCTCGGCATTCCGGTTTTCCTGGCCCTTGCCGGCCTTTTGCTGGTGGGTCTGGGGGTGCTTCCCGAGCCGGAGGCCGTTCTGGCCGGCCTGGACCGGCCGGCCCCCGGCGGCCCGGCCCTTTTCGTTATCCGGCCGGGGGATACCGCCGGCAGCGTCGCCGACCGGCTCTTTGCGGCCGGCCTCGTCTGGAGCCCCCACTATTTTCGGATTCTGGCCGGCCTGGAGGGCAAAGATGTAAGGCTTCAGCCCGGGGAGTACGCCATCCCGGCCAACCCCACCGCCCGGGACCTGCTGGAGCTTTTAACCAGCGGCCGGAACCGGGTCCGGCGGGTGACGGTGCCGGAGGGCCTCCGGGCCGAGGAGGTTGCGGCCGCGGTGGCCGAGGCCCTGGGCCGGCCCTTGGAAGAGGCCCGGGCCTGGCTTGCCCCGGGCCGGCTGGAACACCCGGTTCTCCGGGAAAAGCCGCCCGAGGCCTCCCTGGAGGGCTACCTTATGCCCGATACTTACCTAGTGGGCTGGGACCACGGGCCGGAGGTGGTCTTCCGGCTGATGCTGGATAACCTGGAAGCAAAGCTCACCCCCGAGGTCCGGGCGAAGGCGGCCGCCCGGGGCCTATCCGTCCACGGCCTCCTCACCCTGGCCTCCATCGTGGAGCGGGAGGCCCAGGTTGACGAAGAGCGGCCCCTCATCGCCTCGGTCTTTCTCAACCGGCTCCGGCTGGGGATGCGGCTCGAGGCCGACCCCACCGTCCAGTACGCCCTGGCCCAGGACCCCTTAAGCGTGGTCCGGTTCGGCTACTGGAAAGCCGAGCTTACCCTCGAAGATTTGCGGATTGACTCGGCGTATAACACCTATAAATACCCGGGCCTTCCGCCCGGCCCCATCTGCAACCCCGGGTTTGCCTCCATCCGGGCGGTGGCCGAGGCCCCGGAAACCCCCTACCTTTACTTTGTCCTGGACCGGGACGGCCGCCACCGGTTCGCCGCCAGCTGGGAGGAGCACCTGCGCAACGTCCGGGAGGTGGGACGCTAGCCCATGGCCGGGCTTAAAGCCGGAGTGATCGGGTTTCCCGTAAGGCACAGCGTTTCGCCGGCGATGCAGCAGGCGGCCTTCGACCACCTGGGCCTCCCCGTCGAATACCGGGCCTGGGAGGTAAGGCCCGAGGAGCTGGGAGCCTTCGTCGGCCGGCTCCGGGCGGGGGGATGGCTGGGGGTGAACGTGACGATCCCCCACAAGGAGGCGGTGGTGCCCCTGCTGGACGACCTGGCCCCGGAGGCGGCCGCGGTGGGGGCGGTGAACACGGTAGTGGCGGCCGGGGGAAGGCTTACGGGCCACAACACCGACGTGGCCGGCTTTCTGGCCGGCCTTCCGCCCGGGGAGGACCTTGCCGGGGGCCGGGCCCTGATTCTGGGGGCAGGCGGGGCGGCCGCCGCCGTCCTCTTCGGCCTGCTGGGCCTAGGCCTGGCCGAAATCGGGGTCTTTAACCGGCGGCCGGGGCGGGCCGAGGGGCTGGTGGGGAGGTTTTCCGCCCGGAATCCGGCGGCCCGCTTGCGGGTGGTCGGGGAGGCCGAAGTTTGCGAATACGCCCGGTCCTGCGTCTTGGTTGTTAACTGCACCCCGGTGGGGACGGCCGGGACGCCCCTGGCCGGCCGGATGCCCCTGGCCCCGGAGTGCCTGGCCCCGGGCAGCCTCGCCTACGACCTGGTGTATAATCCTCCGGAAACCCCCTGGCTGCGGGCCGCCCGGGAACGGGGGGTCCGGCCCATCTCCGGCCTGACGATGCTGGTCCACCAGGGGGCGGCCGCCTTCCGCCTCTGGACGGGCCGGGAGGCCCCGGTCGGGGTGATGCTGGAGGCGGCCCGGCGAGCCCTTGCGGAGTTTAACGATGCTTCGGTTTCTGACGGCGGGCGAATCCCACGGTAAGGGCCTCACGGTGGTCGTCGAGGGGATGCCGGCCGGCCTGCCCCTCGACGAAGAGTACATTGCCCGGGAGCTCCGACGCCGCCAGTGGGGCTACGGTCGGGGCGGCCGGATGAAGATCGAACAGGACTGGGCCGAGATCACGGCCGGGGTCCGCCACGGCCGGACCATCGGCAGCCCCATCGCCCTCTGGATCCGCAACCGGGACTGGGAGAACTGGCAGGAGGTCATGAGCGTCACCCCGCCGGAATCGGAAGTGCCGCCGGTAACCCGCCTCCGGCCGGGCCACGCCGACCTGACCGGGGCCGTAAAATACGGCCACCGGGACGTCCGAAACGTCATCGAGCGGGCCAGCGCCCGGGAAACGGCGGCCCGGGTTGCGGCCGGCACGGTGGCCCGGCGGCTGCTGGAAGAATTCGGGATGCAGATTAAAAGCCACACCGTCCAGATCGGCCCGGTGAAGGTCGACCCCGAACGGGTCGACTGGTCCCGGGTCGAAGAGTCCCCGGTCCGGTGCGGCGACCCGGTGGCCGAGGCCCAGATGGTCGAGGCGATAAATGCGGCCAAGCGGGCCCACGACACGGTGGGCGGCGTCTTCGAGGTCATTGCCACCGGGGTGCCCATCGGCCTGGGCAGTTACGCCCAGTGGGACCGCAAGCTGGACGGGCTCATTGCCCAGGGGATGCTCAGCATCAACGCCGCCAAGGCGGTGGAGTTTGGGGACGGTTTTGCCCTGGCCGGCCTGCCGGGTTCCCAGGTCCACGACGTCATTGAGGCGGTGGAGCATCCTGCCGAGCCGGGCCGGAAGGTCTGG
This sequence comes from Dehalococcoidia bacterium, assembly GCA_034434875.1. GTDB lineage: Bacteria > Chloroflexota > Dehalococcoidia > JAUQQI01 > JAUQQI01 > JAUQQI01. The sequence goes on along the minus strand of DAOTYJ010000088.1, from coordinate 12,471 downwards.
CGGCACCGGACGAACCGGGCCGGGGGGATCGTGGGGGGGATAAGCAACGGGGAGCCCATCGTGGTGCGGGTTGCCATCAAGCCGATCCCGACCCTGGCAAATCCGCTGCCCAGCGCCGACCTGCTTACCGGCGAGCCCATCCTGGCCCCGTATGAGCGGTCGGACGTGTGCGTGGTGCCGGCGGCGGGGGTGATCGGCGAGGCGGTGCTGGCCTGGGTGCTGGCGGCGGCGTTTTTGGAAAAGTTCGGCGGCGACCATATCGACGACATCCGGGCCAGCTACGAGCACTACCTCAGGCGCACCTGGATTTAGCGTTCGGCCGACCGTACCCATCGGCGGCAGAGGGCCAGCCCGAAGAAGACCCAGTACGGCAACCACCACAGCCGGGCGTTGCTGGCCGGGCCCGGTTGAAGGGAAAGCAGGCCAAAAACGAAAACGCCGAGCCAGACGGTCGCCAAGCCGATAATTCCTGCCGGCCGCCGGGCGCGGGCCGCGGTGTCGATGAATAGGGGTAAAAGAAGGACAAAATCCCAGCTCCACAGGTATGTCCCGGCCACGGTCGTTAAAGCAAGACCCCATACCGTCCCCGGCACAGGTCCTGCCTTTTTACAGATATCAAGGGCTAAAAGGATGGAGCCGGCAAGGAGCGCCCCCACAATCCCCAGCGCCAGTACGGGCGACCCCACGTGGGATTGAACAAGCCACCACGTTGAAGGCTGCTCCCACTGGGGATTTCGCCGAAGATTTGCCATCAAATCCCTCCACCAAACAGTATCGGCCATCCAGAGCGGTATAGTCATGATTAAACCTGTAACCATAATACTTCCTATAAGATTTAGTCCTTGGCTGAATTGTTGTTTCGAAATTAAATAGCTTAATATCATGGGCAATACAACTATGCATAATTGAGGTTTGGTTAAGCCGAATGCATATAATGCGGCTGCTGGCAATAGTTGTCTTGTCTCAATAAATCGGGATCCAAAAACTAAACTTAAAATTATCAATAAATCAATCTGTCCCAGAATAAAATGCTGAATAGTCGGGAGGAACAACGCGGAGGCCAGCAGAACAATCCCAAGATGCCCTGGCTCCGGATTTACCCCGTTGGCTCGCTTCAGCAGGTGCCAGTTCAGGACCGCCAGGCCGCTGATATTAACCAGGAGCCAGGCGTTCGAAGCCTCCCGTAGCGGCAGTAAACCAAGGGGAACAAAGATACCGACCGCCTGGGGTAGCCAGATAGCGTTGCTCCCGTCCGGAAAGAGGCGGTGGACGGCATAGGGCGACTGGCCGCGCCAGGTCAGGTGAGCCGGACCCCAGAGGTTGTTGCGGAAATCCCAGGCCGAGAAATCGGCGGCTACGATAAACAAGCCGACAACAAAAAGTATCAGTCCGACCAGGGACAGGCCAAAAACCATCCGAGCAACCATCCCCGCGCGTTATACCATACGGTCAGGACCGTAAGCTACAGTATTGCAGAACTGAGCCAGGGCTTTTTAGTTATCCTGGATATTGATAACAGATAAGCCATAGTTTGATTGTCGGGGCCCACAGCCGTGGGCCCCTTCCGAACGGTCGGCGGCGACCTTGCGGATGTTTCCAAAGGGTCCGGCGCCGAAAACTGCAAAGCCCTGGTGCCGATGCCTTAAGTTGGCAAAGGTGTTCGAGTACAAGGTAAAATCTCCGGTAGGAAGCAGACTATGCCTTTTGACGTGCGCGATTTCCACGACCTTGTAAGGCTGCTGGAAGCCCACCCCGACTGGCGGGCCGAGCTCCGGCGGCTGATTCTTTCCGAGGAGCTTCTGCGCCTTCCCGAGATCGTCCGGGACCTGGCCGAGGCCCAGGCCCGGACCCAGCGGCAGCTTGAGGAGCTTACCCGCCGGCTTGAAGAGCTAACGGCCCGGATAGAGGGGCTGGCCGCCCGGGTCGAGGCTCTGGCCGAGGCCCAGGCGAAAACCGAGGAGCGGGTCGGCCGCCTGGAAGAGAGAGTCAGCCAAGTTGAGGACCGACTCGGTCGCGTCGAGGACGCCCTGGCCCGCCTGGCCGAGGCCCAGGCGAAAACCGAGGAGCGGGTGGCCCGCCTGGAAGAGGCCGTCGCCCGCTTGACCGAGGCCCAGGCCCACACCGAGGCGGTCCTTCAGGCCCTTATCGGCCGGGTCGACCGCCTCGAAATTCGGGTGGGCAGGCTGGAAGGCCGGGACCTGGAGCGCTACTACCGGGAACGGGCCCCCGCCATCTTCGGCCAGGCCGGCTTCAGCCGGGTAAGGGTCGTCCCCATCGAAGAGGTGGCCGGCCAGCTGGACGACATGGAAGAACAGGGGCTTATCGGCCCGGAGGACCGTCTGCGCCTGCTGCGAACCGACCTGTTCGTCCGGGCCCGAAGGGAGGGCCGGGAAATCTGGCTGGCCGTCGAGGTTTCCGCCACCGTTGACAACCAGGATGTGGAACGGGCGGTAAAGTCTGCCGAGCTCTTGGCCCGCTTCTTTGGGGTTGAAGCCCAGGCCGTCGTTGCCGGCCACAGGGTTCTGCCGGCAGCCGAAGAGCTCGGGCAGCGGCGGAACGTACTCGTCATAACCGACGGGGCCGCCGTCTAGGCCGGCCGCCGGGCAGTTCGCAACTGCTAGAATAGTTTCGGATGGGCAGGCGCAACCCCCGCAACATCTACCTGACCGGCTTTTCGGGCACGGGCAAATCCACGGTCGGCCCACTGGTCGCCGAAAGGCTCGGCTTTCGGTTCGTGGACCTCGACGCCGAAATCGAGCGGACGGCCGGCCGGCCGGTGGCCGAGATTTTCAGGGCCGAAGGGGAGGAGGCCTTCCGCAGGTACGAAACCGAGGCCCTGCGGCGGCTGGGGGCAGCGGGGGGCCTGGTGGTGGCCACCGGCGGCGGGGTTGTGCTTCGGCCCGAGAACCGCCGGCTCATGGCTGAAACGGGCCTGGTCGTCTGCCTTGAGGCCCGCCCCGAGACCATCCTCCGGCGGCTGGCTGACCAAGTCCCGACCCGCCCCCTCCTGGCCGGGCCGGACCCGGCCGCCCGCATCGCCGGCCTCAAGGAGTACCGGCAGCCCTTCTACGCCACCGCCGACTGGGTGGTCTACACCGACCTGCTTACCCCCGAGGAGGCCGCCGCCGAGGTGGTCCGGGCCTGGGGGCTTCTAAGAACCCGGCTGGACAGGGCCGAGGCCGACGCCGAAGGCTGGCCGGGGGCGGGCCGGGAGGGCCTTGCCCCCTACTGCCTGGAGGCCGGGGCCGCCTGCGTCGTCCGGTCCTCGGCCGGGGATTACCCGGTTTACGTCGGCTGGGGCAACCTGGCCGAGCTCGGCTGGCGCATCCGGGCCGCCGGCCTGGGCGGCCGGGCCTGGGTGGTCGCCGACCGGGCCGTCTGGGAGCTCTGGGGCGAAAGGCTTCGGGTCGGGCTGGCCGCCGGCCGCCTCGAATGCCGGCCCCTCCTGGTGGAGCCGGGGGAGGAGCATAAGTCTCTGGCCGGGGCCGAGCGCCTCTACGGGGAGCTCAGCCGGGGCCGGGCCGAGCGGCAGGATTTTATCGTCGCCTTTGGGGGCGGGGTGGTCGGGGACCTGGGGGGCTTTGTAGCCGCCACCTACCTCCGGGGTCTGCCGCTGGTGCAGGTGCCCACTTCCCTGCTGGGGATGGTGGATGCGGCCGTGGGCGGCAAGGTGGCCGTAAACCTGCCGGCGGCCAAGAACCTGGTGGGGGCCTTTTATCCGCCCCGGCTGGTGCTGGCTGACACCGAGCTACTCACCACCCTGCCCCCCGGTGAGCTTATCGCCGGCTGGGCCGAAGTGATAAAACACGCGATAATTTTGGACCCCGAGCTTTTCGGGGAGTTCCGCCGGGTCGGCGGCCGGGCGGCCACCCACCTCGACCCGGAAACCACCCCAGCCCTGGTGGGCCGAAGCGTCGCCATCAAGGCCTGGGTCGTAAGCCAGGACGAGCACGAACGGACCGGCCTGCGAATGGTCCTTAACTTCGGCCATACCGTCGGCCACGCCCTGGAAGCCGTCCTCGGCTACGGCCGGATCCGCCACGGGGAGGCCGTGGCCATTGGGATGGTGGCCGCCGCCCGGCTGAGCGTGGCCGTGGGGCTGCTGGCCGAAGAAGTTGCCCACCAGGTGGAAAGCCTCCTCCGAGAATTCGGCCTGCCGGTCCGGCTCCCCCCCGGGGCGGAGCCGGCCGCCCTGATAGAAAAGATTTACTACGATAAAAAGGTCGCAGGGGGACGGCCCCGCTGGGTCCTGCTCCGGCGCATCGGCGAGACCGTCATCCGCCCGGATATACCCGACAGCCTCGTGCTGGAAGTGTTAAACACTTTGCGGTCATGACGTTAAAAAAGCTTGATTCTCAAACACCCGCCGTCAGGGGCACTACCATTGTGGCCGTCCGCCGCTACGGGCAGGTGGCCATGGCCGGGGACGGGCAGGTCACCGTCGGCGACATGGTCGTAAAGCACACCGCCCGCAAACTCCGAACCCTTTACAACGGGCAGGTCATCGCCGGGTTTGCCGGCTCCGTGGCCGACGCCCTCACCCTCTTCGACAAGTTCGAAGCCCAGCTCGAAAAGCACAAGGGCAACCTGCGCCGGGCCGCCGTCGAACTCACCCGGGAGTGGCGGACCGACCGGGTCCTGCGGCGGCTGGACGCCTGGCTCATCGTCGCCGACCGGGAGAACCTGCTGGTTCTTTCCGGGGAGGGGGACGTCATCGAGCCGGACCACGACGTCATCGCCATCGGCTCGGGGGCAGGCTACGCCCAGGCAGCGGCCCAGGCCCTCATTAAGCACACCGACCTGAGCGCCCCCGAGATCGCCCGGGTTGCCCTGGAGGTCGCCGCCGACCTGTGCATCTACACCAACCGGGAGGTTGTGCTGCTGACCGTCGGGGAAAAGGCCGAGGTCCCGGAGGCCCTACAGCCCCAGCCGGGGTCCGATGACCCCCTCGAAGGCGGCCACCTCGGCCTCGGGTAGGTCGTAGGCGTCGGCCGCCCCGTGGGCCGGGAAGAGAAACACCCGCCTTACCCCCAGCTCCGCCCGGGCCCAAATCAGCCGCTCGGCGCAGTATTCGGGCGGCCCGAAAAGGCCCAGGGCCTCGCAAATCCGGTCGGCCTCGGCATCCGAAAGCCGCTCCGGCTCAAAATCGTCGGGCAGGTCGATCCCCGCCAGCCGGAGCCAGTGGAGGTTTGACCGGCTCGGGTAGGCCAGCCACGGCTGGCCGGGCCGGAACCAGCCCCGGGGCCACCGGCGAACCTCCTCCCGGCCGCCCAAACCGATGGGCACGATGAGGATTTCCAGCAGTTCGGCCGGGTCCCGGCCGGCCCGCCGGGCTCCGGCGGCCAGGTGGGCCCGGGCGGCCGCAACCGAGGCCGGGTTCAGGCCCACCAGCATCATCACCCCGTCGGCCACCTCCCCGGCCAGCTCGATAAGCTTTGGTCCGGAGGCCAGCAGGAGGACCGGCACCCGAACCCCGGCCGGGTAACGCAGGCGGGTGGGAGTCCCGTTAAAGGCCACGGCCTCCCCGCCGAGCAGGGCCTTAATCCGGCTGATGGCCGTGCGCAGGGCCTCCCGCCGGGCCCGTCGGAGGCCGGCCGCCTCCACCGAAAGGAATCCCGGCCCCAGGGTGAGCATCGCCCGGCCGGGGGCAAGCTCGGCCAGGGAGTTGGCCAGGGCCGCCAGGACCAGCGGGTGGCGGGTAAGGGGATTGGAGGTGGCCGGGTAAGGGCTCAGCCGCCGGGTCTGGGCGGCCGCCAGGGCCAGGACGATGTAGGCGTCCCGGCCGCTGTGGTGGTGGTCGTGGATGCCGACCCCGTTCAGGCCGGCCGCCTCCACCCGTCGGATAAACCCGACCAGCTCGGGTATGGGCCGGCCCACCGGCACCCGGATGTCGACCCGGAGGGCGGTCATTTAAATTCCCTGGTAGCCGTACATGGCCAGCAGGTCGTCCAGAACCTCGTCGACGGGGTCGGTCCAGTGGCGGCCGTCCTGACCGGGGCGGCGCCGGCCGTAGATGGCCCGGAACCGACCGGCTTTGATTTCCCGGATAAGGTCCGCCTCGTCCCGGATGGGCCCCTCGAAGTAGGTGGCGCAGCAGCCAAGGCCGTGGTGGGAGTGGGCATCGCTTCCCCCGGTCCCCCTAAACCCCCGGGCCCGGGCGACCTTCAGGGCCAAGGCATTCTCCTCGTCGGCCGTCGCCCCGTTAAGGGCCTCGATTTCGTGGACCAGGTCGAAAAGGGGCAGGCTGAGGGCTTCTTCGAGGGTTACCGGGCGGGCCCGGTTAAGGCCGGGCCGCAGGCTGACCAGGTGCCGAAAGGGGTGGGGGGCGATGAGCACCCCGCCGACCTCGTCGATTACCCGGCGCAGGTATTCGGCCCGGTGGATGCCACTTACATACTGGTCGAGGCCGATAGCCAGGACGTGGCCCAAGTCGGTGGTGACTTCCATCCCCCGCAGAACCAGAAAGCCGTACTCCTCCCGCAGGGCCTGAATCTCCCACCGGCTCCAGGTCTTATCGTGCTCGGTGATGACGACCCCGTCTAAGCCCACCCGCCGGGCCTCCAGGATCATCTCAACCGGGTCGAGGCTGCTGTCCCGACTGCCCCGGCTGGTATGGACGTGCAGGTCGATGACGGGCATCGGGTTTTCAGGCCGGCCTGGTGGTCGCCCCTGGCCCCCAGCGGAGCACCGGCTGCCGGGCCGCCCGGGCCTCGTCCAGCCGCCGGACCGGGGTATGGTGGGGGGCGGACCGGACCAGTTCGGGGTCGGTCTCGGCCTCCCGGGCGATGGCCAGCATCGCCTCGGCAAAGGCGTCTAAGGTCTCCCGGCTCTCGGCCTCCGTCGGCTCGACCATGAGGGCCTCTTTGACGACCAGCGGGAAGTAGATAGTCGGGGGGTGGAATCCGTAGTCGATGAGCCGCTTGGCGATGTCTAAAGTTTTAACCCCCAGCCGCTCCTGCCGGACGCCGCTCAGGACGAACTCGTGCATGCACCGGCGGTCGTAGGGCAGGTGATAGGCGTCCTTAAGCCGGGCCAGCAGGTAGTTGGCGTTCAGCACGGCGTTGTCGGCCACCTCTTTGAGGCCCTCGGCCCCCAGGGACCTGATGTAGGCGTAGGCCCGGACCAGCACGTTGAAGCTGCCGTGGAAACTGCGGACCCGCCCGATGCTCTTTTCCGGCCGGGCCAGCCGGTAAACCACGCCGGCTTCGGTCTCTTCCCGGACGACGATGGGGGCGGGCAGATATGGGGCCAGGTGGGCCTTGACGGTGACCGGCCCGGCCCCGGGGCCGCCGGCACCGTGGGGGGTGCTGAAGGTCTTGTGCAGGTTGATGTGGAGCACGTCGAAGCCCAGGTCGCCGTGCTTTACCCGGCCGAGGATGGCATTCAGGTTGGCCCCGTCGCCGTAGACCAGTCCCCCGGCCCGGTGGACGATGTCGGTAACCTCCAGGATATGGGGGTCGAAGAGGCCCAGGGTTGTGGGCAGGGTGAGCATGAGGGCCGCCGTCCGGCCCGAAACGGCCCGCTTTAAGGCCTCCAGGTCCAGGTCGCCGTTTTTGTCCGAAGGGATGGGCACCACCTTAAAGCCGGCCATGGCGGCGGTGGCCGGGTTCGTCCCGTGGGCCGAATCGGGCACCAGCACCTCGTTGCGGTCGTATTCGCCCCGGTCCCGCAGGTAGGCCCGAATCATCAGGACCCCCGTCAGCTCCCCGTGGGCCCCCGCCGCCGGCTGGAGGGTGGTTGCGTCCATGCCGGTGATTTCGGCCAGGTAATTTTGCAGCTCCCACATCAGCCGGAGGGCCCCCTGGACCGTCTCCTCCGGCTGGAGGGGGTGGATCTGGGCAAAGCCGGGGAAGCGGGCCGCCTCCTCGTTGACCTTCGGGTTGTACTTCATCGTGCAGGAGCCTAAGGGGTAAAAGGTGGTGTCGATGGCGAAGTTTTTCTGGCTCAGCCGAACGTAGTGGCGCACCAGGTCGGTCTCGGCCACCTCTGGCAGGGGCAGGTCCGACCGGAGGTACTCCTCAGGCAAGGGTTCCGCCTCCGGCACGTCCAGGGGCGGCAGGCTCACCGCCCGCCGGCCGGGGGCCGAAAGCTCAATCAAAAGCTTATCGTACATCGGACACCTCCCGGGCCAGGCCGGTGGCGGCGGCCGCGGCCGCCGCATCCTTGAGGGCTTCGGCCAGCCGCTCGATTTCGGCCCTGGTGTTGAGCTCGGTTACGGCGATGAGCATCCCGTTGGGGATATAAGGGCTTACGTCCAGGCCGCCGATGATCTTGCGGCCGAGCAAAAACCGGTTGATTTCGGCCACCGGGGCCGGGCAGACCACCACGAACTCTTTAAAAAAGGGCCGGTCGAAGGCCAGGGAATAGCCGGGGATGGCGCCGATAAGCCTTGCGGCGTAGTGGGCCTTGTGGTAGCACTGCTCGGCCACCGCCCGCAGGCCCTGCTTTCCCAGGGCGGCCAGGTAGGCGGCCGCGGCGATGGCCAGCAGGGACTGGCTGGTGCAGATGTTGCTGGTGGCCCTTTCCCGGCGGATGTGCTGTTCCCGGGTCTGGAGGGTGAGGACGAACCCCCGCCGGCCCTCGATATCGACGGTCTGGCCGACCAGCCGGCCCGGCATCTGGCGGATGTGCTCCTGGCGGCAGGCGAAGATTCCCAGGCAGGCCCCGCCGAAATAGGGGGGCAGGCCCAGGGACTGGCCTTCGGCCACGACGATGTCGGCCCCGTACTCGCCCGGGGGCTTCAGCAGGCCTAAGGAGATGGGGTCGACAACCATCACCAGGAGGGCCCCGGCCGCCCGGGCCCGGGCGGCCACCAGGTCGGGCCGCTCCAGGTAGCCGAAAAAGTTCGGGTGCTGAATGATAAGGCAGGCCAGGTCCCGGTCGGCGGGGGGGTCGTCGGCGTCGAAGACCTCAACCCGGAGATTCTGGCCCTCAAAGTAGGTCCGGAGCACCTCGATATACTGGGGGTTGCTGGTGTCGGCGATGCCGATGGCCGTCCGGCCGGTGAGCCGGCAGGCCATCAGGGCGGCCTCGGCGGTGGCCGAGCCGCCGTCGTACATGCTGGCGTTGGCCACCTCCATCCCGGTCAGGTCGCAGATGAGGGACTGATACTCGAAGAGGGCCTGGAGGGTGCCCTGGCTCACCTCCGGCTGGTAGGGGGTGTAGGCGGTGTAAAACTCGTTGCGGGCGATTACGTGGTGGACGACGCTGGGCGCAAAGTGCCGGTAGACGCCGCCCCCCAGAAAGCAGGCGTAATCCTCCAGGGAGAGGTTCTGGGCGGCCAGCTCCCGCAGGTGCCGCAAAAGCTCGGCCTCGGCCAGGGGGGCCGGAAGCTTAAGCCCGGGGTTGCGGACCGATTCGGGGATCTCGGCAAAAAGCTCATCGACGGAGCCGACGCCGACCACCCGCAACATCTCGGCCCGGTCGGCATCCGTATTCGGAACGTAGCTCGGGCGCAGAAACTCGGTCACCCTAGCCCTCCCCGATATGCTGCCGGTACTCCTCGGCGCTCAGCAGGTTGTCCAGCTCGGCCGGGTCCTCCAGTCGGATTTTAATCAGCCAGCCCTCCCCGTAAGGGGAGCGGTTAACCAGTTCCGGTTCGCTGCCGAGGCGCGGATTTACTTCGATAACCTCGCCGCTTACGGGCGCATAAAGGTCGGAGACGGCCTTGACGGATTCGACCTCCCCGAACCGTTCGAACTGTTTCACCCTGGTGCCCACGGCCGGCAGGTTGACAAACACCACATCGCCCAGTTCCCGCTGGGCGTAATCGGTGATCCCCACCACCCCCACCCCGTCCTCGACCCGAACCCACTCGTGCTCCCGGGTGTACTTGCGGTCCTCAGGAATCAACTTGCTGCCTCCACGGGTCTGATTTCGGGTTGGCCGCGGCTTCGGCCGCCAGCCGCTCGAAAAACTCCTGGCGGCGGATCTCCATCCTAACAAACCGATAACGGCCCTGGGTGAACCGGCGGCATTCCCGGAAGCCGCAGGCGGCAAAGCACCGCTGGGCCCGGATGTTCCAGTCCAGGGTGTGCAGGTAAACCCGCTCGATATCGGTGGTCGTAAAAATGTGCTTTAAAAGGGCCTTGAGGGCATCCCGGCCATAACCCCGGCCCCAGTAGGCCCGATTGCCGATCTGAATTCCGACCTCGGCCTGCTTCTGGACCTCGTCGACGTTAAAGTAACTGCAGTTGCCGATGTGTTCGCCCTCCAGGGTCTCGATGGCGAACCTTCGGCGGTTGAGGCCCGGGTTTTTAACCTCAAACTCGTATTCGGCCTTAAATTGCTTAAACGAGACGGCCAGGGGGTAGGTGGCGTCGAAGGCGGCCAGCTCGGGGTCCGTCCGCCAGGCGTAGTCGTTGGCCGCGTCTTCGGGACGCTTTTCCCGAAGCCGAACCAGCCTGCCCTCGACAACGGTTCGGGTCTGCTCCACCATAGTAGCCGTCAGGCACCGAGACTCGGGGACCGGTAAAAGGGCCGTTTGACCACCTGGGCCGGGCCGAACCGGTCCCGGATTTTGATATCGAGCCGGGTGCCCACGGCCGCAAGCCCCACCGGCACGTAGCCCATGCCGATGTTTTTGCCCAGGGTGGGCGACGGCCCCCCGCTGGTGACCCGGCCCACTTCCTGGCCGTTATGGTAGATGGGGTAGCCGGGCCGGGGAATGTCCCGGCGTTCGAGCATCTCGAAGCAGACCAACCGGCGGCTGACCCCCCGGGCCTTGATTTCCGCCAGGGCCTCCCGGCCGATAAAGGGCCCCTTATCTAAATTCACGACCCAGCCGAGGCCGGCCTCGTAGGGGTTAGTCGTGGTATCAATATCGTTGCCGTAAAGGACCAGGGCCGCCTCCAGCCGGAGGGTATCCCGGGCGCCGAGGCCGCAGGGTCGGACACCCAGGCTTAAGATCTGACGCCAGACGTCGACTAACCCCTCGACGGGCACCAAGACCTCAAAGCCGTCCTCCCCGGTGTAGCCGGTCCGGCCGATAAAACACCGGTAGCCTAAGATATCCACGTAACAGCAGGCGTGGCGGGGCATGCCCCAGACGCCCGGCCCGGCCACAGACTGGAAAAGGTTTGGGGTCTGCGGCCCCTGGAAGGCGAGCATACCCAGCTCGTCGCTTCGGTCGGTTACGCTGACCGGCTCGTCGGGCCTCTTCTGGGCGGCAAGCCAGGCGAAATCCCGCTCCCGGTTGGCCGCGTTGCCGATGACGATATACTCGTCGGGCCCGCTGTGGTAAACGTAGAGGTCGTCGAGGATGCCGCCGGCCTCGTTGCAGGCCAGGGTATAGGCGGCCTGGCCCACCTCAAGCTGGACCAGGTCCCGGGTGACGGTGCGCTGGAGCAGGTCGAAGGCGGCCGGGCCCGTAACGAAGATTCGGGCCATGTGGCTGATATCGAAAAGGCCGGCCTCCCGCCGGACGGCGTGGTGCTCTTCGATGATGCTCGTATACTGAAGGGGCATCTCCCAGCCGGCAAAGGGGACCATCCGGGCCCCCAGGCGCAGATGCTCCTGGTAAAGGGGGGTGCGTTTAAGGCCGACTGCCATCCGTTTGCCCCTTCAGGTAGAGTTCGGCGGCCCGGCGGACCAGCTCCCGTTCGTTCGGGTAAGTGAGCCTGCGCAGGGCCTCCTCGAGGTCGACCCAGGCCACCTCGTCGAACTCCCAGTCGTGCTGGCCGATATCGCCCCCGACCGGCTCCATCAGGAAGTACTTGACCTGCTTAAAAACCCGCACCCGCTCGGGCTGTTCGACGAACCAGTACTGGATGGTACCGGCCTCCCCGAGGATCCGGGCCTCGATGCCGGTCTCCTCTTTGACCTCCCGCTGGGCGGTTCGGGCCAGGTCCTCGTTGGGAAGCGGGGTACCCTTAGGTAGCGCCCAGACCCGGGGCTCGCCGCGCCCGCAAATCAACACCTGAAGCCGGCCGTCCGACTGCCGGAAAACAACCCCGCCGGCCGAGACCGCCCGTTTGGTGCGTAGCTTTGCCAATGTTTCCGGGTTTCCCAGCCAGATTGTAGAGGCCGACCCCCAGCGCCGTCAAGGCGGGAAGTGGACCGATCCCAGGCGGTCACATAAAAGTCGCCTTCGCTCTTCCGAGACCGCCTCTCCGGCTGAGACACCTTTCGGCCAGGCAGCTCCTATTTCGCGGGCAAGCTCGTCCGGCTCCGCCCCCGCTGTCCCGGCATCGGCCCCAGGCCCCGCCGGCACCACCCGGGCGACAACCCGGCCTCGATGGGTCATTGCAGACACATTCTACCGGGTGAGGGTCGGGAAGGCCGGCCCGAAGGCGCCGCACGGGCTTCAAAGGTCAGCTACTCGGCTCGGGCAGACTGGGCCCAGGCAAGGGCCGACCCGACGAGGCCGAGGCCCCAGCCGGCAAGCTCAATCGCATGGCCGGGCAGTAAAAGCATGTTCGTCTCGACCACGCCGGGGTTCGCCTGATGCCAGAACATGTCAACGACGCCCCC
>DAOTYJ010000087.1:0-6480 GCA_034434875.1 Dehalococcoidia bacterium | reverse complement strand
TTAAGGGCCAGGTTGGCCACAATCTGAACGTGGACCGGGCCGTGGTCGCTCATTTTCAGCCGGTCCACGGCGTTCACGTTGGCGCACACCCAGTAGGCGTAAAGCTCGTCGTCCCGGTTCACCCGGTCGATAACCTGCTGCAACTTCCGGTTATGGCGGGCCGGCACCCGAATGGTAACGCTCCGGACAAGGGGCAGGGCCGGCCCCGGCCGGGCAGGGGTGGGGGGTAGTTGAAAACCTTCGGCCCGGAGGGCCTCAGTCACGGGTTCTTCTCCCGCCATCCCCGCCTCCCTTCTAACCCTGAGCGGCCAGCTGGTCGAGGAGGGCTTCGACCCGCCGCCGGATCTCGTCCCGGATCTGCCTGACCTCGGCCGGGGGGCGGCCCTTCGGGTCGGGCAGGCCCCAGTCTTCGACGCCTCTGAACAAGATGGCCGGGCAGACGCCGGCGTCCACCTGGCAGCCCATGGCGATGACCCGGTCGGCGGCCTCGACGGCATCGTTGGTGAGCAGGCGCGGCCGGGCGCCGGAAAGGTCAATGCCCAGCTCCCCCATGGCCTCAACTACCTCCGGGTGAACCCGGTCGGCCGGCTCGGTCCCGGCCGATTCGGCCACCCAGTCGAGGCCCCGCTCTGCCGCCAGGGTGTTAAAAAGGGCCGCCGCCATCTGGCTTCGGCCGGCGTTATGGACGCAGACAAAGAGCACCTTTTTTGGGGTTTTCGTCGACGCCGACATCCTTAACCTGCTCCAAGCAGTCTGCCAAGCAACACCAAGAGAAGGCCCAGGATTAAACCCCAGGCGGCCACAACAATCAGGAGCCCCCGGCGGCCCAGTTCGGAGGGCGGAGACAGGGCGGCCCGCCGCCGGCTTTCGGCCAGCACCTCCCTGGGAATGAGCTTGACGGCCAGGATCACCCCCAGCGGAACCACCACGAGGTCGTCTAGGTGGCCCAGAACCGGGATCGGGTCGGGTATCAGGTCGACGGGGCTCAGGGCGTAGGCGACCACCAGCCCGGCGACGAGCCGGGCGTACCAGGGTGTCCGGGGGTCCCGGTAAGCCAGGTAAAGGGCGTAGATTTCCGACTTAAGCTCTCCGGCAACCCGCCGCCAGCGGTCGACTAACCCGCCCCGGAGCCTGCCTTCAGTACTTGGAGACATTTATCTCTTCCATCCGGCCGGTCACGTCGTAGATCACCCGCTCGCAGATGTTGGTTACCCGGTCGGCGATGCGCTCGAGATTATGGGCCACCCACAAAAGCCAGGTGGCCCGGTCGATGGTCCGGGGATCCTGGAGCATGTAGGTCAAAAGCTCCCGGTAAACCTGGTCGTAGAGGGCGTCCACCTCGTCGTCTTCGGCGGCGATTTTATAGGCCGCTTCGGCATCCCGCCGGATAAAGGCGTCGATGCTGCGCCGGAGCATATCCCGGGCCTTGTCGGCCATTCGGGGGATGTCGATCAGGGGCTTAAGGAGGGGCTTATCCTGGTGCATCAGGACGATTTTGGCGATTCCTTCGGCGTGGTCGGCCATCCGCTCCAGGTCCACGATGATGTTGAGGATGGCGATGATGCGCCGCAGGTCCCGGGCCATAGGCTGCTGGGTGGCGATGAGCTCGATGGCCTGCTCCTCGATTTCGAACCGCTTTTTGTTAATGAGCAGGTCGTCGCGGATGACCTTTTTTGCCTCCTCCTGGTCAAGCCGCTTGAGGGCTTCCACCGACCGCTCGATGGCCTTGTCCACCATGCTGGCCAGCTCGACAACCCCATCCTCGAGGGCCCGCAGCCCCTCCTCCAAGGCAACCCGCGTCGTCATTTTTAAACCTCCCTTCTAACCGAACCGGCCGGTGATGTAGGCCTCCGTCCGGGGGTCCTTTGGGTTGGTGAAGAGCTGGCGGGTGGGGCCGAATTCCACCAGCTCCCCAACCTGGTCCTCCCCGGCCAGCATGAAGGCCGTAAAGTCCGAAACCCGGGCGGCCTGCTGCATGTTATGGGTGACGATGACGATGGTGTACTCGGCCTTGAGCTGGCGCAACAGGTCCTCGATCTTCAGGGTCGAGATGGGGTCCAGGGCGGCGGTGGGCTCGTCCAGAAGCAAAACCTCGGGGTTTACCGCCAGGGCCCGGGCGATGCAGAGCCGCTGTTGCTGGCCCCCGGAGAGGCTGGTGCCGGGCACGTTTAATTTATCCTTCACCTCGTCCCAGAGGGCCGCCAGCTTCAGGCTGCGGACCACCAGCTCCTCCAGCTCGGCCCCCTTCGCCAGGCCGTTCAGCCGGGGACCGATGGCCACGTTCTCAAAGACGGACATGGTGGGGAAGGGGTTCGGCCGCTGAAAGACCATCCCAACCCGCCGCCGGACCAGGACCGGGTCCACCCCCGGGCCGTAAATGTCCTCCCCGTTAAGGAGCACCCGGCCCTCCACCCGGGCCCCGGGAACCACCTCGTGGAGGCGGTTGATGCACCGGACCAGGGTGGACTTGCCGCAGCCCGAGGGGCCGATGACCGCCGTGATCTTCCCGGGGGCCACCTCCAGGTTAATGTTGCGGATCGCCTGCCGGCGGCCGTACCAGGCAGAGAGGCCCTCAACCCGGACCCAGGCCGGCCGGACCGCCGCCTTCGGGAATGCGACAGCTTCCGCCATCGTTAGATTCTACCCCGCTTTCAGCGACTTAAGACACCCCGGCTCCCCAGCCGGGCGGCCAAAGAGGCCAGCAGAACCAGGCTCACCAGGACCAGGGCCCCGGCCCAGGCCTGCCGGTGCCAATCGTCGTAGGGGGATATGGCGTAAACGAAAATCTGCAGCGGCAGGGCCGCCGTGGGCTGGGTCGGGTCCAGGTTCCAGAAACGGTTGCCGAACGCCGTAAAGAGCAGGGGGGCCGTCTCCCCCGCCGCCCGGGCTACCGCCAGCAAAATGCCCGTCACGATCCCGTTAAGGGCCGCCGGCAGCACAATCCGGAGGCTGACCTTCCAGCGGGTGATCCCCAGGGCCAGCCCGGCCTCCCGGACGGAGTCGGGCACCAGCCGGAGCATCTCTTCGGTCGCCCGGACCACGGTGGGGAGCATGATCACCCCGAGGGCAAAGCCCCCGGCCAGGGCGGAAAACCGGCCCAGGGGCAGCACCAGGACGGCGTAGGCGAACAGGCCGACCACGATGGAGGGCACCCCGGTGAGGACGTCGGCCATAAACCGGATGAGCTGGGCCAGGGCCCCCGAACGGCCGTATTCGGCCAGGTAAATCCCCGCCCCGATCCCAACCGGCAGGCTGAAGACGCAGGCCAGGCCCACCAGCATCAGGGTCCCAACGATGGCGTTGGCCATCCCGCCCCCGGCCTCCCCCGGGGGCTTCGGCGTCTCGGTGAGCAGTGCCAGGTCAAGGCCCGAAACGCCCCGCACGAAGACAAAGCCCAGGACGGCAAAGAGCACCCCAACGGACAGGCCGGCCGACAGCACCGTAAGCCCCTGGAAAATCCAGCCCACAATTTTCCGCCGGCGGTAGTGGGCCGTCATCCGGTAGCCGTACCCGTCCAACCTTACTCGCCCCCGACCGGACCCCAGGCCACCCGCCAGACGAGCAACCGGGCCGCAACGTTAACCAGGAGGGTGAGGACAAAGAGGCCGAAGCCCACGGCGAAGAGGGCCGAAAGGTGCAGGTCCGAGGTGGCTTCGGCGAACTCGTTGGCGATGACCGCCGCCATGGTGTAGCCCGGGCCGAAAAGGGACGCCGGAATCTCGGGGCGGTTGCCGATGACCATCGTCACCGCCATGGTCTCCCCCAGGGCCCGGCCCAGCCCGAGCAATACGGCCCCGACGATCCCGGAGCGGGCGGCCGGCAGGACGGCGTGGCGGACCGTCTCCCACCGGGTGGCCCCCAGGGCCAGCATCGCCTCCCGCTGGTCGTCGGGAACCGCCCGGATCACGTCCCGGCTTACGGCGGCGATGGTGGGGATCACCATAATGGCGAGGATCAGGCCACCCGTGAAGACCCCGACCCCGTAGTAGGGCCCCTGAAAGAGGGGCAGAAAGCCCAGCCAGTTGCCCAGGGCCGGCTGAACGGTGGTGCGCAGCAGGGGGCCCAGGACGAAAAGGCCCCAGAGGCCGTAGACCACGCTGGGAACCGCCGCCAGAAGCTCTACCAGGTACGAGACGGGATTTCGGAGCCAGCCGGGGGCGAACTCGGCTAAGAAGATGGCCGTTCCCAGGGCCACCGGTCCCCCAATGAGAAGGGCCAGCAGGGAGGTGACCAGGGTGCCGTAGATGTGGGGCAGGGCCCCGAAATCCTCCCGGACCGGGTCCCAGACGCTCCGGGCGAAAAAGCCCGGCCCGAACCGCCCCAGGGCCGGCCCGGCCTCCCCGGCCAGACTGAGGCCGATGCCCACGGCCAGGCCCAGCACCGCCACCCCCAGGAGGGCCACGGCCCCCTGGAAGACCAGGTCCTCGGTCCGGGAGCTTATCCGGCGGGGGCGTCGGAGGGTTGCCGGCAAGGCCACGGGTCAGTTCTCCAGCAGGGGTTTGCCCTGGTAGCTGATGGTCTTAACCAGGGCCCGGGCCTTAACCCTTACTTCCTCGGGGAGGGGGGCGTAGTGGAGGTCCGGGGCGTAGGCCTGGCCCTCATCCAGGGCCCACAGGAGAAATTCGGCCAGCGCCCGGCCCTTAACCGGGTCCCGCTGTTCCTGGTACACCAGAATGTACGTAAAGGCCGAGATGGGGTAGCTGTTGGGCCCGGGGGAGTCCACGATGGAGACCCGCAGGTCCTCCGGC
The DNA here is from genome assembly GCA_034434875.1 of Dehalococcoidia bacterium. GTDB lineage: Bacteria > Chloroflexota > Dehalococcoidia > JAUQQI01 > JAUQQI01 > JAUQQI01. Next base: position 1,732 of record DAOTYJ010000087.1, on the reverse strand, counting down.
AGGTTGGCGGCGGCCCCGGCCGCCGCGGCCGTGATGTTTTCCAGGGTAGGCCCGACGTAGTTGCCGGCCCGGTTGCGCAGGAGGGCATAGGGCAGGCGGTTCTGGACGGCGTAGGCCAGCTCCACGTAGCCGACGGCCCCGGGGGTCTGCTTAACCTGCCCGGTCACCCCCTCGTTCCCCTTGGCCCCCAGGCCCACCGGCCAGCTCACGCTGGTGCCCCGCCCCACCCGCTCTTTCCAGCCCGGGCTCACCGCCGAGAGATAATCGGTGAAGACATAGGTCGTGCCGGAGCCGTCCGACCGGTAGACCACGACGATGGGGGTATCGGGCAGCCTTAACCCCGGATTTTCGGCCGCAATCCGGGGGTCGTTCCAGCGGGTAATCTGTCCCAGGTAGATGGCGGCCAGGGTCTCCGGCGAGAGCTTGAGGGATCCCCCCAGCTCGGGCAGGTTGTAGGCGACGACCACGGCCCCAAGCACCGTCGGGATGTGGAGGATTTTGCCTGGGGCCTGGGCCAGCTGCTCGTCGGTCATCGGGCCATCGGAGGCCCCGAAATCGACGGTCCGCTCCAGGATCTGGCGAATGCCCCCGCCCGACCCGATGGACTGGTAATTTATTCGGACGCCGGTCTTCTGGGCGTAAACATCAAACCATTTAGCGTAGAGGGGATAGGGAAAGGTCGCCCCGGCCCCGGTAAGGGTCGGGGCACCGGCCGGTGCCCCCGGCCGGGGCGCCCCCGCCGGGGCGCAGGCGCCCGCCGCAACCCCGAGGATGCCCAGGGCGAGGGCCAGCTGTTTTAGTGGCTTAAAATTTCGCACCAACTCGATTTCCTCCTTGCTGGTATTCCCACCACAATTGTAGGGCCCCGGCCTTTAAGGGAGGTTTCGGGGAACCTGAAAGAAAGTTAAAGGTTACTTTAAGTTTGGGCCAGGGGGAGGGTGAAGGTAAAGGTTGCCCCCCGGCCCTCCCCGGCCGATTCGGCCCAGATGCGGCCGCCGTGGGCCTGGACGATGTGTTTGGCAATGGCCAGCCCCAGGCCGGAGCCTTTGGTGGCCCGGGCCCGGTCGGCCTTAAAGAACCGCTCGAAAACCCGGGGCAAAAGCTCCGGCGGGATGCCGGCCCCGGTGTCCTTCACCGAGACGGCCACTTCGTCCCCCCGCCGCTCCACCGCCACCGTTACCTGGCCGCCGGGCGGGGTAAACTTGACGGCGTTGTGAACCAGGTTAAGGACCACCTGCTCCAGCCGGTCGGGGTCGGCCTCGACGGGCGGAAGCTCTGCCGGCAGGCGCAGTAGCAAGCTCAGGCCCTGGCGGTCGGCCAGAGGCCGAAGCCGCTCCACCGCCTGACGGACCACCTCCGCCACGTCCACCGGCCGCCGGTTCAGGGCCGGGCGGCCCGATTCCACCCGGGCCAGTTCGAAAAGCTCCTCCACCAGGAGGGCCAGGCCGTCCACCTCCACCTGGAGGCGCCGGATGAACTCCTTAGCCTGCTCCGGGTCTTCCACCGCACCGGCCTCCAGGGTCTCCACCAGGGCTTTGAGGGCCGCCACCGGCGTCCTGAGCTCGTGGGAGACGTTGGCCACGAAATCCCGGCGGACCTGCTCCGTCTGCTTGATTTCGGTGATATCCTGCAGAAGGATAACCAGGTGGCCGTCGGGCCCGCCCGTCCGGCTCACCTTGACCTGAACCGTCCGTCGCTGGCCGGGCGGACCTATCTCGAAGACCGGCGGCCG
>DAOTYJ010000086.1:0-1686 GCA_034434875.1 Dehalococcoidia bacterium | reverse complement strand
GGATTGAAACTTTTGTGTGGTATCATGGGGCTGAGGCGTGCTGGAGGTTTGTAGCCTACCTGTGAGGGATTGAAACTCCGCTATCGGATTGCGTGAGGACTTGCGCCATCCTGGTTTGTAGCCTACCTGTGAGGGATTGAAACACGAGCAAATATTACTACCTCGCTGGCTGGGATGTGGTTTGTAGCCTACCTGTGAGGGATTGAAACGCCGTAGATGCTGACCGTGCCATCCTCGTAGACCGTGTTTGTAGCCTACCTGTGAGGGATTGAAACTACGATATTCTCTTGCTATTGTGATTTTATCTGGGTCGTTTGTAGCCTACCTGTGAGGGATTGAAACCAATGAAAAACGAAGCAAAAATTTTCCATAATAGAAGTTTGTAGCCTACCTGTGAGGGATTGAAACTGCCTATCTAATATATGTGCTAGATTTCGCATTTGACGTTTGTAGCCTACCTGTGAGGGATTGAAACCAGCTTGTTGGGCAGCGTCTTGGCAGTTTTCGAAGCGGTTTGTAGCCTACCTGTGAGGGATTGAAACTCTAATACCTGATAATAGGGAGCGTAAGAGCGCCGTGTTTGTAGCCTACCTGTGAGGGATTGAAACTGCTCAGAGGGAATCATAAGGGAGCGCGGTCATTTCGTTTGTAGCCTACCTGTGAGGGATTGAAACGTCGAGTGTAGAGCTTGTACTCTACACCCTTCATTGGTTTGTAGCCTACCTGTGAGGGATTGAAACTGGATATGCTCTTGCAATATATCTTATTTGTGATTTGTTTGTAGCCTACCTGTGAGGGATTGAAACGCTTCTCATAAGAAGCTGGGGTGAGGAGCGGTTTCAGTTTGTAGCCTACCTGTGAGGGATTGAAACTGTTGATGTTTGGGGGTACGCCTTGCCCAACCACGCGTTTGTAGCCTACCTGTGAGGGATTGAAACTTCGGGTCGAAGCGTGGTCGCACGGGATCACACGAAGTTTGTAGCCTACCTGTGAGGGATTGAAACTGAGCAAGAGGTCTTATCCCCTTGCTCAAAGGGGGAGTTTGTAGCCTACCTGTGAGGGATTGAAACCTACAACCCTGAAAACTCCCAATATCGATAAGAGCGGTTTGTAGCCTACCTGTGAGGGATTGAAACGCAGGATGCTCGCTTGCATCCTGCAAGGAGGTCAACGTTTGTAGCCTACCTGTGAGGGATTGAAACTCGATTCGCTGGATCCGATACTCCGCATCCGCTAAGTTTGTAGCCTACCTGTGAGGGATTGAAACGCTTCTTTCAGGACTGGGAGGAACGATCGTATTTCTGTTTGTAGCCTACCTGTGAGGGATTGAAACCGCGGCCGTAATAGACGCGTTGGTACCCTCGGTCAAGTTTGTAGCCTACCTGTGAGGGATTGAAACTTGTTCTTGCGTCGATTCTGATTGCTGCGGGTCTAAGTTTGTAGCCTACCTGTGAGGGATTGAAACATCATTATCGCCAAATCCTTTCCGTTATCGACCAATGTTTGTAGCCTACCTGTGAGGGATTGAAACCTTTGAGTTTCTCATATAGATATCTCACGATATCTCGTTTGTAGCCTACCTGTGAGGGATTGAAACGTGGAAACTCGTCATTGAGAGCTTCCACCGGAACGTGTTTGTAGCCTACCTGTGAGGGATTGAAACCAGAACCCGCGTCGCTAATGGAT
>DAOTYJ010000085.1:0-13704 GCA_034434875.1 Dehalococcoidia bacterium | reverse complement strand
CTGGACACGGGCTTTCCGGGTAAAGGTCCTTGAAGAGGGCTACTGTGTCCCGATAGGTCAGCCCAAAATAGGCCGGCCGCATAAAGGGAGTGGGGATAGACCCAGGGGTGGCCCTGTTTGGGCGGGGCGTTATCCAGCTCGGCAAACCGGGCCCGGGCAAGCCTGAGCGCAAGCTCAAAAACCGCCGGCCGCTTCATCTCGCCTTAATCTTAAACCTTCACTCCTTTACAGGACAAGCCCGGCCAGGCTTGACCAGCGGCCAAAGGCCGCTCGTTCAGGACCCACTTTACAGGCTAAAGCAGTTTATCCTGAGGTTGTCTGAGCACTGGGCCAGGTCCCCGGGGTTCCCTCGACCAACAACCGGACCGAGCAGGCCATTGGCCGGCCGAAGGCCGTCGGGCCCAGACCGACCTTTGCCGGGGTCGTGCGCCGGGCCCGGCTGACGGCCACGGGTGCAACCCAGGACCTTAAATTCCTCCCACCGCCTTTGGGACAGAGGGGTCAGCTACATGCTCTTGACAGGAACAACCCGGAGCATTTAGAATCAGTTGATTCCAGATGCATCCAGAATATAAACATCTGATTCACAAGGAGGATGACTTTCTCGGGCGGCTGCAGGACGCCTACCCGCGTCTGGCTCCGGTGTTTCGGAAGCTTGCCGCCTACGTCGCCGAAAATTATCGTCAAGTGGCTTTTTTAAGTTCCAGGCAGCTGGCGGTAGCGGCTGGGGTAAGTTCCGCCACGGTCGTCCGCTTTGCCTGGGAACTCGGCTACGCCGGATTCGGCGCCATGCGGGCAGCAATCCAGGAGCGGTTAAACTTTGAACTTACGGCCACTGAACGGCTTCACATGGTCCGGGACGCCGGCCAACCGGTTGACCTCCCCCGCCGGATTATCGAGGCCGACATTGCCAACCTCAGGCTCCTGCAGCGTGAGCTTGCGGAGCCCCGCTTTGACACATTTGTCAGAGCCGTCTGCCAGGCGGACCGGATCCTGGTCGTCGGGTTCCGTTTTCTCAGACCCGTGGCCGAATACTTTGCTTATTCGCTCAATAAGGTCCGGCCCGGGGTCCGGGCGATAACCGCGGCCGACTCTACTGTCTTCGATGAGCTCCAGTTTCTGACCGGCCGCGACCTGATGGTGCTCATCGCCTTTGCCCGCTACCCGCGGGATATCCTGGCGCTAGCCCGCCGGGCTGCCGAGCGCGGGATTCCGGTTGCGGCCATCACCGACAGCCGCCTGAGTCCGGTCATACCCTTTGCCCAGTGCTATCTCATTGCCAAGTCGGAGCTCCTCGACTTTGCGGGCTCCCTGGTGGCCCCCATGGCCCTGGTGAACTGCGTGGTCTCAGAGGCCGGCATGCGGCTTGGGGATGCGGCCCTCGCCAGACTGGAGCAGTTTGAGGAGGCCGCCGAAGCCTGTAGGACGTACGTCTCCCCGGACGGCTCGTCTGCCGACCGCCGGTCCCGGGATTTTCTTGAAGCCCGGCTTCGTGGAGGTGACCTTCGTGATCATTGACTGCCATCACCATATCGGCGAGCAGACCGGGCCTGACCTGGTCTTTGAGTGGTCGGAGTCCGTAGCTGATATTTTGAAGGCTATGGATGAGCACGGGGTTGACATCACCATCCTTCAGCCCCTCGGCGGAGCATCCGACCCCAGGCGGGTTCACGACCAGATCGCAGAACTTTCGGTCCGCTACCCGGGTCGGATCTTCGGCATCTGTAGCGTCAATCCCAGACTGTTCGGCCCGGACGGCACCTACCGGGAGATCGAACGTTGCGTCCGGCAACTGGGTTTTGTCGGTATCAAGCACCACTCGCTGGCGTTCGCCCTCGACCCGATGTCGGCAACGGCCGACCCGATCTGGCAGGCGGCCAGCGACCTGGGCGTGCCGGTGATGTGCTGTACTGGCCCCTTCGCCCTCCCCTTCACCGATCCGGCCAACCTGATCGGCCGGATTCGCCAGTTTCCCCATGTGCCGGTAATCCTGGCCCACGGTTGCGATTACTCGACCTGGCGGGCCGCCCTGAATGTCGCCGGGCTGAGCCCTAACGTACACATCGACAGCTCCCTTTCGCTGGGGATTTACCTGCGCCGGGCCATCGATGCCCTGGGGCCCGACCGGGTCCTGCTGGCGTGTGAGCACTCGACCAATGTTGGGCCCGAGCTGGCCAAGGTGCGGGCCCTCAAACTGGCGCCTGAGGACGAGCGCAAGGTACTGGGCCTCAACGCCTTAAGGCTCTTCCGTCTGCCGCTGCCGGGCTAGTTCACCCATGGACGTGGTGGTTGAGTTCGAGGAGGCGACAAAAATCTTCGGAACGATCCGGGCCGTCGACCGGGTCTCCTTCCGGGTCGGGCGCGGGGAACTTTGTGTTCTTATCGGGCCGTCAGGCTGCGGTAAGACTACCACACTGCGGATGGTGAACCGGCTGGTTGAGCCGACGGCCGGCCGTGTTCTCGTCCGCGGTACGGATGTGATGCGTCTCGACCCGGTTCGGCTCCGCCGAAGCATCGGCTACGTTATTCAACAGGTGGGACTTTTCCCTCACCTTACAGTGGAAGAGAACATTACAGTTGTCCCGAAGCTACTTGGCTGGGATGCCAGGCGCTGCCGGGCCCGGGCCGAGGAGCTTCTGGAGCTGGTGGGGCTCCCGCCGGCGGATTTCCTCAGGCGGTATCCCAGGCAGCTGTCCGGCGGTCAGCAGCAGCGAGTTGGGGTCGCCCGGGCGCTGGCCGCCGACCCGGATATAGTGCTGATGGACGAGCCTTTCGGGGCCGTGGACCCCATCACCCGCCGGCAGCTTCAGCTCGAGCTGAAGCGGATTCAGGCGGCAGTTCGTAAGACCATCCTTTTCGTAACCCACGACCTGGCCGAGGCTTTCCTGCTGGGGGACCGCATCGTCGTCATGCACCAGGGTCGCGTCGTCCAGGAGGGGACTCCCCGGGACCTTCTCCTGCGGCCTGCCGACGAGTTTGTGGGCCGCTTCATTGCCGAAAGCCGGGCGCTGGGGATTTTGCGCGTGCGGAAGGTTGCCGAACTGCTGGACGGCGGCCCGGTCGTTGCCGACGCCTCCGGCGTCCGGTACCGGGTCTACGCCGCCGATTCCCTTCTGGAAGCCGTCCGCCGGCTCGGTACCCAGCTCGCCGGTGTGACGTCGGACGGGCTGGTGGTCGCGGTGCTGGATGAGCGCGATTCGGTCGTGGGTTGCCTGAGTCTTAATCGGATCTTCCAGGCTGTAGGCGAGGCCTTTGCCGACGGGGCCGAAACGGGTTAAACGGAGATGTCTTTCCTGCTGGCAAATCCCGCCGCGGTGGCCGTTCTGGCGTGGCAGCACGTCCAGATTACGGCGGCGGCCGTCCTGCTGGCAGCAGTAATGGGGGTGCCCCTGGGCATCCTGATCCACCGGGTGGGGCTGCTGGCGGTGCCGGTCTTGAGCGTCGCCGGGGTGCTGTATACGATTCCGAGCCTTGCCCTTTTCGCCCTGCTAATCCCGCTGATGGGCCTCGGCGTACGGCCGGCGATCACGGCCCTGGTGCTCTACTCGCTTCTGGTAGTGATTCGGAACACGGCCGCCGGCCTCAGGAGCGTACCCGAGGAAGTAGTTGACGCCGCTCGGGGAATCGGCATGTCGGGCCTGCAGCGTCTCTGGTATGTCGAGCTGCCCCTGGCCCTGCCGGTGATCATGGCCGGCATTCGGGTCGCGGCCGTCATGGATATCGGCATTGCGGCCGTCGCCGCTTACATCGGTGCCGGAGGCCTGGGCGAACTCATCTTCCGGGGCCTTGCCACCCTCGACATGGACCGTCTCCTGACCGGGACCGTGGCGGTGGCTGCCCTGGCCCTGGCGGCCGATTGGGGCCTGACCCGGGTGGAAATGGTGTTGCGGCGGTAGGAGGCCTTGGACTTGGACTTCTGGGGGTTTATGGTCCGCAACCATGAGCAGGTGCTGGTCCTTATGCGCCAGCACCTCGAGCTGACCTTTCTCTCGGTGGGAATCGCCGCTCTTGTCGCCTATCCCCTGGGCCTGGCGGCGACCCGGTTATCGGCACTGGGGCGTGTGGTCACCCCGCTGGCCAACGTGGGCCAGACCCTGCCCAGCATTGCCGTCCTGGCCCTGGTGATCCCGTTTCTAGGGATCGGTTTTACGCCTGCCCTGCTCGCCCTCACCCTGCGGGCCTTTCTTCCCATTTACCTTAACAGTTACGTAGGGATCCGGAGCGTCGACCCGGCCCTGGTGGACGCCGCCCGGGGCCTTGGCTTTAACGACTTTCAGGTGCTTTTCAGGGTAGAAGTTCCGGTTGCCTCCCCCGTGATCCTGGCCGGCATAAAGACCGCAGCTGTTCAGAACGTCGCGATCGCAACCCTGGCGGCCTTTATCGGCGGCGGGGGCCTCGGAGACCTGATCCTGCAGGGTCTTGCGCTGGTTGACGCACCCCGGCTTCTGGCGGGCGCGGTTCCCACCGCCCTGCTGGCCGTGACCCTGGAAGTCCTGGGCGGCTGGATCGAAAGGCTGCTTACGCCCCGGGGGCTTACCCTGAATACATCATGAAAAAAAGAGGGTGTTCACTGACGGACTTCGTTCACAACCTGAGCTGGGCGGATGTCCCTGATCCGGTCCGGCGCCGGCTCAAGCTCTGCCTGCTCGACCTGGTGGGCTGCGCCCTGGCGGGAACCCGGACGCCGGTCTTTAACTGCCTTCTGGCTTTCGCCCGTGGTAGCTTCGCCTCGGGTCGGTGCACGGTTATCGGTTACGGCCCGAAAATTGGCCCGCTGGGGGCAGCCCTGGTGAACGCGGCGGCTACTTCCGCCCTGGACCTGGATGACGGCTACCGGCCGGTGATGGGACATCCCGGGGCGGCGGTCTTTCCGGCCGCGCTGGCCGTGGCCGAGGAGGTCGGGGCCACCGGGTGGGAGTTCCTGCTCGCCCTGCTTGTCGGCTATGAGGTCGGTATCCGGGCGGGCCTCGGGTTGCACCGCCACTACCGTTACTACCACGGCACCGGGTCCTGGGGCGCGGTCGGCGCGGCGGCGGCCGCGGGCCGGCTGCTGCGGCTCGAACCGGCCCGGCTGCGACAGGCCATGGGCATCGCCGAGTTCCACGGCCCGCTGACGCCGGAGCTGCGGGCGGTGGGGGAGCCGACCATGGTAAAGGACGGCATCATCTGGGGTAGTTTCGTTGGCGCCTCGGCGGCCCTGCTGGCTGCCGCCGGGTTCACGGGGATTTCGACGTTGCTGGAACTTCCCCGCTTTCGGCAGCTGGCGGCCGACCTCGGCCGGCGCTGGTATATCCTGGAGCTGTATTTCAAGCCTTACAGCTGCTGCCGCTGGGCCCACCCGGCCGTTGACGCCGCCCTCGAACTGGCGCGGCTCCACGGGATTAAGGCCTCCGACATCGGCGCAATTACCGTTTACACCTTCGGCGAAGCCGCCCGCCTCAGGGTAGTCGAACCCCGAACCACCGAAGAGGCCCAGTTCAGTCTACCCTGGCCGGTGGCTGCGGCGGTCGTGGACGGGACGGTTGGCCCGGCCCAGGTGCTGGACCGGCTCGGGGACCCTGAGATTGTGGGGCTTGCCCGCCGGGTCCGGATTCGGGTCGACCCTGAGCTGGACAGGCAGTTCCCGATGCAAACCCTGGCCCGGGTGGAGCTCGCGCTGCGGGACGGACGGGTTTTGACCTCACGGGTCCGCTGCGCCCGGGGAGATGCGGAAGACCCTATGAGCGAGGACGAGCTCAGGACGAAGTTCCGTCGCCTTGCCCGGGAAGTTTGCGGGGTCCAACAGGCGGCCCGGATTGAGGCGGCGATCGAGCGCCTCGAATGGGCCGAAAGGATTTGTGAATTTGCGGAACTTCTGGCCGGAAAGGAGGGTGCCGATGTTGCAGATTCTTAAACTTATGGTTACCGTTGTCGGGGTCACGGCCGTGCTGGCGGCCTGCGCGCCCGCGGGGGCGCCTGGGCCGGCCCCATCCCCACAGCCGAAGCCCAGGGTGGTGGTTGGTTCAAAGAACTTCACGGAGCAGTACATTGTCGGTAACATGGTCGCCGAGCTGCTGGAAGCGGCTGGCTACCCCGTTGAACGCAAGCTGGGGCTGGGGGGCACGGCCGTTGTTCACCAGGCCCTCGTGAACGGCGAGATCGACGTGTACGTGGAGTACACCGGGACGGGACTCCTGGTTCACCTGAAAGAGCCGGTTCGGACCGACCCGGACGAGGTTTACAGCATCGTCCGGAACGAGTATCTGAAGCGGTGGAAGCTGGTCTGGCTCAAACCCTGGGGATTCAACAACACCTATGCCCTGGCCATGCGGCGTGACCGGGCCGAGCAGCTCGGCGTCAGGAAGATCTCCGACCTTAAGGGCAAGGCGGGGGAGCTGGTGCTGGGGGCGACCCAGGAGTTCATCGCCCGGCCCGACGGTCTGCCCGGCCTTGAGCAGAAATACGGCATTAAGTTCAAGGAAGCCCGGGGGATGGATCCCGGTCTCATGTATCCGGCCGTCGACGCCCGGCAGGTGGATGTCATCTCCGCCTTTGCCACCGACGGCCGGATCGCTGCCCTCAACCTGGTGGTCCTGGAAGATGACCTCAGGTTCTTCCCGCCCTACTATGCGGCTCCGGTTGTCCGGCAGGACCTCCTTGACCGGAGCCCCGAAGTGGCCGATATCCTGAACCGGCTGGCCGGGAAGATAGATGACGCCACAATGGCCCGGCTCAACGCCGAGGTCGACCTGAACAAGCGGGAGCCCCGGGATGTGGGCCGCCAGTTCCTGCAGGGACTGAACCTGCTGCGGTGACCCACATGGAACTCAGGCTTTCTGCGGCGCAGGTACGGCTCCGTCAGGAGGCAGAAGCCTTCTGCCGGGAGATCCTTCCGCTCATTGAAGCCGAATCTGACCTTGCCTTTCAGGGAATGCCTTCGGACGGGGATTCCCGGGTGGTCTACCGGCGTCTCGGGGAGGCAGGCTGGATCGGCCTGCACTGGCCGAAGGAAGTGGGCGGCCGCGGCCTCTCGCTGCTGGAAACGGCCGCGGTCGAGGAGGTTTTCGGTTACTACTGGCTGCCCCTTTCGCCTTACCTGCTTTCCTGCCGTACCGTCGGGACCGCCCTTCTGCGCTTTGGGCCCGAGCCGCTGGCCCGCAGGCTGCTGCCTGCCATCTGCCGGGGCGAGCTCATCTTCTGCCAGGGCTTCTCCGAACCCGAGGCCGGCTCCGACCTGGCGAGCCTTAAAACCACCGCCTGCCAGGTGCCGGGGGGCTTTGTCGTGAACGGCCGGAAGGTCTGGACCTCGAGCGCGCAGGTGGCCGACTGGCTCTACCTGACGGTCCGGACCGACCCGGAGGCGCCGAAACACCGGGGGCTTTCGGTCCTGGTGCTGCCCATGGACAGCCCCGGAATCACTATCCGTCCGATCCCGACTCTGGGCGGCGGTGTCCTCAATGAAGTTATCCTTTCGGACGTGTTCGTCCCGCGAGAATATCTGGTCGGCGAGCTCAACGGCGGCTGGGCCGTGATCCTGTATACCCTGGATTACGAGCGGGTAACCATCGAGAAAGTCGGGGTTCTGGCCCGGGTCCTGGACGAGCTTAAGGCGGCCCTGGGTGGAATGCGGCCGGATAGCAGCTGGCGGCTGGAGTTATCCGAACTTGAGGGGGCGCTACGGGCCGCCCGGCTTCTCTGCTACCGGGCGGCCTGGCATCTGGCTCGCGGCGAACCGGCCAGCGTGCCGAGTGCCATGGCCAAGCTCGCCGTCGGGCGCCTGGTAAAGCTTGTGGCTTCGGTAGGCCTTGACCTGCTCGGTCCGGCCGGCCTGATTGAGGCCGGTCCCCTGGCCCGGCTGCGGGGGCGGGCCGCGGCCCTCTATCGTGCCGCCGTCGGCTCCACCATCGCCGGCGGCACCGCTGAAATTCAGCGCCTGATCATCGCCCGGCGCGGACTGGGCTGTCCGGGATGACGGGTCTGCCGCTCCTGGCCGGCGTGACGGTCCTTGAATATGCCCAGTACGTGGCCGGTCCCCTGACCGGGATGCTGCTGGCCGACCTGGGGGCGACGCTGATTAAGGTGGAGCCACCAGGGGGTGACGCCTACCGCCACCTGGACCCGGTCGAACCGGGGTTGAGCCGGTATTTTGCTGCCCTGAACCGGGGCAAGCGGTCGGTGGTCCTGGACCTTAAATCTGAGGAGGGCCGGCGGCAGAACAGCCGCCTGCTCGAACGGGCCGACATCGTCATCCATAATTTTCTGCCGAAGCGGGCGCGTCTCTTCGGCCTGGACTGGGATGCCGTCCGCCGGCTGAACCCACAGGCCGTTCTCTGCACCGTAAGCGGATTCGGGCCGGAAGGCCCCCTGGCCGGCAACCCGGCATACCACCTGGTCGTTCAGGCCTGGTCGGGCCTGCTTCTTACCGGCGTCCACCCCTGGGACAGGCTGCCGGTCCGGGCCGGCGGGATTCCGGTGGCCGACCTTACGGCCGTCAAGAAGCCGGCCGTCGGGGCGTTGGCCGGGCTGTTCCGGACACGGTTCACCGGGCAGGGGGCGCATATTGAGACTTCGCTCCTGGCCGCCGCACTCGCCGTGCAGCTGCAGGACCTTACGTCCCTCGGACCGTCAGCGGATTCCCCGCCGGCAGGGCCGGTCGGCCCCGAGAAGCTGAGGCGGCAGGCCCGGCTGGTGGGCCGGCGGCTCGCCTTAAACCCCTACTACCGGTGCTACCGGGCCCGGGATGGATACCTGGCGGTGGCCTGCCTGAACGTGAATCAGCGTCTTCGGTTTCTGAGCGTTCTGGGCCTGCAGGACCCCGATGTCGAAAATCCGGACAGGCTGCCGGCAAGCCTCTCGGCCTACCGGCGTCGGCGCGCCCTTGTCCGGGAGATTGAGGGCATCATTGCGGGCGACACCGTCGGGGCATGGGTTGAAAAGCTACAAAGCGCCGGGGTGCCGGCCGGACCCGTCCGGAGCCTGGAGGCGGCGGTTGCCGACCCTCAGGTCCTGGTTAACGCCCTGGTCCGGCAGGCCTCCGGTCCGGGCGGAAGGCCGGTAACGTTGCTCGGCAGCCTCTGGTGGGTGGACGGCCGACCCAACGGGGTGAGGACGCAAATTCCGGAGTTGAGCGAGGCCGGCGATGAATTTTGAACCTTCGGGCCAAGTAAAGCTCTTACAGGAGACACTTCAAAGGGTCCTGGCCGGACTGCCGCAGCCGATAAGGTGGGAGCCGGGGCGCTGGCACGACGACCACTCGGAGGCGGTTGCCGGGGAACTCGGGCGGGTCGGGTGGACGGCCCTCTGGGAATCGGATGAGGGGCTGCGGTTTGCGGTGGCCGGCGGCCTGGTCCTGGGCCGGACCCTGGCCCCCCTCTCCCTGGTTGACCTGCCGGCGCTTGGGGCGCTGCTCTGGCTTGACGGACTCGTCAGGTACGGGCGGCACGGGGCCGTGGCGGCGAGACCCGCCGGCCGTGGTCTGGTGCTGGTGGGCGTGCCGGCCGATGCGCCGGCGGCGGCCACTATGGACGACATCGGCGCAGTCTTCGTCGGGGAGCCCCGGGAGCTGGGGGTAATCCCGGAGCCGGAAGCCGGCCGGCGGCTGCGAACCTGGGCCGCCTGCACCGCGGCCTACCTGGCCGGGCTTGCGGGGGAAGCCCTGAAAAGGGCCCTCGACTATGCCAGGGTCAGGCAACAGTTCGGGAAACCGCTGGCCAGCCAGCCGGTCGTTCAGCAGTATCTCGCCGATGGTGCCGTCGGGGTTGAGGGCCTGGAGTTGCTGGCCTGGGAGCTTGTTGCCGGGACGGACTGGGTCGGGCCGTTGCTGTACGCCGGGAGTGTGGCGGTGGCCGTCACGGACACGGCCCAGCAGCTGCTGGGGGCGTACGGCTTTGCGGTGGAGAGCGGCGCCCACCGGTTCTACCGCCGCGCGAAGGCGATGGCAGTCTGGAACCGGCGCCTAATCGAACTGTCAGCGGTCGTCGACGATGCCGGGGCGGGGCCAGGGGATGACGGTGCTGCTGGTCGACCTGGAGTACGAGGGGGTAGCGGCGGACCCGGTAAAGGGATCGGGACATTACAAAAGCCTGAGGCGCGTGGCGGCCAGACTGGTGGCCCTCTCGGGCCTTGACTGCCGGGTGGTAACCTACCGCCAGGTGTCACCCCGGCTGGTGGCGGAAGTGGGACCACGGGCGATAGTTCTCAGCGGGGCCACGGCCGATTGGGCGGAGTATGACCGGGACGCCCTGAAAGGGCTGTTGGCCCTCATCCTGGATCCGCCCGTGTCGCTACTGGGGATCTGCGCCGGGCACCAGCTTATCGGCTTTGCCCACGGGGCATCCTGGGGACCGGTACGGGAGCTGGCGGTGGGGCCGGGAGCTCCCGGGGAAGGGCGGCAGGCTGGGGAGTGGGGGTACCTGACGGTGCGGCTGGACATAAGGTGTCCCATCTTCGGCGGGCTCCCGGAAGAAGCCCGCTTCTTTCAGGCGCATTACTGGCAGCTGCTCGAGGTGCCGGCAGGGTTTGCACTCCGGGCCTCATCCCCAACGTCGCCGATTCAGGCTATTGAGCGGACGGACGGTCGGGTTTTCGGCGTCCAGTTCCATCCGGAGGCGTACGACTCCCGGCATCCTCAAGGAGCGGTAGTACTGCGTAACTTCTTCCAGCAGAGCCTTAGCCATGGCCGTCCCGTCAGGTAGGTATTCTCGGCCAGCTTGCCGGAACCGTTAGCTGAGTGGTCCCGGCAGGCGACTCCTCGGGCAGCGCCTACCCCGGCCAGCGACGATTTGCCCCCGGGCCTGCTTCGGGTATGAAAAACCTGTTGTTGGCGAACTCCGCCCCCGACAGACCAGCCATCCCGGCGGGGGTAGGTGTCGGCCGGCCGGGTCGTCCGACCCCGGGCTTCAGGCCGCGCCTACGACGTCCAGCACGCTTGGAGGCATAGGGCTACCCCGTCGGGATATTGCCGGACGTTCTGACCTATCGGAGAGAAGATCTGACAGCCGGTCAAAAGCGGCGGGCTGACACCAACTTGAGGCCCATGTGAGCTGCCGTAGCCGGCCTCAACAACGGCGGTGTCCCAACTGCGTTCTGAAGGCCGGATACATCGTAGCGACCCGTGGGTCACGAACATGTTACAATCCCGCTGGGTGAGTCTCTTATGGCCTTTACGGTGGCGGATTTCCAGGACCTTTTAAGGCTTCTTCACGAGCACCCCGAGTGGCGGATGCAGCTGTGGGCGGTGCTGGCCGGCGAGGAGCTTTTGCGTCTGCCTGGGGAGTTTCGGGCTTTCCGGGAGGAAACCGACCGCCGTTTTGGGGAGCTTACGGAGGCCGTCCGCCAGCTGGCCGAGGCCCAGCGGCGGCATTACGAGGAGTTTGCTGCCTACCGGGCAGAGACCGACCGGCGTTTTGCGGAGCTGGCCGAGGCGGTCCGCCGGCTGGCAATGCGCATCGAGGATGTCGCCGGGCAGCTCCGCGGGCGAACATATGAGGAGCATTACCGCAGCTACCTGCGGCGGTACCGCCGGCTGGTGACCGAACCCCGGGCGCTCTCCCCGGCGGAGCGGGAGGAGCTGCTGCGTGCCGCCGAGGCGGCGGGGCGCATCACCCCGGAGGAAGCCGACGACCTGGACGAGGCGGACGTGGTCGTCCGGGGGCGAGAGGCTTTTCTGGTGGTGGAGGTCTCGGCCACGGTCCATCCGGCGGACGTTGAACGGGCAGCGGCCCGGGCGGCGGCCCTGCGGAAAGCCCTGCCGGGGGTCGAGGTGCTGGCGGCGGTGGCCGGGCCCGAGATCCGCCCGGATGCGGCCCGGAGTCGGGCCGTCTGGTGGCTCAAAGACGGTCGCGCCTTTGCCCCCCACGAGATCCCCGTTGAGTCTTTGCCCCGCTGAGGAGGCCTGGGGCTTTAGCCGTCGGACCGGCGAGGCCGGCTTTGGCCACGCCGGCTTGGGGGTGCTGCGGCCGGCCCGGCCCGACAGCCCCCAACCGGTCCAGCACTGCGTCAGGGCCCGAAGGGCGAGGACATCGTCTTCGGCAGCTCAGCCCCGTCGCGGCCGCCGCAGGCCGGCCACTGCAGGTGCCTTACGGCAACCTTGACCCGTCCAGCTCGGAAGCCCGCCGACTGTGGGCAGGGCCAGCAGATGCCCCAGGACCGGCACCTCCGGGGTCGACTCCAGCCACCGGATCAGCTCCTCAAGGATGGCCCGCTCTCCGGCCTGCTTGCGGCGGGAGACCCACTGCCGGACCGGTCCTTCCTCTTCCGCCGCCGAGACGAGCCGGCCGCAGCCCCGTTCGTTTCAATGTCCAGAACTTGCGGCTTTCCGGAAAGGAGCGCCCGGGCGTGGGCGACGAAAAAGCGGGCCCGGCGCAGCGCCCGGGCCGCGGCCTCCGGGTCGGCGGCCGCCAGCCCCGGCCGCCGCAAGCCTGCGGGCACGCGCCTCCCCGATGTCCCAGACCCGCAGGAGGTCCCACTCGGGAAGCCAGAACCAGCGGGGGTCGCCGGCCCCGTCGGGTCCGAGCGGAGACGGCGGGTTGGGGTTGTCGTGGGAGGCGACGTTGACCACCAGGGCGTGACCGAGCCGCGCGGCCCTGCCCCCCATCCGGTGGGCGTGGCCGCAGACCACCAGCCGGACCCGGTCGTCCTTCAGCGCCCGGAAACCGATGGGCCTGGGCTCCTTGCCGGGACTGAAGCGCACCGCCCGGTCCAGGCAGCCCCGGGGCGGCGCATGGGAAACCACCACGAGCCGGTCGTCGGGGCGGAGGCGGCCGCCTCCGCCAGGCGCCGGCGCGGGCTCCCGTCCGGAACCGGCGGGGGCCGGACCCGCCAGGCGCAGCCTACGCCGACGCCAGAGTCGGGAACTCGGTCAGGCCGCCCCAGCGCCCGCTGCCTGGACGACAGCGGCAGCGGCGTGCGGCATCGTCTGGGATTGCACGGCCGGCGGCGCCCTGAGGGCCGGCAGCCGACCCCCTTCCCGATTTGTGAAGCCAAGACCTTGCCCTTACAAACCCGGTTTCAGACTCTTTCCAAGGCCGCCTCCAAGTCCTCGGCCGAGGGCTTCGTGTACCAGGCCGTGGTCGAGATATCCTGGTGGCCCAGAAGCGCCGCCACCTGCACGAGATCCGCCCCGGCCTCCCGTAAAAGCCGGGCGGCGAAGGTGTGCCGTAGGGCGTGGGGATGGACTTTCTCCAGGCCGGCCCGGCGGGCGGCCCCGGCCACGATGCGCCAGACGCCCGCCGGGGTCAAGGGCCCCCGCCGGCCGACAAAGAGGGCCTCGGCCGCAACCCGGGGCCGGACCGAAAGCCACTCCCAAAGGGCCCTTCTGGCCTCGGCGTTTAAGGGCACCTCCCGGACTTTTCCCCCTTGCCCCGGACGAAAAGCTTTCCCTTTCGGTCGGAAAGCTCTAAGTCTTTTAGCCTTAAGCCGCAAAGCTCCGAGGCCCGAAGCCCCGTGTTTAAAAGCACGACAATCACGGCCCGGTGCAGCGGATTTTCCGTCCGGCGGGCTTCCCTTAAGAGCCGGCGAAGCTCCGGGGTCGAAAGGGCCCTTGGGGCCCGGTCCCTGGCCGCATCCTTAAAGCCTTCCAGGTCCCGGGCCGGGTTTTCCCGGACCAGGCCGGCGGCTTCGGCCCAGTCGAAAAAGGCCTTAAGGGCGGCCAGGCGGCGGTTGGCCGTTGCCGGCCTTACCCGGCCGGAAAGCTCCCGCCGGTAGGCGGCGACGTCCTCGAAAGAG
>DAOTYJ010000084.1:0-3266 GCA_034434875.1 Dehalococcoidia bacterium | reverse complement strand
GGCCTTAAGGTGGACCCTAAGACCTGCCAGGTTCAGCACGTTTCGGGCCGGCCGATACCCGGGCTTTATACGGCCGGGGAGATGCTGGGTGGCCTCTGGCACTGGAACTACCCTTCGGGTTCGGGGATGATGGCCGGGGCGACCTTCGGCCGGATTGCCGGGACCCACGCCGCCAGGGCCGCCCGGGAGGCCGGCCCCTAGGCACCGCCGGCCCTCACCCGGGTTCAGGTTCCAGGTGCCGGCCGATGGCCTGACAGATCGCCCGGAGTTCGGCCATCAGGGCGGCGAATTCGGCGGGAGTCAACGATTGAAAGCCGTCGCTGAGGGCCTGGGCCGGATTCGGGTGGACCTCGACCATCAGGCCGTCGGCCCCGGCGACAACGGCGGCCAGGGCCGCCTTAATCACCAGGCCGGAGCGGCCGGTGCCGTGGGAGGGGTCGGCGATGACGGGCAGGTGGGATTCGGCCCGGGCGGTGATGATCGCATTGAGGTCGAGCAGATTGCGGTAATACTCGTCGTCGAAGGTCCGGATACCCCGCTCGCAGAGGATGACCTGCTCATTGCCCCGGGCCAGGATGTATTCGGCGGCCAGCAGCCACTCCCGGACCTTGGCGGCCATCCCCCGCTTGAGCAGGACCGGCCTGCCGGTCTCGGCCACGGCCTCCAGCAGGGCGTAATTGGCCATGTTCCGGCAGCCGACCTGCAGAACGTGGGCGTAGCGGGCGACCAGGTCCACGCCCTTTTCGGAGAGGACCTCGGTGACGACGGGCATGCCGGTGAGCCGGCCGGCTTCGGCCAGCAGTTCCAGCCCGGCCTTGCCCAGGCCCCGGAAGTCGTAGGGCGACGTTCGGGGCTTGAAGGCGCCGCCCCGAAGGAGGTGGGCGCCGGCGGCCTTAACGGCCCGGGCCGTCTCGAAGAGCTGGGCTTCGGATTCCACCGAACAGGGGCCAGCAATAACGACGAGTCCGGGTCCGCCGATTCGGACGCCCTTGACTTCAACGACTGTCCGGTCGGGCCGGGCCGCCCGGGCGGCCCGCCGGTAAGGTTTGGCGCCGTTGGACCCCATACTTAAGCCTCCTTCCGGAAAAATTGAGGCCGCAGGCTTTCCGGCCTTTCGGCTGCCTGCGGCCTCGGGTATTTGCCTTTTTTAACCGGCGGCTTTAGGGCGGCCCTCCGGTCAACGGCCATACCCGGCTACCCGCAGGCAGCCGGGTAAAGGTAAACCACCGGTAATACGGGTACGCCGAAACCTGGGTCGGGTCGTTGACCGGCAAAAAGGGCCTCATCGGCCCGATGATAGCAGACCCGGCGCCGTCAGGTCAAACCGGGCTGGGGGCCGAACCGCTCGGGCACCTTCCAGGGCGGAGCCAGCGGCTCGAGGATGCGGGGCCGACCGGGGCGGCGGTCGGCGAGGAAGACGCGGAGCCGCCTCAGCCCCTCAAGCCGGCCCCAAAAGGGATAGGGGTCGCGCCGCCGGACCAGGGCGTAGACAACCGCCGCAAGGTCGTAGGCCAGGATAATGGGCAGGTCAGCGTCGGGGGCATTCTTGGCCGCCAGCCAGACTTTATTCCGGCCCAGCAGCCGCCTTTTAAGGGGGGAGTCCTCCCCCAGGCTGGCGCTGGTCAGGTGGCGCACCCGGGCCTCGGGGACGTAGACGGCCCGCCAGCCGGCATTTCCGGCCCGCCAGGCCAGGTCGGCGTCCTCCAGGTAGGCGAAGAACCTTGCATCAAAGCCGCCGAGCCCTTCGAACATCCGGCGGCGGTAGAGGGCGGCCCCGGCCGAGGCCCCGAAGACCTCCTTCGGCTCCCGGGCCTCGGCCGCCGGTCGGCCCCGGAGCCGGTCCCAGCAGATGGCGGCCCGGTCGATGGCGATGCCGGCGCTCTGGACGACGTCGGGTTCCCGGTCGAAGACCAGCAGGCTGGCGCAGGCCCCGATATCCGGCGCCTGGGCGGCGTCGAGGAGGGCTTCAAGCCAGTGGGGTTCGGGGAAGGCGTCGTCGTTAAGGACGGCCACGAACTCCCCCCGGCCCAGCCGAACCCCCTGGTTCACCGCCGCCGCAAACCCGACGTTATCCGGATTGGGCTTAATGTGCACCGTCAGGCCCAAGGCCGACGGCAGGGGGATGGGCTCCCGACCCTCATTGTGGACGACGACGACCTCAAAATGGCGGAAGGTCTGACGGCCCAGGGCATCCAGACACCGGCCCAGCCACCCCCCCGCCCGCCACGTCGGAATTACCACGGTCACCCGGGGGCCCATTTCAAAGCCTGATGTTGAAGTCAAACCGGTCGAGGGCAAGGTTGGGGTTGTAATAGGGGTCTCCCCGCCGAATCAAGTCGCCCCATTTTTTGAGAAAATAGCGGGTGTTTTCCACCGGGTGGGCTTTCCGGCGGGTGCTGGACTCGTAATGATAAAGCACCGCAAAGGGGGTCCAGACCACCCGATAGCCGGCGGCCAGCATCTTTAAACAAAGGTCCACGTCGTTAAAGGCCACGTCCAGGCTGGGGTCGAACCCGCCCACCTCCTCGAAGACCCGACGGCGGGTCATCAGGCAGGCCGCGGTCACCGCCGCGCAGTTCCGGGCCACCGCGGCCAGGCCGAAATAGCCCGGCTCGTCCCCGGGCAGGCCGTAGAAGGCGTGGTCGGCCCCGCCGCTCAGCCCCAGCACCACCCCCCCGTGCTGGATTCGGCCGTCGGGCAGAAGCAGCTTTGCCCCCACCGCCCCAATGGCCGGCTGCTCGGCGTACCCCAGGAGCTCTTCCAGCCAGCTGGGGGTCACCACCTCAACATCGTTGTTTAAAAAAAGCAAGACCCCGCCCCGGGCGTGATTTACGGCAAAATTGTTTATCTTGGAAAAATTAAACCGGTCATTATAATCCAGCACCGTAACATTCGGCAGTTTAGAAAGTTGGTCCAAAAATCTTAAAGTTTCCGCCTCGGAGCTCTGGTTATTAACTATCAGCAGCTCCCAATTTCGGTAAGTGCTTTTTTCGAAAATAGATTTTACACAGCGGCTTAGAACGTCTACCCGGTCCCGAACCGGAATTATGATGCTTACCAGGGGCGTATCTTTCAGGTGCCACCGGATGCGGTAGAGGCCGGGGAGCACCGGCTCCGCCGTTCCCGAAAGTCCCCGCCTTTGCAGGGCCTCTTCGATGGCCCGTACGGCCGCCTTTATGGCGTAGGGCTTGGCGGAGACGTCCCCCGCCGCCGACCCCGGGGCCTTCCGCCAGTGGTAAAGCACCTTCGGGATGTGGGCCACCCGC
>DAOTYJ010000083.1:0-5580 GCA_034434875.1 Dehalococcoidia bacterium | reverse complement strand
GGCCGCCTC
Organism: Dehalococcoidia bacterium; assembly: GCA_034434875.1. Classification (GTDB taxonomy): domain Bacteria; phylum Chloroflexota; class Dehalococcoidia; order JAUQQI01; family JAUQQI01; genus JAUQQI01. Next base: position 5,571 of record DAOTYJ010000083.1, on the reverse strand, counting down.
CCCCACCGACCGAACCTCGTAGACGGCCCGACCGAGGCTGGTTTCTCCTTCCACGCCGACCCTCCTGCGGTAGCTTTGCTTTAACTAAAATTCAAAATCCAAATAACCATCAGCACAAACCAGGCGGCCGCGGGGATGAAAAGAAACCATAGGCCGCCGTGGTACACCGCGATTGCAAGAATCGGGATCCACATGACCCCGCCGGCGACCAGAAAGCCCTTAATCTTGTTCAGAAAGTGCGGCCGCCGACCTAGGGGCAAACGACCTTTAGAACGTACCAGGTGGTAAGTTACGATGTGACACCTCCTCGTGTCGGATATATCCCCGTCCGGCGTATCCCCGAATACCGCGAGGGCCATCATGGCCAATTCCTCTTCGAGGTCAATTCCGTGGCGCTTAAAAGTTAAACCCACCAGGGGCTCGTTCACAAGCTCAGGGTGTCTTCGGAAGAACTCCTTGATTATATTAGCATCGGCCCAGAAGCGGGCCGGCCCAAGCTTGTATCTCTCGCCGCCGGCCGAAAGACTCTTTCGGCCGCAAAGGGTTTCCCGGAACCTGAAAGGAATGTAATCCAGCAGGGTCGTGCGGAATATCTGGCCCACCACCAGGGGTACGATGTGAAACAGGCCGTTAGGCCCATCCTGACACAACTCGCCGACGATGGGCCACCCCGCCTTCTTGGACGCGGCCACACAACCCCGACAGAGGGGAAGGGCCACCCCCGCCAAACCGGGGATCTCTTCCGTCTTGCCGCCCCTCGAAAACCTCAGCAGCCGACCGAACATCCCGAATCGTCCCCTTCCGTCCGGCCCTCAGCCCATTCCGCAGCTCGGCCGCGTTGGCGCCCTTAAGGACAACCGTGGGAACCCGGCACCGTCCGCCGGCCGGCACGGCGAATACCCAAACGCCGGGAACTCCCAGCCGGGTTTAGTTTCATTATAGAGTATCACCGAAACGGGCGCTGGAGCGGGACTTTTTATTTGCTGGTAGACAATGGCTAGTCTTACAGCAAGTGAAGGAATGACGGAGGAGGCCGGGGGCCGGACGGGCCAAGGGTCGCCGGGACCCCACCAGGCCCCGGCCTGGCTCAAGCCTCGATTTTGATGGTTTTCGCCCAGGCCGGGGCCTGCCCGTCCCCGACCAGGGCCACGATTACCCGGGCGTTCGCCGGGGGCCGCTCCGGCCAGGGGGTGTGGCCGTCGGTTATTACGACCACCACCTCCGGCCTGAGCCGGGCGCCCCGGGATTCCAGGGCCGCTTCGAGGCCCACCCCCATATCCGTCCCACCGCCGCCCCGAAGCTCCAGCTGCTCCGGCCGGAAGACCCGCTGGCACGTCTGCACCGCCGCATCCACGGCCAGGACCCGCACGGCCGTCCGGTTCCCCAGACCCCGCAGGATGCCGGCCACCTCGGCCAGGGCTTGGGCCACCTGCCGGTCGGACATAGAGCTGGATGTATCCACCACCACGGCCACCTCGGGGATCGGCCAATAGAGGGAAGGCATCACTACCTCCCGGTAGGCGGCCTGCCGACGGGACGGCCGCCGATAGGTGTAATCCGCCGCCCCCTGGGTGGAAGAGACCGCCTGCCGGACCGCCGCGGCCAGCTCCCGCCGCCAATCCACCTTGGGGGAGAGCTTCTCCTCGGCCCAGCGGACCCAGTGGCCAGGAAGCTTGCCCGCCATCGTCCCCGATTGGGCGATGCGGATGATTTCCTGGGCCACTTGGCGGCGGATAAGCTCGGCCTCGGCCGCCAAGACACCCGGGACTTCGGATTGGTCTGGCGGGGGCTCCTCCCAGGGCTCGGCCTGACCGGTGGCGCAGGAGCCGCACCGACCGGCCCCAGGCGCAGGGGTTTCCGCCCCGCCGGCCTCGGTCCCCGAGCCCCTCGGGTGGCCCTCGGACCGGTCCCGGTCCGAGGCCTGTCCCGACGAACCCGACGCCTGGGAGCCGTCGGCGTCGCCGGCTTCGTGGGACGCACCGACCTGACCGCTGCCGCCGGTGAAGCCAGAGCCCCGACCTTTGGCATCGCCGGCATCAAACCCGCCCCGACCGGCTTCGGGCTCGGAGTCGAAACCGCCCTCAGATTGCCCATCCCCCTGGCCGGACCGACCGGCCTCGCCGGACCTGGCCCCCTGGAATTCGGGCCCCTCCGACCGCGACATCCGGTGAAGAAGCTCGGCGTAATATTCCTCCGCCAGTTTCCCGGCCGGGAGGGGCGGGTCGAACATCTCCGGGTAGACCGCTCCTCCCGGCAACGAAACCTTCTCCTCCCGGAGGTCGTCATTAATCTCCGCATCACAATTATGAACCAGAAAACCATTTGCAATGTAGGTGTGGTCAGACGTGTTCACAAGGTTGTAAACTGGGCCACGGTATGGGATGCGCTCAATGAAGCGTACTGGGTACCAAACACCGTACTCATCAGCATGCCACCGGCTGTGTCGCGTACGAACTTTTCTTTCGCCTATGGTTCTCTCTGTTTCGGTGGCACCTGCCGGGTTCCAGTTCACACGATAGAGGAGCAAGGGAGTCTCTACTGTGGCTGTCCCAATGTTTCTCTTGCCTCGGCGGAGCACATCAACGTGTGCACCGATCCCGTCCTGCGCAAGCAACAGGACCAGATCAGTAGCCAAGGCGCGGGATACAGTGCCAACTGTTAGCCATGTGTGCTTGCCGCGCTTGTAGGTTGCTCCGTCTCCCGCAACAAGCCCTTGGATAAATGCTTGTCGAATGGAGGTATTCTCGTGGGCCAGAATAACCCAGGGCACATGTTTGGTGTGTGCGTTGCAACCACAATTAGCCTTAAGCCACCTGCCGAATACGGTAGTACCCAGATGTACAGATAAGCCGGTACGGGTTTTACATATATAGGCAGACCATCCAAGATGGGCAGTGATTTCCTGGACACGTTCCGCAAGGTCTATTTCCTTCGGCCCCAAGGAAAATCGCACGGTGGGGTTTGCCGAACCCTCGGCAACCCAAAGCCCAATGAGCCAGGCAACATCCTCCGAAAGAGGAATTTCCTTCACCGCACGGTTTCTGCCACCTTCTTCGATAAATGGCGTGAGGTCAATATATTGCAAGGAGTGTTGTTCCTTGATCCTTGGCACTAGAATGAAGGCTCCGACAGGGATATCGGCAGCTGGCAACCATTCCGGTGGCATGCGTTTAACTGGATTCAGGCCAACTCGATGCCGCCGCCGAGAGACGAAGAAAGGATGCTCTGGCGTGGCAGCAACTACCCCTGCCTGGCAATGCAGTACGATCAAATCACCGGTGTAGTCCCTTGTGGTCGTGGCCACATGTTGAATCCGCACACCAGCTGGAAGGAGAGTGTCTGGCGGGAAACAGGCAAGGTTTGCGATGACGCGCTCGTAGGATTCAAAGCGCTCGGGGTGAGAGCGCAGAAGATGACAGATTGCGTGGTAAAGGACCCCCGCCAGGCCGTCCACCGGTAAATCGGCCACAGCCGGGTCATAATAAAGCCGCCACCACCGGTCCACGGCCATGGACCCAAGCCCTGGCCGCTCGACCGGAACGGCGGCCCAGAGGGCGGTGGCCAGGTAAGGCCGCTCCTTGACGAGCTTTAGCCGGGCCGCCTGAAGCCTTGCGGGCATCATAGGAGTCCGGCCTCCTTAAGGAGGGGGATAAACACCTTAATTTCCGGCGGCATGGGCAGGTCCGGCACCCTGCCCTTGGCCTGGGCCAGGCTTCGCACCGCGGCCGCCGCAATATCCTTGGCCCCCTGCTCGGCAGCCCGGCCCATTACCTTCCAGGCGGCCAGCCACCGCTCCCGGTCGAGACGGGAGACGGCGGCCGCCGCCACAGCGGCCAGGACGGCATACGCCTGGTCGCCGCGGCGGGGAAGCTTAAAGGAGGCCGGGTTGGCCAGGATTTCCTCCGGGTCGGGAAGGTCCAGCTCCCGGACCCAGGTGCTGAACTCCAGCCCGGCGGCCTCCCCCACGGCCCCGGCCACCAGGGCGGCGGCGTCCTCGGCCTCCCCCCCGTCCTGGAGGACGGCCGCCAGGCCCCGGCTGGCGTTGTCCCAGGATCGGGGGCTGGGCCAGGCCCGGCCCTGCTCCTCCAGGCTCTTGGGGAGTTGAAGCAAAAGATGGGGCCGGCTCCTGATAAAGCCAGCCACCAGGGCCCGGGCCCTGGCCCAGACGGCCGGGTCGAGACCCGGAACGGCCGGTGGGTCCCCCCAGTAGTGGGGGAACTCGGCCGCCCACTCCCCGGCATCCACGTGCCATTGGAGGTGAATAAACCGGTTAGCCAGGGGCGGGGAAAGGTCCCACCCGCCGGCGGCCATATCCGGCGGGTTTGCGGCCGCCACGATGGTCACCGCCGGGGGCAAGGCCAGGTCCCCAACTACCCGGTCCAGGACGACCCGCAGCAAAGCCGCCTGGACGGCCGGGGCCGCCGTGGAGATCTCATCCAGGAAAAGGATGCCCTTGCCGGCGGCGGCCAGCCGCCTGGCCCAGGCCGGCGGGGCGAACCGGACCTCCCCGTCGTAGACGATGGGGAGGCCGGCAAAATCCGTCGGCTCCCGGATGGAGGCGATGACCACCTCCACCGGGAGGCCCAGTCGGCGGCCCAGGGCCAGGATGGCCGCCGTCTTACCCACCCCGGGGGGTCCCCAGATGAGGACGGGGACCCCGGACGCGATGGCACGGCTAAGGTCGTTTTTCAATTTGACCCTCCTCCCCGCCCCCTCCCTGGGCGGCGTCGCAGACTTTTAATAAGCCGGACAGGCCCGAACCCCTCCCCATCAGCAAACCGTTCGGGCCGCGGCCCTCGGCCAAGGCCCGGGTACAGGCCGGTCGGTTCCGGGCCCCCAAAGACGCCGGGGATAGTGAGGCCCCCGGCTTCGTCGGCCCTTTTTTCATACTCGCCCCGGCAAAACCCCGGCCGCCCACCGGGGTCAGAAGAAGCCACCCCATCGGTCGAGACATAGGCGTCCCAGGCCGAGGGCCTTTCAAACTCCTCCGGTTCGAGCCGCCAGAACTTGGCCACCCTTCTCACCCCAGCATCCTATATGCTAGCCGCTATACCCTTTCAAAAGGCTTCCAAAGGTAGGACGGCTTTTCAGTCCTTGCGTCAAGGCGTCGTTAGGCTGGGGGCGCCCGGCCGTGCGACCCTACGCGAATAGTCGGCGAACAACCGGAAGGCCCTGTGCCTCGCCCGCGGGACTGGCGGGTTGGGGCCGTCTGGCCTTATAATTTTGGTGGCAGGTTTCTGCCCCCATCGTCTAGAGGCCCAGGACGCCACCCTCTCAAGGTGGAAACGGGGGTTCGAGTCCCCCTGGGGGCACCCTCAGGATTCAGCCCCGCGGGCCCGACGCGGCCGAATATTTGGCCTCGACCGCCCGCCGGATGAATTCCACGATCTCCTGGACGGGGGTCCCAGGGCCGAAGACTTCGGCCACCCCTAAAGCCTTAAGGGCGGGTTTATCCTCGTTGGGAATGATGCCCCCCACCAGCACGATAACATCGTTAAGTCCTCTTTCTTTAAGCAGCTCCATAATGGGGGGCACCAGCTCCATATGGGCCCCGGAGAGGATGCTCAGACC
>DAOTYJ010000082.1:0-3663 GCA_034434875.1 Dehalococcoidia bacterium | reverse complement strand
TGGGCACCCGGGATCGGACTTGTGCCGGTCCTGGCTTCCCGTGAGAAGAAAATCTTCTGGGCTCCGGGCACAAAACTCGTGGCCTTCACCATCAGGCCGTAGTTCTGGTAGCCGCTGGCCCCGTTAGTGGCGTCGTAGGCCCGCCAGGCCCGAACCAGCCCGGTGATGTCAAAGGCGCAGGCCGACGTGTCCCCGACGGTGACGGTGGCGTAGCTTTCGTCAAACTTATCGGCCAGCTGGTCCCAGGTCGCCGTCTCGGTCCAGGGCTGGGTTACCCGGTGGATGCTGATGCTCAGGGGCTCCCGCGAGTAACCGGTAGCCTGCTGGTCCAGGCTGAGCCAGAGCAGGGCCTGCTGAATAGTAACGCTGACCGGGACGGTGCTGAACGAAAACTGGATAAGGGCCCGCTCTTCCCCGAAGGGCCCGCCGTCCCCCACCCAGAGCCAGTTGGCGTCGCTGCCGCCGCTGTTGCTGTTGGGGGTTCCCGAGAAGATGCTGGTATCCTGGGTGGGCGTCAGGGTCGCCACCAGGTCCTGGGTCCGGACGTCCGCCCGGCCGCTCCCGCCCAGCAAGGCCCCGAAGAGTAAAAGCCCCAGGGCCGGTCCCAGGATGAGGGGCCACCTATTCATAGCGCAACGCCTCGATGGGATTCAGTCGGGCCGCCCGGGCGGCCGGGTAGATGCCGAAGAAGAGGCCGATGACGGCCGAAACCCCCACGGCCAGCAGGATCGCGTCGGGGGCGACCAGGGTTGGTATCTTCTGGCCGTTAATCTCGATGGTGCTTATGAGCCTCGAGAGGCCGAAACCCAGCAGGATCCCCAGGAGCCCCCCGGCCACGCTCACCACCACCGCCTCGGTGAGAAATTGATAAAGGATATCCCGGCGCCTGGCTCCCACCGCCTTCCGGATGCCGATCTCCCGGGTCCGCTCGGTTACGGACACCAGCATGATGTTCATAATGCCGATCCCCCCGACCACCAGGGAGATGCCGGCGATGGAGCCCAGAAGCAGGGTGAAAATGCCCGTTATCTGGTTGGCCAGGGCGAGCATATCCTCCTGACTGCGGATGATAAAGTCGTCCTGGCTCACCCGGTGGCGCTGGCGCAGAATCGCCCCGATGGCCTCGACGGCGTCCTGCATCCGGTTCCGGTCGGCCACCTGGACGATGATGGTGTTCACCGTGGGGGAACCGCCCCGGGCCGCCACCTGCCGGGTGACCGTCCGGTAAAAGGTGGTCAGGGGAATGACCACCACGTCGTCCTCGTTGCCCAGGGCCCCGGCCCCCTTCCGGGCAAAGACGCCGATGACCCGGAAGGTCGCCTGGCCGATCCGGATATTCTGGTCGATGGGGTCCGATTCGGGGAAGAGCTGGTCGGCCACATCGGCCCCGAGGACGGCCACGGCCGAGGCCACCTCGAACTGCTGCTGGTTAAAAAAATCCCCGGCGGCCAGCTGGTAGTTGCGCACCCACCAGTAATCCGGGGTGGTGCCGACGATGCGGGTGTTCCAGTTGGTCCCGTTGCCCACCACCTGCCGGAACGCCTGGTTAAAGGGCACCGCCGCCGTGATCATCGAAAGCAGTTCCGGGTCACTGTTGAGGGCCACGGCGTCGTCGTAGGTGAGGGTCTGGGCCGAGCCGAAGCCCAGGGCAAGGCCCCCCTGCTGGACCTGCCCCGGGCCGATGAAAAGGAGGTTGGTGCCGATATTCTGAATCCGGGCCGTGACCTGCTCGTTGGCCCCCCGGCCGACGGAAATCATGGCGATGACGGACCCGACCCCGATGACGATCCCGAGCACGGTAAGAAAGGTCCGCAGCCGGTTGACCGAAAGGGCCTGCAGGGCCGTAAGGGTAAGGTCCAAGTATTTCGTCATGCCGTCTTCCTCCCCAGGGCGGCCTCGGCGTCGGTGGGGTTAAGGTTGGGCTCATCCCGGACGATGAGCCCATCCCGCATCTGGACAATCCGGCGGGTGTGGTGGGCGACGTCGGCCTCGTGGGTGACGATGATAACGGTCACCCCCCGCTCCCGGTTGAGCCGCTGGAGCACGGCCAGGATCTCGGCGCTGGAGCGGGAATCGAGGTTGCCCGTGGGCTCGTCGGCCAGGATCAGGCTCGGGTCGTTGGCCAGCGCCCGGGCGATGGCCACCCGCTGCTGCTGGCCGCCCGAAAGCTGGGTCGGCCGGTGGTCTAGCCGGTCGCCCAGGCCGACCAGCCCCAGGAGCTCCACCGCCCGCCGCCGGCGCGCCGACCGGGAAACCCCGGCGTAAATCATCGGCAGCTCCACCTGCTCCACCGCCCGGAGCCGGGGCAGGAGGTTAAAACTCTGAAAGACAAAGCCGATTTTGCGGTTCCGAATCAGGGCCAGGTCGTCGTCGGAGAGGCGGCTTACGTCGGTCCCTTCCAGGAGGTACCGGCCGGAAGTGGGCTGGTCGAGGCAGCCCAGGATGTTCATTAAGGTGGACTTCCCCGAGCCGGAGGGACCCATAATGGCCACCAGCTCGCCCGGGTTTACCTCCAGGCTCACCCCGGCCAGGGCGGTAACCTCCACCTGCCCGAGGCTGTAGACCTTGGTCACATTCTGAAGCAAGATTAAAGGAGGCATGGCCGAGACCTCAACGGCCCCCGCCGGCCGGGGGCGGCCCGCCGAAGCCGCCCGGCGGGCCCCCAAAGCCCCCGGTGGGAACCCGGGGCTGGGCGGTGGCGGTTCCCGGAATCACCACCCGCTCCCCCTCCTTGAGGCCCGAAACTACCTCCGTAAGCTGGTCGTTGCTCAGGCCGGTCTGAACCTCCCGCCGCTCGGTCCGGCCCCCGTCAACCAGCACCTCCACGTAGCGGGTCCGGCCCTGGGTCCGGATGGCCCGGTTGGGAACGGCCAGGACGTTCTGCCGCTGGTCGTAGATTATGCTCACCAGCACCGTCATCCCCGGCCTTAGGGGGAGGGGCTGGCCGGGCCGGGCCTCGACCTGAACCTGGACCTGGTAATTGACCACCCCCTGCTGGATGGTGGCCGTGGGGGCCACCGCCGAAACCCGACCCTGAAACTGCTGACCGGGCAGGTTGTCGCTGGTAATCCGCACCGGCTGGCCGACCTTCACCTTGCCGATGTCGGCCTCGTCGACGTTCACGTCCACCCGCAGGGAGGAAAGGTCGGTAAGAACCACCGCCGGACCCCCGGCCGCGGAGGTCTGCTCCCCGGGGTTTATATTAACGGCGGCCACCACCCCGTCGAAGGGGGCCCGAAGGACGGCGTTTTCCAGGTTGTTGCGGGCCTGCCGCAGGCCGGCCTCGGCCTGCCGGACCTGCTCCTGGGCGACGGCCACGTCGTTGGGGTCCGGCCCCTGAAGGGCCTTGTCCAGCTGGGCCTTCGCCTGGGCCACCGCCGCCTCGGCCGATTTTAGGTTGGCCTGCTCGTTGAGGGCCTGCTGAAGCTGGTCGAGCTGCTGTTTGGCCTGGACCATCGCGGCCTCGGCCGCCTTGATCTGGCTCTGGTCGGCGAGCTGGGCCTTCTTCGCCTCCAGGGCCTGCTTCGCCTGCTCCACCTGCGCCTGGGCCGCCTTGATCTGGTCCTCGGTGGGCCCGGCCGTCTTCGCCTGGTAGGCGGCCAGGGCGGCCTGATAGGCCGCCTGGGCCTGGGCCAGGGCTTTGGCCTCGGGCCGGTCGGCGGC
>DAOTYJ010000081.1:0-14643 GCA_034434875.1 Dehalococcoidia bacterium | reverse complement strand
GATCGGGTTCCTTCCCCTCTCTCCCCTGGGCCGAACTGTGCCATAGACTGTTAAGGAGCGTCGCCAGCTTGGCGCGCCCTCGTAGAGCCACGGACTTCTTCATAGGGCTCACCTCCCATCAACCCTACAGCAAGTCCCGTGGCTCTATCTTTCTCTACCCCCGGAAGGGTTCTCTTGGAACTGGAGCAGCGGCCCTTGACAGGGCGTGGCCTTTGGCTTATAAACAAACAGAAAACGTTTACTTTATAAAGGGGGAAAGACCGGGTGGCTCCCACCCGTCGGGTTTCCATCGTCGACGTCGCCCGGGAGGCCAGGGTCTCCGTCGCCACCGCCTCCCGCATCCTTTCTAACGCCGATTACCCGGTCAGTCCCGAGGCCCGGGCCAGGGTCCTCGAGGCCGCCCGCCGCCTCGACTACGTCCCCGATGCCATCGCCCGGGCCCTGGTCCGCCGCCGAACGAAGATCATCGCCCTCACCGTCCACGACATCGCCGACCCCTACTTCGCCGAGATCGCCCGGGCCGTCGAGGATGCCTGCCAGGCCGACGGCTACAGCGCCCTCATCTGCAGTACCGACCGGGACCCCGAAAAGGAGCTGCGGGTGGTGCGCTCCTTCCGGGCCTTCCGGCCCGACGGCCTCATCTTCGCCGGCGGCTGCGTCGAAGACCCGGCCCACATCGAGGCCCTCCGCCGGGAGGTAGCCTCCCTGCTCGCCCGGGGAACCCGGGTCGTCGCCCTCTCCCGCCACCCCGCCGGGGTTCCCATGGTCCGGGTCGACAACGTCGCCGTGGCCCGAACGGCCACCGAGCACCTGATAAGCCTGGGCCACCGGCGCATCGCCTTCATCGCCGGCCAGCCCAGCTTCACCACCTCCACCGACCGCCTCCAGGGCTACCGGCAGGCCCTCGCCGACCACGGCCTCCCCTTCGACCCGGGCCTGGTCGCCGTCGGCTGGTACACCTGGGAAGGGGGCTACCGGGCCACCCGGGAACTGCTCGACCGGGGGGCGGATTTCTCGGGCCTGGTGGCCTCGACGGATATCATGGCCATCGGGGCCCTGGTGGCCCTGCGGGAGGCCGGAATTCCGGTTCCGGAGCGGGTGAGCCTGGTGAGCATGAACGACCTGCCCATCGCCTCGGTGGTGGAGCCGCCTTTAACCACCGTAAGCTTCCGGGGCCGGGACCTGGCCGCCGTGGCCGTGCGCCTCATCCTGGATGCCCTGGGCGGGGCCAGAATACCCGGGGACACCGTCCTCGGCTTCGACCTTAAGGTTCGCCGGTCTACCCGGCCATTTTCAGCCTGAGGAGGTTTTGCCGTGAAAATTCCCAACCTTAAAGGCATTATCGCCGCCACGGTCCTGCCCATGCGGGAGGACTATTCCCCCGACCTGCCGGCCCTCCGCCGCTACCTGGACTGGGTCGTGGGGCAGGGGGTCGTGGGGGTGGCCGTCAACGTGGACACCGGCGAGGGGCCCCACCTCTCCCGGGAGGAGCGGCGGGCGGTCCTTGAGGCCGCGGTGGACGCCGTGGCCGGCCGGGCGGCGGTGGTGGCCGGGCTGGCCGCCACCTACACCGCCCAGGCGGTGGAGCTGGCCCGGGACGCCCGGGCCGCCGGGGCCGACGCCCTCCTGGTGTTCCCCATCCCGGCCTTTGCGGGCCAGCCCCTGGGGCCCGAGCTTCCCTACGCCTACCACGCCGCCGTCGCCGAGGCCGTCGACCTGCCCCTTATTCTCTTTCAGCTCCAGCCGGCCCTGGGCGGCGTCCTCTTCACCGAGGAGACGCTGGCCCGGCTGGTGGACGGCATCGATTCGGTGGTGGCCATCAAGGAGGCGTCCTTCGACGCGGTCAAGTTCGTCCAGACCCGGGACGTGCTCCGGCAGTGCCGGCGGAAGATAACCCTCCTTACCGGCAACGATAACTTTATCTACGAGTCTTTCGTCCTGGGGGCCGAGGGCGCCCTCATCGGCTTTGCGGCCATCGCCACCGAGCTTCAGGTCCGGATGCACCGGGAGGCCATGGCCGGCAACTATTCCGAGGCCGCCCGCATCTGGGAGCGGCTTCTGCCCTTGGAGCAGGCCGTCTTTGCGCCCCCGGTCCGCAATTACCGGGCCCGACTCAAGGAGGCCCTGGTGATGCTGGGCGTCATCGACCGGGCCGTGGTCAGGCCGCCCCTCCTGCCCGTGGGGCCGGCCGACCGGGAGCGGGTCCGGCGGGCGCTGGTCGACCTGGGCCTTCTGCAGGCGGCCCCGGTGGGAGACTGAAGGTGAAGTTCGGGTTTATTCCGACGGAAGGGGGCCGGTTCTACCGGGAGGCCCTGGAAGAGGTGGTCCTCGGGGAAGAGCTGGGGTTTGACTCCGTCTGGATGGAGGAGCACCACGGGGTTCCCAACCACTACTGGCCTTCGCCCCTGGTAGTGCTGGCCGGCTGGGCCACCCGCACCAGCCGCATCCTGCTGGGGACCGACGTGGCCGTGGTGCCCTTTTACCACCCGGTCCGGCTGGCCGAAGACGCCGCCCTGCTCGCCGTGATGTCCGACAACCGGTTCATCCTCGGGGCGGCCGTCGGCTACCGGCCCCAGGAGTTCGAGCTTTACGGGGTGCCCCTGGAGGGGCGGGGGTCCCGCTTTGCCGAAGCCCTGCGCCTCATGCGCCGGCTCTGGGCCGAAGAAAACGTAACCTTCGAGGGCCGCTTCTACCGGGTCCGGAACGGCCGGATCGAGCCCAGGCCCCCGGCCCCGATCCCCATCTGGGTGGGCGGCTGGAGCCCCAATGCCCTGCGCCGGGCCGCCCGGCTGGGGGATGCCTGGCTTCCCGGGCCGACGGCCGACCTGCCCACCCTTATCCAGGCCCAGGCCACTTACCACCGGTTCTTGCGGGAGGGGGGCAAGGACCCGGACCGGGTCCCCCGGCCCCTCACCCGGGACGTGGTCATCGCCGAAACCGAGGCCCGGGCCCGGGAGCTGGCCGAGCGGCACCTGATGGTCAACTACCGGGACGAATACGGCAAGGACTGGCAGCACCCCCTCATCGGGCAGGCCGGGGTGGCCGCCGACCGGCTGGACGCCATCGGCCGGGACCGGTTTATCATCGGCACCCCCGACCAGGCCATCCGGCAGATCGAGCGGTTCCGGCAGGCCCTGGGGGTCGACCACCTTATCTGCCGGCTTTACTTCCCGGGGATGCCCCACCAGCACATCCTTACCGAGCTCCGACTCATCGCCCGGGAGGTGATGCCGGCCTTCCGGGTGAGCCGGGTCGGCGGGGGCGCGGCCGATGCTGGATAACCGGGCCCCTTGGCCGGAATTCCAGGCCCGCCGCCCGGAGGTTGCGGTGCTGGGCGTGGGGGCCGTCGAACAGCACGGCCCGCACCTGCCGGTGGGCACCGACCTGCTGGCGGTGGACGCCCTGGCCCGGCGGGTGGCCGAGCGGCTTGACGCCTGGCTCCTGCCGTCCATTCCCGTGAGCCTGAGCGAGTGCCACGGCCCCCTTGGGGGAACCGTCTGGCTCAAGCCGGCCACCTTGGCCGCCGTCCTCCGGGACATCGCCCGCTCCCTCGAGGAGCAGGGGGTTCGGGTTCTGGTGGTCATCAACGGCCACGGGGGCAACTTTATCCTGGAGCCGGCGGTGGAGAGGCTAAACCGCGACCTTACGAGCCTTAAAGTGCTGCTGGCGCCGGAATCCCTGGCCCTCCTTCCCGGCCAAAACCCCATTTTTGCCACCGCCGACCGGGAGGTCCACGCCGGGGAGGTGGAGACGTCGCTCATGCTTTACCTGCGGCCGGACCTGGTCCGGCCGGCGCGGCCGGATGGCCCGGTGGCCGTGGGCCGGGAATTTTTAGATTATGTCACCATCGAGCGCCTTAACCCCGAGGGCGTCTGGGGCTGCCCCGGCCAGGCCGACCCCCAGAAGGGGGAGCGGGCCCTGGCGGCCCGGGTTGAGGCCATCGTCGACTACGTGGTGGGGGCCGTCCACTGGCTGGCCCAGGGCGGCCACGGCTACTGGGAGTGACGGTTTCCCGATGGGCACGGTGCTGACCCTGGAGAACCCGGCCGCCGACTTTGAACGGGCCCGGCCCGAGCTGGCCATCCTCCCCCTGGCCCAGCACGAGCCCCACGGGCCCCACCTGCCGGTGGGGACGGATGAGATTATCGTCGGGGCCCTGGCCGCCCGGGTCGCCCACCGCCTGGACGCCGCCGTTTTCCTTCTGCCCGTCTGGCCGGTGGGAACCTCCGGCCCCCACCGGGGCCGGCCGGGCACCCTCAGCCTGGAGGCCGAAACCCTCTGGGCCGTGGTCGGGGACATCGCCGCTTCCCTGGAAGCCCACGGCATCCGCCGGCTGGTGATTATCAACGGCCACGGCCTCCACGCGGGCCCGACTTCCAGGCCCTGGGGCAATCCCATCGTTAAGACGGCGGTGCGCCAGCTCAACTACGAGCGGCCGGCCGTGACGGCCATCTGGTTACAGCCCTTCGCCCTGGCCGGCCCGGCCCTGCGGGGGGTCTTCCCGGCCGACGACCTCCACGCCGGCGACCTGGAGACTTCCGTCCTGCTCTACCTGGCGCCCCAGCTGGTTCGGGGGCCGGCCTGGGATTTCGTCCCGGCCCAGCCCCCCTCCTACCTGGAGTTTGTGCCCTTTGCCGGCCTCTGCCCCAACGGGGTCTGGGGTCGGCCTTCCCAGGCGTCGGCGGAGAAGGGCAGGCTGGCCGTCGAGGCGGCCGTTAACGCCTCGGTGGAGTACATCAACCGGACTCTGGGATTTCTGGGCCAGGTTCGGCCCGCAGAAAGGAGGGAACAGCATGTGGACCCGGCGTAAGTTTATCGGCGGAATGGCCCTTTTAGGGGCCGGCGCGGCCCTGGGGGCCTGCGCCCCCTCGCCCCAGGCGTCCCAACAGCCCGGCCCGACTGCCCGGCCGGCCGCCGGTCAGCCCCGGCGGGGCGGGCAGGTTACCGTGGGCCTTCACCAGGAGCCCGACCGCCTCTGGGGGCCGATAACGGGCCTTACGGTGGCGCAGGAAGTGGCGGACCTCATCAACGAGCCCCTCATCCGGATAAACGAAAACCAGGAGTATATCCCGGCCCTGGCCGAGCAGGTGCCTACCATTGGGAACGGCTTAATTTCCCGGGACGGCCTCACCTGGACCTTTAAGCTCCGGCGGGGGGTCAAGTGGCATGACGGCCGGCCCTTCACCAGCCGGGACGTCCTCTTTACCTACCAGACCATCATGCACCCGGATGTTCCCGTCCGGGGGCGGGTGGGCTGGAACCAGGTGGAGTCGGTGGACCTGCCCGACGACTACACCGTGGTCTTTAAGTTTAAAACCCTGGACGCCGCCTTCCTCGACCGGGTGGCCATCGTCACCATCCTGCCCCAGCACATCCTGGGCAACGTCCCCCCCAAGGACCTGGCAACCCACGAGTGGTTCCGGACCAACCGGCCGGGCCTCGGGCCCTTCAAGTTCGTGGAGTGGCGCCCCGGCAACTACATCCTGGTCGAGCGCAACCCCGAGTACTACCTGCCCGACAGGCCCTACCTGGACCGGATTGTCATCAAGATAATCACCGACGCCAACACCCTGACCAACCAGCTGGAGACCGGGGAGGTGGACATCCGGTTCCGAATGCTCAACGACCAGGTGTCCATCGTCCAGCGGATGCCCCACATCCAGCTCATTACGACCAACGCCACCTCGCCCTGGATTATCTGGGTGAACAACCAGGACCCGCGGCTGGCCGACCGGCGGGTCAGGCTCGCCCTTAACTACGGCTTTGACCGGAGGGCCCTGACGGGAACGGTCCTCCGGGGCCTGGTCCAGCCGGCCTGGAGCCTGATTCCGCCGACCTCCTGGGCCTACACCGACGACATCGACAAGTTTGACTACAACCCGCAGAAGGCCCGTCAGCTCCTGGAGGAGGCCGGCTTCAGGCCCGGGCCGGACGGGATTCGGGTCCGGGGCGACCAGCGGCTGAGCTTTGAGATTTTAAACATCGCCGGGGAGCAGGAGCGGGTCCAGATTTTGTCCTTTATCGGCAGCCAGTGGAAAGAGGTCGGCATCGAGACCCGCATAAGGAACGTCGACGTCGCCACCATGTGGGGCAACGCCCTGCCCCGGGGCCAGTATGAAATGGCTTACTCGTATACCGGTCGCTACGTGGACCCGGCCGACCTGGCCCAGCATTACCTGTGCCCCGAAAAGAATCCGACCACCAACTGGGGCCGCTACTGCAATCCCCAGCTGGACGAGGTCCTGCTTAAGGCCCAGGCGACCCTGGACCGACAGCAGCGCAAGGCCCTTTACGCCCAGGCCCTCAAGATGATCAACGAGGACCCGGCCTACGTTTTCGTCGCCTCGCGGGCCGACCATACCCCGGTGAATAAGCGGCTTAAAGGTTACAAGCCGGCACCGGCCTACCTGGAGATGTGGAACGCGGCGGAGTGGTGGGTTGAACAGTAGCCCATGAATCGCTATCTTATCCGCCGGACCTTGCTGGCGGTCCCGACCCTGCTGGTCATCTCCATCCTGCTTTTCGGCCTCCTCCAGCTGGCCCCGGGCGGCCCGGCCGCCCTCTACGCCGGGCCCGATGCCGGCCCCGAGGACCTGGAGCGGATCTCCCGCCTGCTGGGGACCGACCAGCCGGCCCCGGTCCAGTACCTCCGGTGGCTCGGGGGCATCCTGCGGGGCGACTGGGGCATCTCTTTTAGATACCGGGAGCCGGTCGTAAGCGTTCTGGCCGGCCGGCTGCCCAATACCGTCCAGCTCATGGCCGCCGCCCTGCTCATCGCCCTCCTGCTGGCGGTCCCCTTCGGGGTTGTATCGGCGGTGAGCCGGTGGCGGCTGGTCCAGTACCTGGCCAGCATCGCCGCCATGCTGGGGGTTTCGGTCCCCACCTTCTGGCTGGGGATGATGGTCCTCCTGGTCTTCTCGGTAAAGTTGCGCCTCCTGCCCTCGGGCGGGATCGCCACCATCGGCCTCGAGCACGACCCGGTGGACCGGATTCTCCACCTGATAGGTCCGGCCGGCGTCCTGGCCACCATGTATATCGCCGCCTGGAGCCGGTACATTCGCTCCAGCCTGCTGGAGGTGCTTCACCAGGACTACATCCGGCTGGCCCGGGCCAAGGGCCTGAGCGAGGGGGCGGTTCTCACCCGCCATGCCCTCCGCAACGCCCTCCTGCCCCTGGTTACCCTCATCGGCCTTCAGGGCGGGAGCCTGGTGGGCGGGGCGATGATAACGGAGGTGGTGTTCGCCTGGCCGGGGATGGGCCGGCTCCTGGCCGAGGCCCTGGCCAGCCGGGATTACCCGGTGCTCATGGCCGCCTTTATGATTATGGCCGTCCTTACCGTGCTCGGAAACCTTCTGGCCGACCTAGCCTACGGCTGGGTCGACCCCCGCATTAGGTTGGGCTAGGGCGATGCCGACGGCGACCCGGAGTCAGGCCGAAAGGACCATCCGGCCCAAGCCGCCCCTCACCCCCGCCCGGCGCGCCTGGCGAACGTTTCGGCGTCACCACCTGGCCCTAGCCGGCGCCTTCATCCTGGCCGTGCTGGTGCTGGCCTCGGCCCTGGCCCCCGTGATCTCCAGATACGACCCGGAGGCGGCCAGCCTGGAGATCCTGGCCCCGCCCAGTGCCGAGCACCCCCTGGGAACCGACGACGTGGGCCGGGACCTGCTGAGCCGATTGCTCCACGCCGGCCGAATATCCTTGAGCGTGGGCTTCGGGGCGGCAGTCCTGACGGTGGCCATCGGGGTGCTGGCGGGGGCGCCGGCGGGCTACTACGGCGGCCGGGTGGACGCCCTCCTTTCGGCCCTCATCAACGTGATGCTGGCCATCCCCATCCTACCCCTGGCCCTGGTTTTGAGCTCCTTCGTTCAGACGAACTTAACCTTTGTGATTCTGATCATCGGGGGGCTTTCCTGGCCGGCGGTGGCCCGAATCATCCGGGCCGAGTTTCTCTCCCTCCGGGAGCGGGAGTTCGTGGAGGCGGCCCGGGTGCTGGGGGCCGGGTCCGGCCGGATAATCTTTCTCCACATCCTGCCCAACACCCTGGCCCCCATCATCGTGGCGGCAACCCTCCAGGTGGCCAACGCCATCCTGCTGGAGTCGGCCTTAAGCTTTCTGGGCTACGGGGTCCAGCCGCCCCAGGCCTCCTGGGGCAACATGCTTCAGGATGCCCAGCGCTACCTGCGGACGGTTCCGGAGCTGGCCGTCTACCCCGGGGCCCTCATCTCCCTGACGGTGATAAGCATCAACTTTCTGGGCGACGGCCTGCGGGAGGCCCTCGACCCGAGGCTGCAGGTTTAGGGGCCCTTTAAGCCTTTATCTGCTGGAAGGCCGCCAGGGCCGCGGCCACCTCATCCAGCAGGCCCAGGGTCGCCCCCTCGGTTTTGATGGTCCGGTAGGCGAGCTTGGCCAGGCCGCCGGCAATGTGGACGTGGGCGGTGCGGCGCCGCTCCTCGAGGGCCCCCTCCAGCCGCTCCCGGACCGCCTCCGGGTCGGCCCGGAGGATGTTCCGAACCGAGGGCCGGGTCAGGCCCAGAAACTGGGCGATCTCGTCTTCGGTGCGGTTGAAGTGTTCCCGCAGCACCACCGCGTAGGCGGCCTCCATCAGACTGGGCACCCAGGTGAGGTTGCGCAGTTCGAAGAGCCGCCGGGGTCCACCGATAAGCTCAAGACACTTTAGGAAAACCAGCAGTGAAAGGCCGTCCGGTTTGACCTCCTGGGGCTTAACCTCCTGCATCGGCTTCTCTACCTCCCAGGCGTGAGATTGGGGGTCCGACCTTGACCAGGCCGGTTTCGGTGATTTCCAGCAGGTGGGTGGCGGTGCTGTGGCCGCAGAGCCGGCAGCCGTCGATGCGGAGCAGCCGGACGATTTCCCCGCTGGGCCGCCGGTAAAGGCGGGCCTCGGCCGGGGTCTGGAGGAGCCGCTTGGCCAAAACGATGGTGCAGTCGACGATATGGCTTACGGCGTAGCCCCCGGCCGCCTCGGCCGTGAGCTCCTCGTGGCCCGTTCGCTTCTGGGAGACGAAGAGGGCCGTCTGGTACCAGCGCTTCATGAAGTTAAAGAGCTGCCGGACCACCTGGCGGGCGAAGATCTCTTTGGCCTCGAAAAGGCCGGTCACCGAGTCGATGACCACCGAGTTGGTGTCGAAGCGGCGGATGGCGTGGGCCAGGGTTGCCAGCAGGGTGGGCAGGTCGTCCCGCAGCTGGGCGTGGGAGGCCGCGTCGATGAGGACGATGCGGTCCTGGACCTGGGCGTAATCCACCCCCATGGCCGCCGCCCGGGTCCGGAGGGCGGCGGCCACAAAGGGCCCCGGGGCCTCCACGGTGACGAAGCAGACCGGGTACCCGAGGGACGCCTGCTTGATGGCGAACTGTTCGACCATAAGGGTCTTGCCGGTATCGGCCACGCCCGTAAGGTTGACCACCGCCAGGGCCGGGTAGCCGCCCAGGGGCACCTTCCGGGGAACCCCGTCCTCGAAGCGGGTGGTAAAGAAGAGCTCGTCGAGGCCCTCGACGCCGGTGGGAATTCCGAAGAGGCGGGGGGCCCGTTTTCCGGCCTCCCGCAGGACCTCCACGGCTTCTTCGACGGGCCTCACCTCGTGCCGGGCAACGCCGGACTCCTCCATCGCACCACCCTCGGTTTTAACTGCAGGCAAGCTAAATCGTAAACCACCGCCGGTGATTTGTCAATCGGCGGGAGTTATAATTGGACCGGGGAGATGGCGCGCCTGGCCGGGTTAGGCGTTGTTCTGCTGGTGGCCTTCGGCCTCCTGGGGCTTTTGGGCTTCGGCCTGGCCCGCCAGGGGAGCTCGGCCGCCCTCGTCCCGGTGCGGCCCCGGCCGGCCCCCGATTTCGGCCTCACCCTCTTCGACGGCGGCCGCTTTGACCTGAGCGCCCAGCGGGGCAAGGTGGTGGTCGTAAACTTCTGGGCCTCCTGGTGCGCCCCCTGCCGGGCCGAGGCGCCCGTTCTGGAATCGGTCTGGCGCCGCTACCGGGACCAGGGGGTGGTGGTCGTCGGGGTAAATATCTGGGATGACGGGGCCGCCGCCCGGGCCTATATCAAAGAGTTCGGCCTGACCTTCCCCAACGGGCCGGACCCCACCGGTTCGGTGGCCGTGGACTACGGCGTAACCGGGATCCCCGAAACCTACTTTATCTCCCCCGACGGCACCCTCCGCCGCAAGTGGAACGGCCCCATTACCGAGGCCGCCCTGGTCGCCCTGGTCGAGGAGGTCCGCCGATGAGGCCCTCCCGCCGGCAGTTCATCCTCCTGGCCGGTTTTACCCTGCTGGGAGGCGCCGGCTGTCAGGCCCTCGGCCGGCTGGGTCGGTTTCTGCCGGGCGGCCCGGGCCCGGCGGATTCTTCGGCCCCGGCCGAGGCGGAAGACCTGGCCCCGGATTTTACGTTGAGGCTCCTGGACGGGGGCGAATTTAAACTTAGCGCCTACCGGGGGCGGCCGGTGGTCGTTAACTTCTGGGCCTCCTGGTGCGGGCCCTGCCGGGCCGAGGCCCCGGTGCTGGAAAATGCCTGGCAGCAGTACCGGGACCAGGGGGTTGTGATCCTGGGCGTCGCCGTCCAGGACCGGGAGGAGAGCGCCCGGGCCTTTATAAAGGAGTTCGGGCTCACCTACCCCATGGGCCTCGACGGGGACGACCGGGTTGCTACCCTCTATCAGATTACGGGCCTGCCGACCTCGGTTTTTATCGACGGCCGGGGCCGGGTCCGCCACCGGTGGGTGGGGGCCATCGGCAAAAACCGGGTCAACCTCCTCATCGACGACCTGCTGGCCGGCGGTTAGGCCGGGGAGGCCGGCCTTTGGAATGGGTTGACCTGGCCCGGGTTGCCCTCCGGTGGGCCCACGCCGTGGCCGCCCTCTTCTGGGTCGGGGGTTCGCTTTTTCTTTTCCTGGTCTACCGGCCCGCCGTCCGGCTCCTGCCCGAGGGGGCCCGGTCCCTGCTGGAGAAGGCCGTCCGCCGGCGGTTTCGGGAGCTGGTAAATACGGCCATCGTGGTCCTGCTGGTTTCGGGGATGGCCCTCACCTTCGACCGGCTGTCGTCCCCGGCGGCCACCACCCCTTACGTCCTGGTCCTGGGGGCCAAGGTGGTGCTGGCCCTGCTGGCCTTCTACCTGGCCCTGGAGCTGGGGGGCGGCCGCCGGCTCACCGTCCGGCTGGGACGGCATACCCTCGGGGCCCCCGAGTTCATCCTGGCCACCGGGCTCATCATCTACCTGCTGGTGGCGGCCCTCCGGGTGCTTTACGAGCGGGGCCTCGCCCCGTAGGCGGCCTCAGCGGCGGGGACGGCAGGCGGACCAGAGGCCTGCCCCCCGGCTCCGGGCTTCGGCCTCGGCCGCCAGGAGCCGGTCCATGTACTTGGCCGTCGGCTCATCCCGGTAAACGGTGGCGTACCCTTCCCGGATGAGCTGCTCGTTGACCAGGGTGCCGTCGACCCAGACCCAGCGGAGTAACCGGCCGTAGCGGTCCCGGTCCCGCCGGTCGGCCTCGAGGCGGACCCTTTTGCCCTCCACCAGCTGGCGGTTGCGCTCGGCGGCCTCCCGGCCGTAGCATTCGGGGGTTCCCTGGGTCTCCGGGGCGTCCACCCCCAGGTAGCGGACGTGCTCGCCCCCCTCGACGACGATGGTGTCCCCGTCGACCACCCGCAGGACCCGGTAAAAATCCCCGCGGGTATCGGCCGGCCCGGCCACCGGGCCACCCCAGAGGACCCGGCCGACCAGCAGGCCCAACACCAGCCCGACGATAAGGCCGGCGGCAAGACAGCCTAAACGCCCCCGCATCTTCTCGGCACCGTCAACTTTATACCCCAGAAGACTAGGGTGTCCCGCCCCGGCCCAGCAGGAAGGCTTCGAACCTTCCGGTCCCCGGATACTACTTACAGCAGCAGTGCATCCAGGGGCTCATTAAGCTTAAACGTCAGCCCATCGCCCGGCCCGAAGCCGCCCACGCCCCGGACCAGCACCGGAAATCCCACGTCCACCAGGAAGGCCCCGTCGGCCCCCACCTCCACCACCACCCCGGCCAGCCGGGTGCCCCGGCCCACCCGCCGCCGTTCGGCCGCCGGGCCGGTCGGGGCTTCGGCCGCCGGGAGCAGGGGGTGGGAACGCCCCGCCCGGGCCGGCCGGGTGACTTCGGCGGGCTGGGTCCGCAGAAGCACCGAGAAATGGTCCAGCAGCCGGTGGGGCTTCTCCCGCAGGATGTTGCCCACGTCCACGGCCTCGACGTCCACAAAGGTGAGGGGCCGGCTTATATGCCAGGAGGCCTCGTGGTGGAGCCTCAAGGTGAGCAGGATCCGGCCGTCCTCAGCCCAGGCCCCCACCAGCATGCCCCGGGCGGCCCGCAGCCGCCAGACCTCGATAAATAAAAGGTCTTCCCAGTCGTAACCCAAGGCCCGTTATTCGGCGTACTCCTGGGTTGAAAATAGCCGGCGCATCGACTCCAAATACTGGCTCTTGGTAAGCTTCGGCCGGAAGTTGGCCTTAACCTGCCGGGCCAGGGCCGCCCCATCGGCCAGCAGGTCGACCACCGTCATGGCCATCGCCTTGGCCGGGATAACATAGGCCAGCTCCGGGTCGGCAATCCGGAAGTCGGCCCCATGAATCTGCCCGGCCGCGCCGCCGGCGCTGGGGTGAAGGACGGGCAGGATGTGGGAGAGGTCCCCGGCATCCGTCGAAGCCTGGGTGGGCGGCAGGTCCCGGTAGCCCTCCTCCCCGACCAGCCCGACGGCGTTGGCCTTAAAGATTCCCACCAGGTCCCGGTTCTGCTCCAGGGGCAGATACCCGGGCATCGTTTCGATAACCACCCGGGCCCCCACCGCCAGCGCCCCGGCCCGCAGGCAGCGGTCCACCTTCCGGTTGGCATCCTCCAGGGCCTCCAGGTTGAGGGCCCGGACGAAGGTCTCCAGCCGGACGTCGGCCGGGACGATGTTCACCACATCGCCCCCCTTGGTAATGATGGGGTGAATCCGGACGGCGTCTTTCTCCTGGAAGGTCTCCCGGTTGGCGTGGATGGCGCTCAGGGCCAGCATCGCCGCATTCAGGGCGTTTACCCCCCGGTGGGGGGCCGCCCCGGCGTGGCTGGCCCGCCCGATAAACCGGATAAACTTGGCCACCATCCCGTTGCTGCCGGCCGTAACCCCCAGCCGGAAAGCGGGGTCGGTGCTGCTGTGGGTAAGCATCGCCATGTCCACGTCGTCGAAGGCCCCCAGGCGGATAAGCTCCGGTTTGCCCCCCAGAAACTCAATCCTGCCCTGCCGCCGAAGCTCCAGCCGCTCCTGGATCTCGATGTACTCCTCCGCGGGAACCCCAAAGAGCACCACCCGGCCGGCCAGGAAGCGGTAAACCCCCGACCGCAGCAGGCCGAGGCCGACCCCCAGCATGTTGGCCACCTGGGCGTTGTGGCCGCAGGCGTGGGCGGCCCCGGTGCGGGGGTCGGCGGCCATGTGGTCGGGTATCACCAGGGAGTCCAGCTCGCCCAGGACGGCCACCGTCGGGCCGTCGGAACCGCCCCGAATCTCGCCCCGGACGCCGGTGATGGCCAGGCCGGTCTGAAAGGGGATCCCCCAGGCGGCGAAATAGTCGGCGACGAGGCCGGCCGTCCGGAATTCTTTAAAGCCGGGCTCGGGGTGGCGATAAATATCCTCCCCGATGCGGATGATTTCCTCCCGGGCGTCGTCGATGGCCTCGCAGACGGCCCGCTTAAGCTCCTCCCGCGTCGGCATCGGTTCTAAGCCTCCCGTCCGAGTTTAAGGGCCCTGGCCACGGCGGCCACCCGCTCCCCCAGGGCCTCGGCCTGGGCCAGGTCGTCGGGGGTGACCTCCCCGGACGCGGCGGCGCCGTAGTAGGAGCCGGAAACCCGCATCCGCTCACTCCAGGGCAGGCCCACGATTATAACCCCGTGGGCGAGGAGGAAGTGCAGAAGGGACCAGAGGGTGAACTCCACCCCCGCCTGCCGGGACCAGGCGCTGGTGAAGGCCGCCCCCACCTTCCCCACCAGGGGGTTCTCCTCCCAGAAAACCCCGGTCCCGTCCAGCCAGCGCTTAAACTCCCCCGTCGGCCCGTTCCAGTTGGGCGACCCGAGGATTATCCCGTCGGCGGCGGCCAGGGCCTCGGGCCCCACCTCGTCGATGGTCCGGACTTCCACGGCCGTTCCGGCCACCCGCCCAGCCCCCCGGCCGACGGCCTCCGCCAGGGGACGCATCATCCGGCCCCGGTCGTGAAAAACCACTATCACCTTTACGTAAGGCTCCGGTCTTGACACCGTCGGCTCCCGCTGTTTTAATAAGTGACCTGTTCCGATGGCTGGGGCCCGCCCTTATCCGTGCAACAATTCTACACGCCGGGCCGACCATCGGGCCAGAAGGGACCCCGGGAAATTTAGCTGAGGAGGGCAAGGTGGTCTTCTTAAAGCGGCTGAGTCGACGGGAGTTTCTCGGCGGGGCCCTGGGGGCCGGGGCCCTGGCGGCCTTCGGGTGCAGTCCGGGCCCCAGCCAGCCGGCGGCGCCCCAACCGCCGACCGGTCGGCCCAGTTACGGGGGGACGCTGGTCTTCGTCCTCGAAAACGACGTCATCGACTTTGACCCGATGCGCTCCCGGGCCTTCGTCGACCGCAACGTTCATTATCAGATTTACGAT
>DAOTYJ010000080.1:0-33700 GCA_034434875.1 Dehalococcoidia bacterium | reverse complement strand
CCGTCGTGGAACTTTACCCCATCCCGGAGCTTGAACTCGTAGACAAGGCCGTCCGAAGAGACCGTCCACGATTCGGCCAGGTCGCCGACAACTTTCGGGTAGTTATTCTGGTCAAACTTTAAAAGGGTGCTGTAGAAGGGCGCTAAGGGGATGATGACCGCAAAGGTGGTCTCCCGGTGGGCATCCAGGGAGGGCGGTTCGGCCTCGACGGCGAAGACCAGCTCGCCCCCATGGCGGGGCTTCTCCTCCGCCGGGGCCGGCGCTTGCTGGGGCGCCTGGGGCGTCGGGGCGCACGACCAGAGGCCCAGACCCAGGGCCGCGGCCGCGCTTCCGGCCAAAAACTCCCGCCGGGAGATTTCGGCGTTTTTAAGCCGAGGCCAGCCTGCCATCCTTACACCTCCGCCGTCGGCGAATTCCGAGGTTACGATATTCTATGCCCGGGGTTATCCTCCCGTCAACGGCGGTGGGGCGGGCAGGGCGGCGGCCGCTTCGGCCTCAAGGGGACCCCAGCCTATCAGGTCCCGGAAAAGGCCGGGGTCCGGCCTGACGGGCTCGTTAAAGATTCGACTTCGGGCGTAGGCGGCGGCTACCGCAAGCTTCCGGTAGCTGCCGGCCTGAACCGCCAGCCGGTCGGCCTCATAAAAGAGCAAGCCGGCAATGGTCAGGTGGGCCAGCCGCCCGGCGAGCCCGATGGCCGCAAGCTCCCGGTCTTCGGCCCCGGCTTTGGGTAGGCGGCTCAGGTCGGCCTGAAGCCGGCCGAGCCAGGGCTTAAGGGTCCCGGCCACGTCCCGGACGGGCCGGGATTTCAGGCTAGAGAGCCTGGTCCCCAGCTCCTCAAGGAGGGCCTCCCCGGCCCCTTCCCGCAAGATTGCCCGCAGGACGTCCAGGGCCACGATGTTGGTGGTCCCTTCCCAGATGGAGCCCAGGTAGGCATCCCGTAAAAGCCGGGCCAGCGGCCAGTCTTCGATATAGCCGTTGCCCCCGAGGAGCTCCAGGGCCTCGCCCACCACCTTCCGGGCCCGCTTGGTTACGTAAAACTTGGCCAGGGGCGTGCTGATCCGGCGGAGCCGGGCGGCTTCGGCGTCCCCGGCGTCGGCCCGGTCCAGGAGCCAGGCCCCGTAGAAGACCAGAGCGGTACACCCTTCCACATCCAGCAGCAGGTCAAAAAGGTTTTGTCGGACCAGGGGCAGTTCGACGAGGGGCCGGCCGAAGGCCGTGCGCCGCCGGGTGTAAGTAAGGGCTTCGAAAAATGCCCGGCGCATAAGTCCGGCCGACCGCAGGGCATTGGAGAGGCGGGAGATGTTGATCATCTCGGCCATCTGCTTAAACCCGCGGCCCAGCTCCCCCACCGGCTCGGCCACCGCCCCCTCGAAGGTAACCTCCCCGGTGGCCATACTCCGGCTTCCCAGCTTATCCTTAAGGCGCTCGACCCGGTAAGAATTTCGGGCCCCATCCGGCAGCCACTTAGGCACCAGGAACATCCCGAGGCCCCGGGTTCCGGCCTCGGCCCCTTCCGGCCGGGCCAGGGTGATGATAACCTCGGCCGAAACGTTGCTGCAGAACCACTTGTGGCCGTAGAGGCGCCAGACCCCGTCTTCCCGCCGGGCAACGGTCCTGATTGCCCCCACGTCGGAGCCGGCCTCCTTTTCGGTGATAAACTGCGCCCCCTGCCAGAGGTCGGCCAGGGACGTGGCCGTAAGGCGGGGCAGGTAGCGGGCCTGCTGGTGCGGGCTGCCGAACAGCCGGATTATCCGGGCCGTCGAGTCGGTCAGGGAGACGGGGCAGATAAGGCCGAACTCGGCCTGAACGAAAAGATATTTAAACGCATATTTGACCACGTGGGGCACCGGCGACGGCCAGCCGAGCACCCCCGGCCGATGGGACATGGCCGCCAGCCCGAACCGTTCGAAGGCGAACCTTTCCAGCTGCCGATAGGCCGGGTGGTAGACGACCTCATCGATGCGATTGCCCTCCCGGTCAAAGGCCCGCAAAACGGGCGGGTGCTGGTTGGCCGCCGTCGCCAGCCGGTCCAGTTCTCCCGCCGCCAGGCCCCCCAGCTCCCGGAGGTGGGGTTCGGCCCGGGCCGCATCTTCCGGGTCGGCCCAGAGGCGCAGCAGAAAGGCCAGGTTAGGGTCGGCATCGAAGAAATTATCGGGGGTTAATGCGGTCGTCACGGCTTCCTCCCTGGGCAAAGGGTTAACAACCCCAAGTGTATACTCCAATCCGGAAACCTTTGTCAGGAGGAGCCGATGGTCGACCTGGCCGCCGTGCCCAAATACGCCGAGCTGCCGCAGTTGCCCACCGGGGAGCGGTACGCCTGGGACGTCTTCGGCCGGTCGGACCAGCTCGGGACCTTAAATTTCATAACACCCCGGGAGGTTCTCCGGGCCGTCCGCACCGTTTCGGCCGGCCGGGTTATTAACCTTTCCCTGCCCCTTAACCTGCCGGACCCCAGCCTGGTCAGCACCCGCCAGGTTTACCGCCATTATGTTTCCACCGGCCGGCTGGCCCGGGATGACTGGCTCGACGGCTTTTACCCCCAGGCCTCCACCCAGTGGGACGGCCTTCAGCACATCCGCTACCGGCAGTTCGGTTTTTACGGCGGCCGGGAGGACCCCGACCTGGACCGGGGGGAGCTGGGCATCGACGTCATCGCCCGCCGGGGAATCGTCGGCCGGGGGGTGCTCCTTGACGCCGCGGCCTACTTCGAAGCCGTGGGCCGGCCCCTGGACCCCACCGGCCGGGTCGGGATCGGTCCCGACGACCTGGAGGCCGTCCTGGGCTGGGAAGGGGTGGGCCTCGAGGCCGGGGATATCCTGCTTCTCCGCACCGGCTGGCTCCGCTGGTACCTGGGCCTGGACGAGGCCGGCCGAAAGGCCCTGGCCGGGGGCCTCGACGGGGGGACCCTGGCCACGCCCGGCCTTGACCCCGGACCGGCCACAGCCGCCTGGCTCTGGGACCGGCGGGTGGCGGCCGTGGCCGCCGATAACCCGGCCGTCGAGGCTCTGCCGGTCCGGCGGGAAGAGGGCTTCCTCCACCAGCGGCTTATTGCCCTCCTGGGCATGTCCCTGGGGGAGCTCTGGGACCTGGAGGAGCTGTCGGCGGCCTGCCGGGCCGAAGGCCGCCACTATTTTCTACTGGTCTCGGCCCCCCTGAATATCCCCGGGGGCGTCGGCTCCCCCGCCAACGCCTACGCCATCCTGTGAGCGGAGAAGGGCTTATCGCCCGGCTGGCCGGGGGTTTTGGGCTCGTCCGGCATTCGCTGGCCGGCCTGGGGACCCTGGACCTTAAGGACCCGGTGGCGGCCGACGCCGCCCGCTACCGCCTCATCGCCGCCGTCGAAGGCGCCGCCGACGTGGCCGTGATTCTGCTCGCCGAACGGGGCGGGCGCGGCCCCGAATCTTACCCCGACGTCTTCCTGGCCCTGGCCGAGGCCGGCATCATCTCCGTCGGCCTGGCCGACCGGCTGGCAGCCGTCGCCCGCCTCCGGGACCGGCTGGTCCACGCCCCCGACCAGGTGGGGCCCGAGGAGCTGGCCGCCGGGGTGGAGCTGGCGGGCCGGAGCCTGCCCGAGTTCCTTGCCCTGGTGGCCGGCTTTGTGGGGAGGGACCCGGCGGGTGGGGCCGAAGGATTTTAAGCTTTTTGACCTTCCCCAGGCCGAGCGGGACCGGCTTGCGGTCATGCTGGCCAGCTTCTTCCGGGGCCGGCCGGAGGTGGGGCTGGCCTTTCTCTTCGGGCCCTTCGTGGCCGGCCGGCCTTTCCGGTGGGTGGACGTCGGGGTGGTGTGGGCGGAGGGGGTTCCCAACCCCTGGCGGGCCGCCGGGCTGCTGGAGCGGGCCCTGGCCCGGACCTACGGCCTGCGCTGGCAGGTTCGGGACCTGGGGACCGCAGGTCCCCTTCGGGCCTGGGAGGCGAGCACCGGCCTGCTCATCCACGCGGCCGACCCGGACCGGGCCGTCGGGCTGTGCCGCCGGAGCTGGCCGGCCGCCTGGGATTTCCTGCCCAAGTTGCGCCGCTGGTTGAACCCCGGGGCCTGAGTTTCGGCCAAAAAGCGGGCCGCGTCAATCCGGGGGGCCGCCCCGGGCGTATTAAGTGGTTGGAGGGGCGGTCAAATGTCCGGCGATCAGGGTGAGCGGCTCGCGTTACAGGCGGCGGTCCGGGTCCCCAGGCTCGAGCTGGCCGTCTTCTGCACCCTGACCTACGCCGACCTCTTCGACTATCCCCTCACCGCCGCCGAAATTCACCGCTACCTCATCGGCCTGCCGGCTTCGGAAGCCCAGGTCAGGGCGGCCCTCGGGGCCCGGGGGTAGCTGGCCGGCCGCATCCGGCCGGTGGGCGAATTCTGGGTCCTGGCCGGTCGGGAGCATCTGGCCGGCCTTCGCCGGCACCGGGCCGCCGCGGCCGCCGGCCTCTGGCCCCCGGCCCTCCGGGACGGCCGGCTGATTGGGTCGCTGCCCTTCGTTCGGATGGTGGCGGTGACCGGGGCCCTGGCCCTGGACAACGTGGAGCCCGGGGATGACATCGATTACCTGGTGGTGACCGAGCCGGGCCGCCTCTGGGTCTGCCGGGCCCTGGTCATCGGGGTCGTGCGGTGGGCGGCCCGGCGGGGGGTTCGCCTCTGCCCCAACTATTTTCGCTCGGACCGAGCCCTCGGCCTGGAGGACCGCAACCTGTTTACCGCCCACGAGCTGGCCCAGATGGTGCCCCTTTTCGGCCTCGACCTCTACCGGCAGATGCGCCGGCTCAACCTCTGGACGGCCCGCTTCCTGCCCAATGCCGGAGGCCCGCCCCGGAATCCGCCGATTCCCGGCCCGCCCTTCCGCCTCGCGGCCCGAGTCCTCGAGGCGGCCGGGCGAACCCCGGCCGGGGGCTGGCTGGGGGGGTGGGAAATGGGCCGCAAGCTCCGAAAGTTCGGAACCGAGCGGGGTCCGGAGCTGCGCTTCGGGCCCGACCACTGCCAGGGCCACTTCGACGGCCACGGCCGCCGCACCCTGGCTGCCTTCGCCCAACGGCTCGCCGCCCTGCCGGAAGGAGGTTTTTAGGGGTGCGTCCGGACATCACCTTGGTTCACCCCCTGTTTATCGCCAAGGACCCCGTCGAACAGAAGCTGATGACCCCGTATTTCCCCCTGGGCCTGATGTACCTGGCGGCGGTCCTGCGAAACCGCGGCTATAACGTCGAGTTTTTCGACTGCACCTTTCGGCAGGACTACGCCGAGTTCGATGATTACATGCGCCGACGTCGACCGCCGGTGGTGGGTATCACCTCCCTGATAACCGTCCGGCGCCACGCCCTGATCCTGGCCGAAATCGCCCACCGCTACGGGGCCGCCGTCATCCTGGGCGGCCCCGACCCGACGGGCCTGCCTGACCGGTATTTAAAACACCGGGACGGCCGGGGCGAGTTTCCCGTCGACCTGGTCGTCTTCGACGAAGGCGAGCAGACGATGCTGGAGCTGGCCGACTTTCTCCTGGGAAACCCGGCCGGGGCAACCCGGCTGGAAGAAATTCCGGGCCTGAGACTCCGGGGGCCCGACGGCCGGGTCGTCGCAGCGGCCCCCCGCCCCCTCATCGCCGACCTGGATTCCCTGCCCTTTCCGGCCCGGGACCTGGTGGATCTGGACGCCTACCGGCGGGCCTGGCGCAACGCCCACGGCTACTGGGCCCTCTCCATCATAAACACCCGGGGCTGCCCCTATGCCTGCCCCTGGTGTTAGAAGGCCATCTTCGGCCCCACCCACCGGTCCCGGTCCCCGGCCAACTCGGCCGAGGAGATGCGTCTGATTAAGGCGACCTACGCCCCGGACTTTCTGCGGGTGGTGGACGACATCACCGGGGTGAACCGCCGGTGGGTTCTGGAGTGGCGGGCTGAGGTCCTGGCCCGGGACGCCGTCATCCCCTTCGAGTGTCTCACCCGGGTGAACCTGGCTACCGAGGAGATGCTGACGGCCCTTAAGGAGATGGGGTGCCGCCGAATATACTTCGGGGCCGAATCCGGCTCCCAAAAGGTCCTGGACGCCATGAAGAAGGGCATCAGGGTTGCCCAGACTTACCAGGCCGCGGCCCTCTGCAAGCGGCCGGGCATCGAGACCTATTTTTTCATGATGGTAGGGTATCCCGGGGAGGAGTTTGAGGACCTTCAGCTCTCGGTCAGGCTTTTGCGGGAGACTCGGCCGGACATCTTCAGCACCACCATCGCATATCCCCTGCCCGGAACCCCCTTTTACGGGCAGGTGCGGGACCGGCTGATGTTCGACTCGGAGTGGAATATCGACTGGGATTACACCGCCCAGAACCGGCTCCTTTTCCGCCGGGAGAAGTACGATACCAGGTTTTACCGGTGGGTGGTCCGGTGGTTTCAGAAGGAGTGGGAGGACGCCCGGTTAAGGGCGGGCTGACGGGTCCCCCTTATCCGACGCCTGCGAATTCGCCTCGGCCTCCTGGCAGCCCGCCTCGTCGTCCGGCTTCTGGCCCGCTGGCCGGCCCGGCCCCTGATTCGGTTTCACCCCGCCGAAGGACGCTGAGGGATGGGCCCCGGATACTCCGCCGTTACGTCGGCCTTCAACCGGCTGGCACCCGCATACGACGACCGGTACGGCAACCGGGCAAATCCCCTGATGGACTGGCTCCGGGCCGAGAGCCTGCGGGTGCTCCGGCAGATTCTGCCGCCGGGCGGCCGGGTTCTAGAGGTCGGCTGCGGCACCGGTGAGGAGACCCTGGCCCTGGCCCGGTCCGGCTACCGGGTGCTGGCCCTGGACGTTTCCCCGGAGATGGTTCGCCGGGCCCGGCAGAAGGCGGCGGCCGCCGGCCTCACCGGCCGGGCGGAATTTCTGGCCCTGCCGGCCGGAAGGCTCGCCGCCCTTCGGCCCGGCTTCCCCTTTGACGGGGCTTATGCCGGGCTCGGGACCCTCAACTGCGAGCCCGACCTGGAAAGCCTGGGGTTTGCCCTGGGCCGGCTGCTCCGGCCGGGGGCGGCCTTTGTCGCCTCGGTTATCAACCGCCGGTGTCTTTTCGAAGCCTTCTGGCTCCTGGCCCACGGCCGGTTCAAAGGGGCCTTCACCGGCCGGGGCTCGGGGTGGAC
This sequence comes from Dehalococcoidia bacterium, assembly GCA_034434875.1. Lineage (GTDB taxonomy): Bacteria > Chloroflexota > Dehalococcoidia > JAUQQI01 > JAUQQI01 > JAUQQI01. The sequence continues at coordinate 26,620 of DAOTYJ010000080.1, read as the reverse complement.
GGCGGCGAGCCTGCCTTCGGCCGGGGAAAGCCCGGCGGCGGTGCCCATGCGGCCCCTTTCGGCGGCCTCTTTGGGGCGGGCCCTCGGTCCGGCCTTCCGCCCCGAGGCCTGGCTTGCCCTGCCCCTTCTTCTGCCCCCGGCCTACCTGGCCGGACTCTTCTGCCGGCACCGGGCCCTTTTTAAAGGGCTTCTGGGCCTGGAGCGGGCGCTACGGGGCCGCCCGCCCTGGCGGGACTGGGGCGACCACACCCTGGTAATCCTGCGCCGCCTATGACGGCACGGCCGCGCCCCTTTCACACTGGCGGATTTATCAGCGCCCCGCCGGTCCTGGCCGATTTAGACGGCGACGGCCGGCCCGAAATCATCGTCGCCTCGGACGGCCTCTACGCCTGGCGGGAGGACGGCCGGCCGCTCAAGGGCTTTCCCCTTTTTTGGGGCCAACGCCTTCGCCTCACGCCCGGCGGTGGCCGACCTCAACGGCGACGGCCGGCCGGAAATCGTCGTCGGCTGCGACGACGACCGCGTTTACTGCCTTGACGGCCGGGGCAAGTTGCTGCCCGGCTGGCCCAGACCCACCGGCGGGGACGTTTACAGCTCACCGGCCGTGGCCGACCTGGACGGGGACGGCCGCCCCGAAGTGGTCGTCGGGTCGGACGACGGCCGAGTGTATGCCTGGACGGCCGAGGGAAAAGCCCTTCCCGGCTGGCCGACGGTCACGGGGGCTTCGTGGCCGCCTCCCCGGTCGTGGCCGATTTAGATAAAGATGGCTGGCCCGAAGTTGTGGTGGGCTCGTGGGACCGGCGGGTTTACGTCTGGCGGCCCGATGGGTCCCCTCTGCCCGGCTGGCCCCGGCCCACCGGCCATTTTGTCTGGGCCACGGCGGCCGTCGGGGACCTGGACGGGGACGGGCGGCCGGAGGTGGCGGCCGTTTCCGACCAGGTCTACGTCTGGCGGTCCGACGGCAGGCCCCTCGGAGGCTGGCCCCAGCCCCTCGGGTCCTTCGGGGTCGCCGCCCCCGTAGTGGCCGACCTGGACGCCGACGGCCGACCGGAACTGGTGGCGGCCGACCGACTTTATGCCTGGCGGGGAGACGGCCGGCCTCCGCCCGGCTTTCCCGTCGACCTGGGCGCTTTCTTGTGGGCAACCCCCCTTGTGGCCGACCTGGACGGGGACGGCCGGCCCGAAATTGCGGCCGGGGGCTGGGACGGAATTTTGCGGCTGGTCCGGGCCGACGGCTCCCCGGCCGGGTTCTTTCGGGCCGGCGGGCCCCTCTTTGCGCCCCCGGTTCTGCTCGCCTCGGGGGCCGAGCTCCTCGTGGCCGCCTGGGACGGGCGGGTTTACCGGGTCCCGGCCGACGGCTTTTCCCCCAGGCCGCCGCCGGCGGCCGACTGGCCGACCCGCCGGCTCAACGGCCGCATCGACCTTCCCGCCGGCAGGCCCGTTTTTGCCGAGGTTGACGGAGCCTTTTCGGCCCGGGCGGTCCTTTTCTACCGGCGAATCGGGGAGCAGGCCGACCACCCGGTGCCCCTGGTGGCCCACCGGGGCCGCCTGGTGGGGCTCCTGCCCCCTTTTTCCCCCGGCACCCGGGGCGAAATCTGGGTCTCCGATGGGGCCGGAAAGCCCGTTGCCGTCGGTCGGTTCCGGGCCGTCGGGAGCCCGGCCGGCATCGTGGGGCGGCTCAGGGCCGCCCTGCGGCGGAGGCGGCGGTGGACCTGGGGGTGGTGACGCCCTTCCCGCCCCGGCTGACGGGCATCGGCCAGTACGGCCACCACCTCTGCCGGGGCCTGGCCGGGTCGGGGGCCTTTGACCGGGTGGTGGTTCTGGCCGAAGAAGGGCCGCCGACAGGGGGTAGGCACAACGATGTTCTGGCCGAGTGGCGCTGGTGGCCTTACGGCCACCCCCTGGTGGGGGTTCGGCTGCTGGCGGCCCTGACCCGGGCGCAACCGCACGTGGTCTGGGTCAACTTTGGCTTCAGCATGTTCGGGCCGTCGCCGGCGGCCCTGCTCTCCGGGCTGATGGGCCTTACGGCGGCCTCTCTGCGGGGCCTGCCGATGGTCATAACCCTGCACGAGCCGGGCCTTTTCCAGACGCCCCTCGCCGCCGATTTCGGGGTGTGCCCCCTTTTTCGGGCGGCCGCAAGTGAGCTGGCGGGCTGGGTGGCAAGGCTGGGGTGCTGGCCTTCCCCCTCCGGACGGCGGCCGAGCGGCTCCGCCGCCGGTTTCCCCAGGCCGCGGTGGTGTACATGCCCCACGGCACGTTCGACCCCCCGAAGCCCTGCCGGAGCCGCCGACCCTGAACGTCCTCTTTTTCGGCTTTATCGCCCCGTACAAGGGCCTGCCCGCCCTGCTGGGGGCCTTTGGGCGCCTGCGGGCGGCAAATCCCGCCGTTACCCTCGAGGTGGCCGGGGCCGACCACCCCCGCTTTCCCGAATACGGCCCGCGTCTGCGCCGCACCTTGGGGGCAGTCCCCGGCCTGCGCTGGACCGGACCCGCCCCGGAAGCCGGCATCCGGGACCTCTTCCGCCGGAGCACCCTGCTTGCCCATCCTCTACCGGGCCGCCGCCTGGGGCCGTCCCGTCGTGGCCAGCGACCTGCCCAATTTGCGGGAGGCCGCCGCCGACGCCGGCCTTCGGGTCAACTGGGTTCCCCCGGATGATATCGAAGGCCTGGCCGAGACCCTGGCCGACCTTCTGACCCGGCCCGAATTGAGGGCCGAGCAGGGCCGCCAAAACCTGCGGGCCGTAAGGCCCCTCAGCCTGGAGAGGGTGGCCGGGGCCTATGGCCGGCTTTTGCACAGTCTTTGCCGGAAGCCCTGGCCTTGCCCGGTAGCGGAACAATGGTGACCCGGCCCCGAAAGTACCGGTTGGTCCTCGTTCTGGCCGTGGCGGCGGCCTGGCCCTTCGTTGCCGGGGCCCGCTACCGGCAGTCTTACGACGCCTGGACCCACATGTTCTTCGCCGACCACTACCGCCGGGACTGGTGGGCCGTGTGGGAGAATCGCTGGTACGGCGGCTTTCCGGTAGTCTCTTACCCGCCCCTGGTTCACCAGCTCATCGCCCTGCTGTCGTTGGGGGTCGGGGTTGAGGCGGCCTGGGCCGCCATGCTCCTTGCCACCCTGGTCCTTCTGCCCTTTGGGGTAATGGCTTTTGCCCGCCGGTTTGTCGGCTCCCGGGCCGCCTGGTATGCCGGCCTCTTGACACCCTTTATTCCGGCGGTGCCGATGGCGGCCCACACCTTCGGCCAACTGCCCACCCTTTTTGGCCTGGCAACGGCCCTGCCGGGCCTGGCCTTCCTGGCCGATTTCCTCCGAACCGGACGCCCGGCCGACGGGGTCCGGGCCGGCCTCTGGCTGGTGGTTGGGGCGGCCGCCCACCACGGCACCTTGCTCCTGGTACCCTGGGGGGCGGCCGCGACGGCCCTCGGCCGGGCCGAAACAGGGAAGACGGCGCGCCGGCTGCTGCCCTGGGTTTTCGGGACGGCGGCCGGGATCGGGCTGGTTAGCTGGCCTTTCTGGGGGTGGGCCCTCGGCCAGACCCTCCAGGCGCCCATCGACCACCCTTCCCGGCACTCGTTCCTGGCCGACCCGGCGGCCGCCGGCGTCTTTTTCTGGCCCATGTACGGGCCGCTAATCCTGGCCGCGCCCCCGGCCCTGCGCCTGGCCCTGGGTCGGCGCCGGCTCGGGCTGGGCCTGCTTTTTGGGGTCTGTTTCGTCCTGGGGCTGGGGGGCACGACGCCCCTGCCCGCCCTCCTCTTCGGCCCCGCCTGGGAGTGGCTTACGTATGACCGGTTCGCCCTCTGGGCGGCGGTCTTCCTCGGCCCGCTGGCCGGGGCCGCCGTCCTCCGCCTGGGGCGGGGGCGGCCCGGTCTGGTTCGCCGCATCGCCGTTCCCGGGGCGGCCCTGCTGGTGGGGTCGGCCCTCTACGCCGGGGGCTACGGGGCGGTGGCCTCGACCCAGCCGCGCCTCCTGGACCCGGGTCCGGCGGTGGAGTTTCTCAAAGGAGAAGACGCCCGGGGCTGGCGTTACGTAACCTTCGGCTTCGGCGACCAGCTGGCCCGGCTTTCGATGCTTACCGAGGCCGAAAGCATCGACGGGAACTACCCGACCGGCCTGCCTGTACCGTTTCTGCGGGCGAGCGGCCTTGGGTCCCTGGATTCGGCTTACTGGCTCGCCGGCGGACTCGGGCGGCTTGAGGGGGTGCTGGGCCGCCTCTCCGAGGTCGGGGTGCGCTGAGCCTTCGTAAACCACCCGGCGTATGCGCCCCTGCTGGCGGCCCCGGGAGGTCCTGCCCAACGGGGTGGAGGTCTGGGAGAACCCCGGGGTCCAGAGGCCGCCGGCCCCCCAAAGGCCCCGGTTCCCGCCCCTGGCGGCCATATCCTGGGGCCTTTTGCCGCCCCTGAGCCTGCTGGCGGCCGTGGGGATAACCTTTGGGCCGGTCCTCCTTCGGCTCCAGTCGGGGAGAAAGGCGCGCCGCCGGGCTTAGGGCGGGGTGGGCACAAAGGCGGCAAGGGTTGTTTAGGCCCACGGCCGTTCGGCTTCTCAGCGCCGTGTATTACGCCGCGGTCGGGCTTCTGCCCCTTGCCCTGGGCTTCTGGGCTTACTATCCGCTGCTGGTCCGGCATTATCCGCCCGTCTACTTTGCCTATTCCAGCGTGCTTCTGTTTCCGGCCGACCTGCTGGCCCTCACCCTCCTGGCTGCCGACCTCGGCCTCCGGGCGCTCACCGGCCGCCTCCTCCCCACCCGGCCCGCCCCGGCGGTCGGGGCCCTTCTCCTCTTGGCCGCCTGGGCGGCGGCCAGCGCCGCCTGGTCGACGGAGCCCCCGATTTCCCTTTACCACGGCCTCCACCTGGGCCTGGCCGCCGGCCTTGCCCTCTCCCTGGCGGGCCGCCCGGGGCCTGGTCGGCGCTGGGGGTGGGTGCGCTGGCGGGCATCGGCCTGCAGGTCTTTGTCGCCGCGGCGGAGGTTGCCCTTCAGACCACCGCCTTTCTCGACCCCCTCGGCCTGGAGTGGCCGGGCCGCCTTGGCCCCTCGGTTTCGGGGGCGGCCGTCGTTGAGCTTTCCGATGGGAGCCGCCGGCTCCGGGCCTACGGAACCTTTCCCCACCCGAACCTGCTGGGGACCTACCTGGTCGGCCTCGGTGCAGGGCCGGTGGCCTGGCTTCTGGAAGGCCGGCGTACCTGGGGCATTATCGGGGTCGGCCTGGCGGCCGCAGGCCTCGGCCTGACCTTCTCCCGGGCGGCCTGGGTCGCCTTCCTGGTAGGGTTGGGCTGGGTTTTGGGGGCCGGCCGACAGGCCGGCGTCCGCCGGCCGCTGGCGGCCGCGGCCGGGGTCGGGTTTCTCGCCGCCGTCCTCCCCTTCGGTCAGGCGCTGGGTGTCCGGCTGGGGATCCAGGGGCCCCTCGAGGCCCGGTCGGTGCTGGAGCGGGGCTGGCTTGCGGTCCAGGCGGCCGACCTTATCGGCACCCACGGCCCCCTGGGGCTGGGTGCCGGGACCTTCCCCCTTGCCTTAAGGGACCGGCTTCCGCCGGGATACCGGGCCGAGCCCGCCCACAACGTGGGGGTGCTTCTCCTGGCCGAATTGGGGCCGGTGGGCCTGGGGCTCGGGCTGGCGGCCGGGGCGGGGTTTCTTCGGGGCCTGCGTCGGGCCGAGGACGCCGGCGGCCTTGCCCTATCGGGGGCCCTGCTGGGTCTGCTGGTCCTGGCCATGCTGGACCACCCCCTCTGGACCGCCGCCCCCGGCCGGCTGCTGGGGGCCTGGCTGGGCCCGATTAAAAAGGCCTAAAGGAGGACAAGGCCGAGGCCCCCGGCCACCGCCGCCGGCGGCTCGGGGGTCGGGAGGCTCAGGCCGAGCCGAAGGAGGGCCCAGGCTTCCAGGTGGGTCGGGGTGTTGAGCAGGACGGCGATGACCGTCCGGCCGTTGACGGTGGCGGTGGCCACGTAGCACTGGCCCGCCCGGCGGGTGTAGCCGTTTTTGAGGCCGTCGACCCCCGGAAAGCCGTCCCGAACCAGCCGGTTGGTATTGCGCAGTAGAAGGGACCGGCCCCCCACGGTGACCGTCTTTTCGGGGGTTACCGCCACCTGGCGGATGAGGGGGTAGCGCAGGACCTCCCGGGCGAGGATGGCCAGGTCCCGGGCCGTCATAATGTTGCCCGGGGCGAACTGGCGGTGGTCCAGGCCGTGGGGATTGGTGAAGGCCGAACCGGTCAGCCCCAGGGCCGCCGCCCGCCGGTTCATCCGGGCCACGAACTCCCCCTCGCTCCCGGCCACCAGCTCGGCGATGGCCACGGCGGCGTCGTTCCCCGAGGGCAAAAGCAGGCCCCAGAGGAGCGTTTCCAGGTCGACCTCATCCCCGGGTTGGAGTCCCATGGTCGAGCCCGGACGCAGGTGGCCTTCCCGGACCAGGACCCGGGCCCCCAGGTCCCCCTGCTCCACGGCCAGCAGGGCCGTCATAAGCTTCGAGGTCGAGGCCGCGCTCAGCCGGACGTCCGGGTCCTTGACCCAGAGGATTTCGCCCGTCGCCGCGTCGGCGATGAGGGCCGACGCGGCCTGAATGTCGAAGGTTGGGGCGGCCGCGCCCAGGCCGACGGCCGGCAGAACCGCCAGGACGGCCAGAGGCGGGCCGATAAGCTTGAGCCGCATCCTCTCCGTCTCGGTAAAAGGTCTGCACAATTTTACGCCCGGGGGAAATGGCCGTCCAGGGTTCCGACACCAGGTTGCGGGAGTGGGCCCCCAAAACCGGGGGAAAAGGCCCCAGGCCCTATTCCGCCGGCGGGGAGCCCTCGGGCCGCAGGGAGGCCGCCAGGGCCTGCCGAATCAGGGGCGGCAGGGGCGTCGGCCGGCCGCCGGCATCCAACCAGACCTGAACGGAGCTGCCCCGGGCCACGGGCACCCCGTCGCTCTTCCGCACCAGCTCATACCCGAGGACAAAGCTGGTGTTGCCCACCCGGGCGGTCCAGGCCGAGGCTATCACGGTGTCCGGAAAGGTCAGGGGGGCAAGAAAGCTTGCCTCGGTGGCCGCCAGGGTAAAATTTCGCTCCCCGGGCCGGCGGGGCCGCTGGATGATGCCGAGGCGCATCAGGTGGACCAGGCGGACCTGCTCAAAATAGACAAAATAGACGGCGTTGTTGACGATGCCGTCGCCGTCGATATCCGTTGACCTGACGTCCAGTTCGACGGTGGTGACCACGGCCGGCCCGTTCGTTAGAGTATACCAGTTGCCTCCCCTTCGGGTTCTCCCCTACAATGCTCTTGAATCCCAGGCGAGGAGAGTTGGGGTGGACCTTCCGGCCCAGGCCCTTCGGGAGCTTTATGCCATCGTCGGGGACGGACCTTATGTCCAGGTGAAGGTGGACGACCGCTACGCCCACGGGTCGGACGCCTCCGTGGAGTGGGCCGAGCCCCGGGTGGTGGTCTATCCCGCCGGCCCCGAAGCGGTCCGGGCCGTGGTGGTTTGGGCCGCCCGCCACGGCCTGCCGGTAACACCCCGGGGGGCCGGGACCGGCCTTTCGGGCGGGGCCGTGCCCTCGGGCGGGGTGCTGCTGGTGCTTACCCGGCTCGACCGAGTCCTCCAAATCGACCCCCTTAACCGGCTGGCCCGGGTCGAGCCCGGGGTCGTCAACCTGGAGCTTTCGGAGGCCGCCGAGCCCTTCGGCCTCTTCTACGCCCCGGACCCTTCCAGCCAGCCGGCCTGCACCATCGGGGGAAACCTGGCCGAAAACTCGGGCGGGCCCAGGTGTCTGGCCTACGGCGTCACCTCCCACCACACCCGCCGGCTTCGGGTGGTCCTTTCGGACGGGTCCGAGGTAAGCCTTTCGGCCGCCCCGGACCCCTTAGGCTACGACCTGGTGGGCCTCTTCGTCGGCTCCGAGGGCACCCTCGGGGTGGCCGTCGAGGCCGAGGTCCGGCTCATGCCCAGGCCCGAGGCCGTCCGGACCCTGAGCGCCGCCTTCCCCGACATTACCCTGGCGGCCGAGGCGGTCAACCGGGTTTTGCTGGCCGGCGTCCGGCCCATCGCCCTGGAGATGATGGACCGGGCCACCCTGGATGCCGTCGGGCAGGCCTTTGGGCAGACCCTGCCCCCAGAGGTGAAGGCCCTCGTAATTGCCGAGGTGGCCGGCCTTGAAGAGGAGGCCGATTGGGGGGCCGAAGTGTGTCGGGCCTGCTTTGCCGAATCCGGGGCCCTTTCGGTGGAGGTGGCGGCGACCCCGGCGGCCCGGGACCGGCTCTGGCAGATGCGCAAGCGGGCCCGGGGCGCCCTGGGCCGGCTTGCGCCCAACTACTACGTCCACGATATCACCGTGCCCCGGCACACCCTCCCGGCCGTTCTGGCCCGGCTGGAGGCCATCGGCCGCAGGTACGGCCTGCGGCTGGCGACTTACCTTCACGCCGGCGACGGCAACCTTCACCCCAACATCCTTTTCGACGCCCGGGAGCCGGGGGTCTTTGACCGGGTGCTGGCGGCCGGCGAGGAGATTCTGCGGCTGGCTGTGGAGGTCGGGGGCACCCTTTCGGGGGAGCACGGCATCGGCCTGGAGAAGCGGGATTACCTGGGCCTCGTTTTCGACGAGGCCGACCTGGAGGCGATGCGGAAGGTGAGGCGGGCCTTCGACCCGGCCGGCCGGTTCAACCCCGACAAGGCCCTACCCCAGCCGGGAATCTGCCGGGAGGTCCGGCCCGGGGTCAAGGGGCGGGTCCCAGAGGGGAAACCAGCGGCCCAGGTCGGCCTCGAGGGGTAGCTTATCGGCCAGCAGGGCTTTTAGCCTGAGCTCGTAGGCCACGTCCCGCTCCTTGCCGGCTTTGGGGACGAAGGGATAAAAAGCGCCCCGCTTGTAGTTGTAGATGATGTAAACCCGGCGGCCGGCCCGGTCGGTGAATTCGAAAACGGCGGCCAGGACCTGGGGGCCGAAGCCGTGGTCCTCGAGGATTCGGGCCACGATGTGGGCGGTCGAAACCAGGTCCTCAAAGTCCGGGTCGGAAAAAACCACCCACTCGTAGCCGTAGGCGTCCCGGCGGACCGCCACGGCCGTCCCGGTCTCCCGGCCGCTGACCTGGAGGACGCCCCGCAGCTCGGCCTGGGCCTCGTCAAAGAAGGAGCTTTCCACCGGCCGGTAGGCGATGCCGGCCCGGCCGGTGCTGGTCAGGCCGTAGTCCTCCTGAAGCTCCACGTAGGCGGTGGCCAGGGCGAAGAGTTTATCCGTCCGGGACGGCTCGGGGAGGGTCCGGCCGAAGAGGACGTCGAAGAGCCGCTTCACGGCCGCTCCAGCTCCCGGGCGACTTTTTCCAGGTAGCGCAGCCGGTTCTCCAGGGAGGGGTGGGTGGAAAAGAGCTCAAAAAGGCCCCCGCCCCGGAAGGGGAAGATAAAGAGGGCGTTTAAGGCCGACATCGTCCGCAGGTCCTCCCTGGGGAGCCGGACCGCCCCTTCGGAGATCTTCACCAGGGCCGACGCCAGGGCCATGGGCCGGCCGGTAAGGTAGGCCGAGCCCCGGTCGGCGGCGTACTCCCGGTAGCGGGAGAGGGCCCGGATGAGCAACATGCTTATAAGCCAGACGGCCAGGGCCGCCCCAAAGGCTAAAAAGACGTTGCCCGAGTCCCGGCGCCGGCGCCCGGCCGTGAGGTAAGGGCCGAACCTGACGATGTAATAGGCGACCAGTGAAAAGAAAGTCGCCAGGGTGATGACCAGCACATCCCGGTTGCGGATGTGGCTCAGCTCGTGGGCGATGACGGCCTCGACCTCCTCGGGTTCCAGCCGCTCCAGCAGGCCCCGGGTGAGCGCCACCACCGAGTGTTTGGGGTCCCGCCCGGCCGCAAAGGCGTTGGGCACGTCCAAGTCGGCGATGGCCAGCTTCGGTTTGGGCAGGTCGGCGGCCAGGCAGAGGCGGGTGAGCATCCCGTCCAGCTCCGGATAGCGGGCCGGGTCGACAATTTTTGCCCCCACGGCCAGGAGGGCCAGCCGGTCGGAGAAAAAGTACTGGAGGCCGAGGCCGAAGCCGGCGAGAAAGAGGGCGAAGATGGGGTCAAGGCCGACCTCCACCATCACGACGAAGAAGCCCAGGTAAAGCAGGAAGAGGAGGGCCAGGACGACGAACATCCGGACGGCCAGGCCGGGGTCGGCCGGGTATCTTCTCATACGGGTCCTCCCCGTTAAGTTTAGCCCACTTTCGCCGGCCCCTGACGGCGGGGGGCGGAGGCGGGTATAATAAGCCGGCCCGGGTCCTCCCGGGGAGGCCGGGCCGAATCTACCTGCGCTCGGAGGTTCGCCCATGCCTGCTTCGCCCGGTCGGAACTTCGTGGTCGCCTACCGCCTCACCCCCTGGGACGCGGTTAACCGGCTGGTTCGGGAATGGTGCCCCGAGGGCTTCGAGCTTGTGGCCGTTCCCACCGACGCCCCGCCCGAGGAGGTCCGGCGGGTGATAGCCTCGGCCGATTTCCTGCTGGGCTTCTGGTCCCTCTCGGAGGAGGACTTTCGGGCGGCCCGAAACTTAAAGCTCATTCAGCTGATGAGCGCCGGCTACGACCGCATCGACCTGGACCTGGCCGCCCGCTACGGGGTCCCCGTGGCCAACAACGGGGGGGGCAACGCCATCGCCGTGGCCGAGCATACCATCCTCCTGATGCTGGCGGTTTACCGGCGGCTGGTCTATCATCATTTAAACGTCAAGGCCGGACGGTGGCGGGTGGACACCGGCGACCTTTACGAGCTCTGGCACAAGCGGGTGGGCATCGTCGGCCTGGGGAATATCGGCCGGCAGGTGGCCAGACGGCTCCGGGCCTTCGAGGCCGAAGTCGTTTACTACGACATCCGCCGCCCCGACCCGGAGACGGAGGCCGGGCTGGGGGTGACCTTTGTGCCCTTTGAGGAGCTCCTTCAGACCAGCGACATCGTAACCTTACACGTTCCCCTTACCCGGCTCACCCGGCACATGGTCGGGGCCCGGGAGCTGGGCATGATGAAGCCCACGGCCGTCCTCATAAACACCAGCCGGGGGGCGGTGGTGGACGAACAGGCCCTCTATCAGGCCCTGAAATCGGGCCAGATCATGGCCGCCGGCCTCGACGTCCTGGAAATGGAGCCGCCGGACCCGAACAATCCCCTCCTTGCGCTGGACAACGTTACCTTCACCCCCCACATCGCCGGCCCGACGGTGGACGGCTGGCCCCGGATCCTGGCCAACTGCTTTGCCAACATCCGGCGGGTGGCCCAGGGCGAACCGCCCCTCTTTCTGGCCGAAAAGTACGAGTGAGGGAGGCCTTAAAATGACCCGGCTGGTGCGGACGGAACTCACCCTTTCGAAGGCCGAGGTCGTGGCCCCCAACGGCCTGGTGGTGGGGGAGCACCCCCTTATTGCCGAGGCCGGGGCCGAGATTCTGCTCAAGGGCGGAAACGCCGTGGACGCGGCGGTGGCCGCCGCCTTTGCCGCCGGGGTGGTGGAGCCCTTTATGAGCGGCATCGGCGGCCTCGGCTACCTGGTGGTCCACGACAACCGCCGGGGCCGGCAGTTCGTGGTGGAATTCACCGGCCGCACCCCGGCGGCGGCCGGCCCCGAAACCTTCGAGCTCGACCCGGCCGGGGGACAGGCCGGGATGTTCGGCTGGCCGGCCGTCAAGGACCGGGCGAACCTGGTGGGCTACCGGGCGCCCCTGGTGCCGGGGACGGTGGCCGGGCTGGCCCTGGCCCTGGAAAAGTTCGGCACCATGCGCCTGGACCAGGTGCTGGAGCCGGCCATCCGCTACGCCGAGGAAGGCTTTCCCATGGACTGGTACGTAAGCCTGAACATCGCCGTGGCCATGGCCGAGCTTACGGCGTTTCCCGAGACGGCCGCCGTCTTCCTGCCCAAAGGTGTCCCGCCCAGGCCCCGGACCCGCTGGTGGGAGCCGGCCGAAATCTTCCGTCAGCCGGAGCTGGCCGAGACCTTAAAGCTGATCGGCCGGGAAGGGCCCGACGCCTTTTACCGGGGGCCCATCGCCGCCCGGGTCGCCGAGGCGATGGCCGCCCGGGGCGGCCTCATCACCCGGGAAGACCTGGCCCGCTACGAGCCCAAACTTTACGAGGAGCCCCTCCGGACCACGTACCGGGGTTTTGAAATTGTGGCCGCCCCGGGTCCCTGCGCCGGAACCACCCTGGTGGAGATGCTCAACGTCGCCGAGGGCTTCGGCCTGCGCCGCTACGGCCACAACTCGGCCCAGAGCCTCCACCTCATCGCCGAAACCAGCCGCCGGGCCTTCGCCGACCGCTTCGCCTTCCTGGCCGACCCCGACTTCATCGACGCCCCCTGGTCCGGCCTGGTCAGCAAAGATTACGCCGCCGAGGTCCGGTCCACCATAGACTTGGAAAGGGCCGCCCCGGAGGTCTCGCCGGGCAACCCCTGGAAGTACGAGGGCCGGCCGGCCCCGGCCCCGGCGGAGGGGTCGGCGGGGCCGGACCCGGGGTGCACTACCCACCTCGGGGTCGTCGACCGGGAGCGCAACATGGTCTCCCTGACCAACACCCTCGGGGAGCTTTTCGGCTGCCGGGTGGTGGTCCCGGGCACGGGGATCCTTTTGAACAACGGGATGGTCTGGTTCGACCCCCGGCCCGGCCGGCCCAACTCCCTGGCCGGCAACAAGCGGCCCCTGGTGAACATGACCCCGGCCCTGGTCCTGCGGGACGGCCGGCCCTTTATGACCATCGGGGCGCCCGGCGCCCGCCGGCTGATAACCGCCGTCTTCCAGAGCATCCTTAACGTCCTGGAGTTCGGCCTCGGCATCCAGGCGGCCGTCGCCGCCCCCCGGGTCCACTGCGAGGGGCCGGAAACCCACATCGACGGCCGAATCCCGGCGGAGACCCGGGACCTCCTGGGGGCGATGGGCCACCGGCTGGTGGTGCTGGAGCAGACGGTGGCGGCCTCCGATTTCGGCCGGCCGGTGGGGATCATCGTCGACCCGGCGGACGGATGCCTCCACGGCGGGGTCCACGTGCAGCAGCCGGCCACGGCCGTGGGCTTCTGAGGCCGGGGAGGTTGTGGAAAATTGTGAAAATTTTGACGATTTCCCCGCCCAACCCCTTGACAAGCCGGGCCCGGTTTGTTATATTTTTCACGGATGGTCCGGAAGGGACCGGGAGCGCCGAGCCGAGACAACCGAATACCGAAAACACCCGGAATCGCAGCACCCCCGCTCGTCACACCGTTCTGCTGCCGCCTGAGCCTTTGCACCTCCTCCTTTCTCCGGCAGGGCCGGGAATGGCCACCCGGCCCTGCTCCTTTTTTGCCCGGAATATAGCCGGTGAGTCTGGCCGTGGAGCGGGTAAGCCCTGAGAAATTCGAGGCCGCCATCGCCGAGCTTAAGCGGCGGGTCCCTTCGGACCGGGCCGGCCTTTACGGGCCGCATTCAATAACCTGGGAGGTAAACCGGGAAAGCCTGGTCTTTCTCGGGGCCGGCCGGGCCACCCTGCTCCAGCTGGCCCACCCGGCCGTTGCCCAGGCCATCGCCGACCACTCCCGGGTGACCCGGGACCCCCTGGGCCGGTTCCGCCGGACCTTTGCGCAGGTCTTCCCGATGGTCTTCGGCAGTCTGGACGAGGCCATCTCGGCCGCCCGGCGGGTCTACCGGGTCCACCGCCGCATCGAAGGCCGCCTCCCCGACGGCACCCCCTACGCCGCCACCGACGTCGACGCCCTGGTCTGGGTCTGGGCGACCCTGACGGATACGGCCCGGCTGGTCTACGAAAAGACGGTCCGACCCCTTACGCCTTCGGAGCTTGAGGCTTATTACGCCGAGGGCCGCCTTTCGATGCTCCTTTTCGGGGTGTTCCCCGAGGAGCTTCCAGGGTCCTGGGCCGAGTTCTCGGCCTACTTTGCCCGCCGGGCCGCCGGCCTCGGGGTGATCCCGGCCGCCCGGCGGCTGGCCGACGAGCTCTTCGGCCTTTCGCCGCTCCTGCGGCCGTTTTTGCGGGCCTACCGCCGCTTCAGCGCCGCCCTTCTGCCGGAGCCGCTGGCCCGGGGCTTCGGGTATGCCCGGGACCCGGCCTACGCCGAGCGGGTGTTCCGGCTGGCCCGGCGGCTCCGACCCCTCCTGCCCCCGATTCTGCGCTACCTGCCCCCCTACCTGGAAGCCGAAGCCCGCCTTAAGGGCCGGCCGGCCGGGCCGCTGGTCCGGCGGCTGAAGGTCCTGTGGGTGGGCGGGCCTTTGTAAGTTGACCGTTTATCCTATACTAAAGTAAGCAATTTTGGCGGGGCCGCCCCCGCCGGGTTGCAAACTTGTAAGGAGGTCAGCGGCCGTGTCCGACCAGGATTTTGCGATTATTACCCCGACCAACAACGGCCCTTACTGGGTCCGGGGCAAGTTTAAGGTCGTGCTGCCCAGCGGCCGGGAGCTTATGGTCGACGGGGAGGCCTGGCTCTGCCGGTGCGGCGGTTCCCAGAATAAGCCCTTCTGCGACGGCACCCACAAGAAGCTCGGCTTTAAGCACACCGAAGACGAGGTAAAGGTTTAAACGGCCCGACCCTCCCCCCGTGCCGGCGGCGCGGGTTTTCCGCGCCGCCCTGGTTTTGGGGACCGGCTCGGGGCGGAGTTGTGGTAACATACCGTGGAACTGCACCCTGCGCTGGGAGGCGTGCCTTTGCTGGAAGCCCTCTACGCCCATATCGACGGCCATTTCGAGGCCCACCTGGACCGGGTCCGGCGCTTCGTTCGGCAGCCCTCCATTTCGGCCGACGGCACCGGCATCCCGGAGATGGCCGAACTGCTGGCCACCGAGGTCGTCCGGCTGGGGGGCCGGGCCGAGGTCTGCCCGACGGCCGGGCACCCGGTGGTCTACGGGGAGCTGGACGCCGCCGCCCCGCGAACCCTCCTGGTCTACGGCATGTACGACGTCCAGCCGGTGGCGGGGGAGGTCTGGCTGGTGCCCCCGTTCGGGGGCGAAATTATCGACTTTCCGCCCCACGGCCCCTGTCTGGTGAGCCGGGGGGCCACCAACCAGAAGGGACCCCTGGCCTGCTTTTTTAACGTTTTGGAGACCTTCAAGGCCGTGACGGGCACTTTTCCCCTCAACTTTAAGCTGGTTATCGAGGGGGAGGAGGAGCTGGGCAGTCCCCACCTGCCCGATTTTATTAAGGCCAACCAGGGGCGGCTCGGGGCCGACGCCGTCTACTTCCCCGCCTTCTCCCAGGACATAACCGGCAAGGTCATCCTGTACCTGGGGGTAAAGGGCATCGTCTTTTTCGAGCTGGTCTGCCGGGGCGGGGATTGGGGCGGGCCGACGACCCGGGCCGTCCACGGGAGCAACGCCGTCTGGTTCCATTCCCCCACCTGGCGGCTTATCCACGCCCTGGCCACCATGCTTGCCCCCGACCAGAAGCACATCCTCGTCGACGGCTTTTACGACGAGGTGGAGCCCCCTTCGGCCGAGGACCAGGAGCTCCTGGACCGGCTGGGGGCCACCTTTACCCCCGAAACCTTCCTCCAGGCCCATGAGGTCCGCCGCTTTAAATACGACCTGACCGGGGTCGACCTCCTCAAGAAATACCTTTACCAGCCGACCCTCAATATTGACGGCATCGTCTCGGGCCACACCGCCGAAGGCACCAAGACGGTCCTGCCCCACGAGGCCCGGGCCAAGCTCGACTGCCGGCTGGTTCCCCGGATGCGCCCGGAGCTTACCCTGCGGCGGATTCGGGAGCACCTGGACCGCTACGGCTTCGGGGACATCGAGCTTATCGTCCACGACGCCTACCCCTGGGCCAAGACCAGCATCCGGGCCGAGGTGGTGCAGGCTCTGATCAAGAGCCTCCGGGACTTCGGCTTCGAGCCGGAAGTGTGGCCCCACCTGGGCGGGTCGGCGCCCTTTTACCTTTTCACCGAGGTGCTGGGCCTGCCCTTTGCCATGGGCGGCCTGGGCCACGGCGGCCGGGCCCACAGCCCCAACGAGTACGCCACCGTCGAGGGGATGCGCCTTTTCGAAAAGTCGGTGGTTAACTTTCTCTGCACTTTTGCCGGCGGGGCCGCCGGGTAAAATAGAGACGCAGACCCGCTGAGGAGGGGTTGATGGCCCTGTTTCACGGCAAACCCGGCCTGGAGAAGGTGCTGCCCGTGAGCGCCGAGCTCACCCCCGCGGGCCACCTGGCCATCGGCGGGTGCGATGTGGTGGACCTGGCGGCTACCTTCGGCACCCCCCTTTACGTCTTCGACGAGCTCACCCTACGGGGCCGGGCCCGGGCCTACCGGGAGGAGCTGGGCCGCCGGTACGGGGACGGGCTGGTGGTTTACGCCGCCAAGGCGTTTTTAAACCGGCCCCTGGCCCGGCTCTTCGCCGACGAGGGCCTGGGTCTGGATGTGGTCTCCGGGGGCGAGGTGGCCATCGCCCACGCCGCCGGCTTTCCCATGGGGCGGGTTTACTTCCACGGCAATAACAAGACCCCCGACGAAATCGAGCTGGCCCTCCAGGTCGGGGTCGGCCGGTTCGTGGTGGACAACCTTTACGAGGTGGGTCTGCTAAACCGGCTGGCCGCCGGCCGCCGCCAGCCGGTGCTCCTTCGGCTCACCCCCGGCATCGACCCCCACACCCACCAGTACATTACCACCGGGGTCATCGACACCAAGTTCGGCCTGCCCATTGCCACCGGCCAGGCCGATGAGGCCGTCGAAGCCGTCCTTAAGGCCCCCAACCTGGAGCTGGTCGGGTTCCACGTCCACATCGGGTCGCAGATCTTCGACCTGGAGGCCTTCCGGCGGGCCGTCGGGACCTGCCTTGATTTCGTCGGGGAGGCGGCCCGCCGGTACGGGTTTGAGTTCCGGGAATTCAGCCCCGGCGGCGGGCTGGGCATTCCTTACCTGGCCGAAGACCCGGCCCCGGCCGTGGCCGACTACGTCGGGGCGGTGTGCGAGGCCGTGGGGGCGAAGCTGGCCGAGTGGGGTCTGCCCCGGCCCCGGCTGGTGGTCGAGCCGGGGCGGTCCATCGTCGGCCCCGCCGGGGTGGCCGTCTACCGGGTTGGGGCGGTCAAAACTATTCCTGGCGTCCGAACCTACGTGGCGGTGGACGGGGGGATGGCCGATAACATCCGGCCGGCCCTTTACGGCGCCCGCTACGAGGCCATTGTGGCCAACCGGGCCGGGGAGACGCCGGCCGGCCCGGTGACCGTCGTGGGAAAGTACTGCGAGTCGGGGGATATCCTGATCCGGGATATTAACCTGCCGCCGGTGGGGCCGGGGGACCTTCTGGTCCTGCCGGCCGCCGGAGCTTACTGCCTGGCCATGGCCAGCAATTATAACGCCGCCTTAAAGCCGGCGGTGGTGCTGGTTTCGGGGGGGCGGGCCCGGCTCATCCGGCGGCGGGAGACCTACGCCGACCTGCTGGCCCTGGACGTGGAGGAGTGAGGATGCCCTGGCCGGTGGTGGGACATGAGCGGGCGGTGGACCTGCTGCGGCGGAGCCTGGCCTCCGGCCGAACCGCCCAGGCCTACCTCATCGTCGGCCCGCCCGGGGTGGGCAAGGCCACCCTGGCGATGCTCCTGGCCAGGGCCGTCAACTGCGAGGGGGCGGACCGGCCGTGCGGCCGCTGCCCCCAGTGCCTTCGGGTCGAGCGGGGCGTTCACCCCGACGTCCTGGTCATCCGCCGGGGAATGTCCTTCGACGAGGACGAGGAGGGGGCCGGCACCCGGGTGGGCATCGGGGCCATTCGGCAGCTTATCCGGGACGCCAGCCTTCTGCCGATGGCCGGGCGGCACCGGGTCTTTATCATCCTGGATGCCGAGACGATGACGGTGGAGGCGGCCAATGCCCTCCTCAAGACCCTGGAGGAACCGCCGCCGCATGTGCTGGTCATCCTGGTGGCGGCCGACGATTCGGCCCTCCCGGAGACCGTCCGTTCCCGGTGTCTGCGGCTGGAGCTGAGGCCGGTGGGCACCGCCCGGGTGGCCGCCCTCCTTCGGGAGCGGGGGCTTGACCCGGAGCTGGCCCGGCTGGCGGCCGGCGTGGGGCGGGGAAGGGTGGGGCGGTCGCTCACCCTGGCCCAGGACGGGGAGTGGCTCCGCTGGCGGCAGGAGCTCCTCGACCGGCAGGCGGGGCTGGTGGTTTCGGGGGACACCGCCGGGGCCCTGCGCTGGTCCCAGGAGCTGGCCGAAGCCTTCGGCCGGGACCGGGACCTGGTTTTTGAGGCCCTGGACGTTCTGGCCGAATGGTGGCGGGACGTTCTGCTGGTAAAGGTCGGGGTCCCGGAGCTGATAACCAACCGGGACCGGGAGGCCGAAATCCGGCGGGCGGCCGCGGGGCTGGGGGTCGAACAGGTGACCGAGGCCGTCCGGCAGGTCCGGCGGGCCCGCCGCCTGCTGGAGCAGAACGTCCACCCCCGCCTCACCCTGGACAACCTGGTGCTGGGGTTGCTGACCTTAAGGTGATGGGGTGGGTGGTGACCGGGGTTCGGTTTGGGCGGTCGGGCCGGGTTTATTTTGTCGACGCCGGGGGGCTCGAGCTTCGGGCGGACGACCTGGTCCGGGTTGAGGTGGAAGGGGCCGTGAGGACCGGGCGGGTGGTGGTTGCCCCGGACCAGGTTCTGGTCTGCGAGCTGGCCGAGCCCCAGGGGCGGGTCCTCGGAAAGGCGTGATGAAGGGCTATTTCGGCCTCGTTTTGCACTCCCACCTGCCCTATGTCCGCCGGGGCGGCCGCTGGCCCCACGGGGAGGAGATGCTCCACGAGGCGATCCTGGACACTTACCTGCCCCTGGTCGCTACCTTTGAGGGGCTGGCGGCCGAAGGGGTGCCGTTCGGCCTCACCCTGGGGGTAACCCCGATTCTGGCCGAACAGCTGGCCGACCCCGACATCCTGGCCGGCTTCGAGGTTTACCTGGACGAGCGGCTCAGCCTGGCGGAGCTGGATGCCCGGCGCTTCGACCAGGCGGGAGACCGGGTCATGGCCGGGCTGGCCCGCTTCTGGGCCGACCATTTCGGCCGGCTCAGGGCCCGCTTTGAGGCCTACGGCCGCCAGCTCATCCCCAGGCTGCGGGCCCTGGCCGAGGCCGGGTACGTGGAGCTTATCGGGGGACCGGCCACCCACCCGTATCTGCCCCTCCTGGAGCGGGACTCCAGCATCTACGGCCAGCTCCGCACCGGCCTTGAGGCCCACCGCCGCCGCTTCGGCCGCCGGCCCGAGGGCGTCTGGCTGCCCGAATGCGGCTACCGGCCGGCCTTCATCCACCCCGAGACGGGTATCCGGAAGCCGGGGCTGGAGGAGTTTTTAGCGGCCCAGGGGGTGAGGTTTTTCTTTACTGACACCCGCCCCATCGAGGGCGGGGAGCTGGTGGGCAAGGCGGCCGGGGAAGCCATCGGGCCTTACGCCGTCCCCGAAAGGCGTCGGGTGGCCCCCGAGCGGCCGGTGACGGGGCGGGGAACGACTTTCCGGCCCTACTGGGTCGGGGATTCCAATGTGGCCGTCTTCGGCCGGGAGGAAAAGACGGGCCTTCAGGTCTGGTCGGCCACCCAGGGTTACCCCGGCGATTTCTACTACCGGGAGTTCCACCGGCGGGACCCGGTCAGCGGCCTGCGCTACTGGCGGGTAACCGACGCCAGCGGGGACCTGGGCCGGAAACTGCCCTATGAGCCGGAGCGGGCCCGGGAGCGGGTGGAGATCCACGCCGACCACTTTGTCGGCATCCTGGAGGAGCGTCTGGGGGGCTACTTTCGGCAGACGGGTCGGCCCGGGATCGTGGTGGCCGCCTACGACACCGAGCTTTTCGGCCACTGGTGGTTCGAAGGGTGCGAGTGGCTGGCCGGGGTTTTCCGGCGGCTCGCCCGACACCCCTGGGTTGAGGCCGTCCGGGTCGGCCGCTACCTGGACGAATATCCGCCGGGGGCCGCCATAAACCTCCCCGAGAGCTCCTGGGGGGAGGGGGGCGGCCACTACACCTGGAACAACGACACCAACCGCTGGATGTGGCCCCACATCCACGCCGCCGGGCGGATGATGGAGCGGCTGGCCGCCGTCGGCAACGACCTGGCCGGGGGCCTGGGGGATTTTCTGCGGCAGGCGGCCCGGGAGCTGGTGCTTCTGCAGGCCAGCGACTGGCCCTTTCTTATTTCGACGGGGCAGGCCCCCGATTATGCCACCCGCCGCTTTCAGGAGCACCTGGCCCGCTTTCACCGGCTGGCGGCCGTGATTCTGCGGGGCTTCGCCGACCCCGCCGACCGCCAGTTTCTCAAGGTCGTGGCCGAGCAGGACAATCCCTTCGAGTTTATAGACTTCCGGTGGTTTGCCGAGCGTGAAGGGGTCGCCTCCTGAGCTGAGCCGGCTCCGGGGCTACGTGCAGGTGGCGGCCGCGGCCGCCACCTGGGGCTCCGTCGGAATCTTCGTCCGGTTCATCGACCTCCCGCCCCCGGCCATTGCCTTTTTCCGGGTGGGGTTTGCCGCCCTGGTCTTGGGAGCCTATTTCCTGCTGGGCGGCCGGCGGGAGCTTTTCCGGTTCGGCCGGAACGGGCCGATCCTGGTGTTGATGGGCATCTTCCTGGCGATGGACTGGCTTTTGTTTTTCTACGCCTTCCGGCTCACCACCATCGCCAGCGCCGTCCTGGCGGCGTACACCGCCCCGGTGTTTGTGGCGGTTCTGGCGCCGTTTCTCATCGGGGAGTGGCTGGAGTCCGGCACCCCCGTGGCCCTGGGGCTGGCCTTCGGCGGGGTTGCGCTGGTGGCCCTGGGGGATGCGGCCGGGGGCGGCACCCCGAACCTGGTGGGGGTGCTTTGCGGCCTGGGGACGGGCCTCTTTTACGCCCTGCGGACGGTGGCCTCGAAGGCGATTGCCGGCCGGCTTCCGGTGGAAACGGTGACCTTTTACAACTGCCTGGTGGCGGCCGTTATCCTGTCGCCTGCCCTCACCCAGATTTCGGGGGTCCCTTCGCCCCAGACCTGGGCCTTGCTGTTCACCCTGGGGGCGGTGCACACGGCCCTGGGCATCGGGCTGTATTACGGGGGCATCGGCCGGGTGAAGGCCCAGTCGGGGGCGATTTTAACCTACGTGGAGCCCCTGGTGGCGGTGATTCTGGCGGCCCTGATTTTCAAGGAGATTCCGGGGTGGACGACCTACCTGGGCGGGGCGCTTATCCTGGCCGGGGGGATTATAACCGTCTTCGGGACGGCCTGGGCCGAACAGCTGGCCTGGCGGGTCTTCGGCCTCAAGGAGCCCCCGGTTCGGCGGTAAGAGGGGTGCCCCCAGGGGGATTCGAACCCCCGACCTCCACCTTGAAAGGGTGGGCCGGCACAAGATTTTGGGGTCTTTGCCCCCGGCAGCCCCAAGATGCTGGGCCCCGCGGCGCCCCGACACCACACCCGACACCAGGGAGGGCGCCGTGTTCGGCTACAGCAGGGCCACAAAGCGCAAAGACGGACGCTGGCAGGCCAGCGTCATGGTGGGGGGCAGGCGCCGCTACTTCTACGGCCGCACCCGAGCCGAGGCCGTAAAGAAGCTGCGGGCCTTTTTGGAGAGCCTGGAGGCGTCCCCGCCCCCGGAGGACCCGACCCTGGGCGAGTATCTGCGGTTCTGGCTGGAGGCCTCGAGGCCCTTCCTTGCGCCCACCACCCTGGCCGACCGGGAGTACCTGCTCCGGTCCCACGTCCTGCCCAGGCCCGAGGCCTCAAAGCGGCTCTGGCAGCTGTCCCCGGCTGACATTGCCGCCCTGGTGGGGGCCTTAAGCCGCATCCCGGCCCGTGCCGAGAAGCTCTTCCGGGTCCTGCACACCGCCCTCAAGGACGCCGTCCTGGTCCACCGCCTCGTCCCCGAGAATGTGGCGGCTAAGGCCCCCAGGCCGCCCCGGAGGGCCCCGGAGCGCCGCTTCTGGACGGAGGAGCAGGCCAGGGCCTTCGTCCAGGCGCTGTTTGCGGAGCCGGACGAGAGCGCGGCCCTCTTCGGCCTCATCCTGGGGGCGGGCCTGCGCCGCTCCGAGGCCCTGGGCCTCAGGCGCGAGGACCTGGACCTGGGGGCCGGGCTCCTGAGGGTGCGCCGGGCCCTGGTCTACGTCCGGGGCAGGCCCGTGGAGAAGGAGGTCAAGACACCCGCCGCACGCCGGGAGATACCCCTCCCCGGCTGGGTGCTGGGGCTGCTTAGGGCCCTGCCCGGGCGGGCCGATGGGCGCCTCTTCGGGCCGGCCACCCAGCAGGCCCTCTACCGGCGGCTTAAGGCCCGCTGCCGCAGGGCCGGTGTCCCCTACATCGGGCTGCACGGCCTGCGGCACACGGCGGCCTCCTTCGCCATTCTGCAGGGCGTCCCCATACCCGAGGTGAGCCGGGTCCTCGGCCACGCCAGCCCCCAGGTGACAGCATCCATCTACGCCCACGCCATCGCCCGGCTCGGGGCAGGGCTGGTGGCCGGGGCCTTAGACGCCCTGGCCGGGGAGGAGAACCGGCCGGGCGGTTCAAGCCCCCGGCCGCGGGATAAGTTCCAGCCCCGCCGCTTAAAAAGTTAAGAGCACCCTAACAAGACCGGGGGTTCAGGGGCTACGCAGGGGAGCGCCCTTCCAGGGGCGCCCGGCCTTATGGCGGGGGGTCGTGTCCCGGCTGCCCGGCCCTTCCCGGTCTCCGAGGGCCCAGAGCCCCGGTGGGACCGGTTCCGTCAGGGGGCCGGCCCCGCCGTACAGCATAGCCCAGGGGTCCAGCGGAGCTCCCCCCTCGGGGCAGAACCGGCCCCCCGCAAGCCGCACCCAGACAAGGCGCCCCTCACGAAGGCACACCGGGCAGACGGCCGCCTCCTCTCAAGGCCTCCAGCAGCCCCTCGTCCTCCTCGTGGTCCCGGATAAACCGGGCCCCGCAGGTGGGGCAGCAGGCCTGCCCGGAAAGGTCAACCTTTGCCCCGCACCGGGGGCAATTCTGGACGCCTGGGTTAAGTCTGTACAGGCTGGCGGGGTCGTGGGCCCTGGGGCAAAGGTAAAGGCCCAGCTCCGGGTCCCACTCGACGGCTACCCGGCCCCTGCGTGTCTCATAGTAGCAGTCCCAGCAGAAGGCCACATAAGCCTCAGGCCAGTTCCTGGGTCGCAAAGCCCCCCGCACCTCCTCCACCGCCTCCTGGGTTACGGCATACTCCGTCCCGCACTCTGGGCAGAGGGGGCTTTTTCGGGTGTCCACTATAGCCCCGGTAAAACCGCCGCACGAGTAGCAAGGGCCCGGGGGCTGGTGATAAAGCACCGCCGCCTCCGCAAGGTCGTGGCCGCACTCCAATTCCCAGCCCTGGGCCGTCCTGATGGCAACTCTGGGGCGCCGGCAGCCCCGGCAGTAGACTACCCGGTCTGGGCGGCGGGGGTGTGCGGGCTCCTCAGGGCCAGGCTCTGGCTTTACGGGCCCGGGCTGGGCAGTTGTGGCCCTGGGTAGTGCTGCCGGGCCGTTCTGGGGCGCCAGTGACGCTTTTTCTAGGATTTCCGGCGGTTTTGAGGGAATTTGGGGCGCTAATATGCAAGAAGCGTCACTAGCGACACTACCCCGGGATATTCCCCCATCCGGCCGTACCAGCTCACCCTCCCGCCGGAGCCTGACCCCAATCCATCCCCGCCCCCGGGTTCCGGTCCGGTGGGGCTTAAAGCCGTGGTCCTTAAGCCTTCGCCCAAAGGCATCGGCAGGAATGGGACTCAGGCCATTTGCCTCACACCACTGCTGGTAGTCTGCATACAGGTCCTTGCTCGAGGTAAACACATCTTGCTCCCAGACACATCGCTCCTCAACCCAGTCGTGGATTGGGTCTTGCTCAGCCCGGAACTCAGCAGTTGCCCTCTTTATCCGCTCCGGCAGGGGCGGCAGTGTTTCCCGGCAGTACCTCACCGCCCCCTCCACCAGCCAGGCCAGAACCAGCTCCCCCTCTTCGGCGGCCAGCACCTTGTGGTAGCCCCGGATGCGCTTCTCTTCGGGGATAGTCGCATCAAAGGGGATAACTATAATCCTCCGCCAGAACCCGTAGCTAAAGTCCCGGACCACCGGATACTGGTTGGCCATTGCCCACAGCTTGAAGGTGGGCTTGAACTCCCAGTAGTCCTGCCGCATCCGCCGGGCTTTTACGGCCTCGCCCCCGGTCAAGGCTTTAAGCCTTTCCTCGTGGAGCCTCCGCCCATCGCCTATCTCGGCCGAGGTTACGAACCTCTTGCCGCAGAGGTCTGCAAGCACCGTGGGATGCGTATCGGCCCGGTCCATTACAAACAGGTCCGCAGGGGCACCCCCGGAATACTCAGGCCCCAGCACCTCCCGGACAAGGTTTAGGAGGGTCGATTTGCCGTTGGCCCCCCGGCCGATGCAGAGAAAGAGCTTCTGCTCCCAGACCCCGCCGGTGATGGAGTAGCCCAGGGCCACCTGAACCCAGTCAATGAGCCCGGCGTCATTCCGGAACACATCCCGCAGGAACTCATCGAACCGGCCCCCCCTCGATCCCAAGGCCCGGGATATATCGTGTCGGGCAGAGCTTTGTAATCTTGTCCCCCGGGTTGTGGGGCCGGAGCTCCCCGGTCCGCAGGTCTACCGTGCCGTTCTCGCAGTTGAGGAGCCAGGGGTCCCGGTCAAACTCCTCGGGCTCGGCCCAGAGGTAGTCTCTGGCAAGGTCCACCACCCGCTCCAGAAAGCCTTTGCTCTGCACCAGCCGGATAAGGTTGGTTATGTCTGGGTTGTTGGGGTTGCGCTTAAGCAGGTCGCTCAGGTAGCCGATAAGCTTCTCCCGGGCCAGCCGCCGGAACTCGAGGCCGTCAGCATCTTCGGCCCACCGCTTGCCGTCGTAAATAAGCCAGCATTCCCACCGCCGGACCCAGCAGGCTTCAAGGCAAACCAGCTCGGCCAGCACCTCGGCCAGCCCGGCTTCGGTGGTGGGGAGGTGGTCCCGGCGGCGGTCAAGCCCCAGCCACTTAAGGGCCCGGGCTACCACCTCCGCCCCCAACAGCCGCTCCAGGGTCGGTCGCCCCATGATTTTAGTCTTAGCATCGGCAAAGGTATCTCTGACAGCCCGCCTTCGCTTCTCGTCCCACTCCTCGTCCTGGGCGGCCTCACAGACCAGGCCGATGAATTCCAGGGCCTCTTCCAGGCTCCTGCCACCCCACCGGAAGACCCCTGCCAGGGCCAGGGTCGCATCCTGCCTGAGGCCCTCGCGCCAGTGGCGGGCTAAGAGGGCGGCGGCAAGGGTCATTACCCGGCGTGCAAGCTCATCTGGGTCAACCGGGGCCGGCTCACCACGCTCGAGCCAGATTCGGGCCTCCCTGGATGGGTGGGGCGATGGTGGGACCACCACAAAGGCCCCCCTGCCCAGGATCTCCACGATGCGCCCTCCCCCGGGGGCAGTAAGGCGCAGGGTCCCGGCCTCGGCCCGGTAGAAATAGTGTCCCGGCCCCGTGCTGGGCCGGCCGTCAATGAGGCCTGTGCGGGGAAGCACCCTGGAGGCAATGCGGCGGGCCTCCGGCCAGTCCAGGTCCACGGCCACCACCGGGACTGTGCCCAGGCCGCAGGCAAAGCCGAAGCCGGTGGCCCCGTTCCGCAGGGCGGCCTCAATTTCTTCGGCCCCCAGCACCCGCTGGTTCCAGCCGGGAATCTGGGGTTGCTTGCCCCAGCAGGGGACCACCGCATAGCCTTGGGCGTGCCAGTCAAGGGCCTCTTTCAGCACGCCACCCGGAGTCTCCACACCGGGTTGCGGGGCGGGTTGACGGTGTCGTTGTTGTCTGATATCATCCTGTTGGAACATAAAACACCTCCTTTTAAAAGTTTCTTGTCCTCCAGGGCCGGCCTGCGCCGGCCCCTTTTTTGCCTTAGCGGACCAGACCAGTCCGCTAGGACTGGTCTCTTGTCCGGTTCGCCAGGACCGGTCCCCTGACCAGTCCTTACGGACTGGTCTCTTCTGCCCCCTGCGTCTGCCGCTCTGCCCACCTGCGCTAGTAGGCTATTCGCCGGCACCTGGGCGAGCAGTACCTGTTGGCGTTGGCAGTGGTAAAGGTCTTGCCGCAGTTGGGGCAGGTAACTTCCCGGGGCTTGCGCAGGCTCCGAGGCTTCGAGCTGGCTTGCGAACATTTTTTCTCCGCCTAGTAGCTTAGCATAAAGCTGGCAACTATGCCACCTTTGTTCGCAACTGTGTCTTAAGAGAACGCCGCCCTCACGGCCGAAACCACGCCCCGCCCCCATACGCCGGGGCGGCTGCGGGCCTGCAGGATGCGGGCCTATTTTCTGACGGGGGCGAGTCCGGCTTTGCCAAGCCGGGGGGTCCTGCCGTCAGGGCCCGACACCACTGACCTTCGGAGGGAAGTTCGGACACCCACCCAAAGGGGGCTAAGTCAAGCCGGATTGAAGGCCCGCGAGCACCCTGAAGTCGCCATGGGAAGCCAGCCGAGGCGGGCTGGCGGTGTCCGAACTGCATTCTGAAGCTCAGCAGCTTAGGCGCATTATGTGAATTAGACAGGCTGGGGCAGGCGCAGGGGGCCGCAGTCCGGGTAACCAGCCCCCGAACCGGACATAAACCGTTTTGCGGTTTAGGTCTAGTGCGAGCCGTGTCGAGCAAGGCCCGGCCGTCGGCGAAATCGGGCGGGGACAGGCTGCGCCTTTCCTGCCGACCAAACTTGATATAAGCTATTTTCAGCTTATGTCCAGTTTCCAGTGATGACCTCGAAAGCCCCGGTCCAGCAGCAGCGCCAGAGGCGCTGCCCTTGCCCCTGCTACCTGCCGC
>DAOTYJ010000079.1:0-6250 GCA_034434875.1 Dehalococcoidia bacterium | reverse complement strand
CTGAGCCGGCTCATCTGGGGGGCCCGGACGGCGGCGGTGGTCTCCATCCTGGCCGTGAGCCTGAGCACCCTCTACGGGGTGGTCCTGGGGGCCCTTTCCGGCTACCTGGGCGGCTGGGTGGACACCCTCATCATGCGGGTCGGCGACATCTTATTTGCCTTTCCGGGGATGCTCTTTGTAATCTTTATTGCGGCCACGGTCAAGCCCGGCTTTGTAGGCTTCGTGGAACAGCACGAGGCGGCCCTGGGCCTTCAGGGCCTGGCCCGGTCGGGGTATCTCGATTACGTGGTGGTTTTCGGGGCCCTCTCCTTCGTCGGCTGGCCGGGAATGGCCCGGCTGGTCCGGGGGCAGGTCCTGAGCCTGAAGAACCAGGAGTTTATCGTGGCGGCCCAGGCCCTGGGGGCCTCCACCTGGCAGGTGGTCCGGCGGCACCTCCTGCCCAATGCCCTGCCGCCCGTTCTGGTGGCCGTTTCCATGGGCCTTGGCCACGCGGTCACGGCTGAGGTAGTATTGAGTTGGCTGGGGATCGGGGTCCAGCCGCCGAACCCGTCGTGGGGGACGATGATCTGGGAGAACCGGATGCAGTGGCGGATAAACCCGCACCTTCTGCTGATGCCGGCCGCCACGGTGGGCCTGGTTAACCTGTCCTTTCAGTTTATCGGGGACGCCTTAAACGACGCGCTCAATCCGCGCGGTCGCTAAAATCTAACGGAGGCAGACCGGATGGCGCCACTACTACAGGTAAAAGACTTACGGACGTACTTTTTTACCCAGGACGGCGTGGTCAAGGCCGTCGACGGCATCTCGTACGACCTGAATGAGGGGGAGACCCTGGGGCTGGTCGGCGAGTCGGGCTGTGGTAAGAGCGTTTCGGCCCTGTCCATCATGCGCCTGGTCCCCACCCCGCCCGGGCGGATCGTCAGCGGCCAGATCCTCTTCCAGGGTGAGGACCTCCTCAAGATGGACGACGCCGAGCTCAGAAAGATCCGGGGCAACCGCATCGCCATGATCTTCCAGGACCCGATGACCTCGTTAAATCCGGTCCTCACCATCAACCGGCAGATCTCCGAGGTCCTGGAGCTGCACCTGGGCATGAGCCGGTCGGAGGCCCGGCGGCGGACCATCGAACTGCTCAAGATGGTGGGGATACCCTCCGCCGAGCAGCGGGTGGACAACTACCCCCACCAGTTCTCGGGGGGCATGCGTCAGCGGGTGATGATCGCCATGGCCTTAGCCTGCAACCCCCAGCTCATCATCGCCGACGAGCCCACCACCGCCCTGGACGTGACCATCCAGGCCCAGGTTCTGGACATCATGAAGCGGCTCATCGCCGAGCGGGGCACGGCCATGATCCTCATCACCCACAACCTGGGGATCGTGGCCGGGATGACCCAGCGGGTGGCGGTGATGTACGCCGGCCACATCGTCGAGACGGCCCCGACCCGGGAGATCTTCGCCAACCCGCGGCACCCGTACACCATCGGCCTGCTCAAGTCGGTGCCCCGCCTCGACGAGCCCCGGAAGGAGAAGCTCGACCCGATCCCCGGGCTGCCGCCGGACCTGGTCGAGCCGCCGGATATGTGCGATTTTGCGCCCCGTTGCCCGTACGCGATGGAGATCTGCTGGCAGAAGCGGCCGACCCTGCGGGAAGTCGGGGAGAATCATTATATCGCCTGTTACGCCGAGGTCTATTACCGAAAGGGGGAGCGGTCATGAACGAGCAGTGGCAGCGCCAGTCTCAGATGGGGGGCACGGCCCGAACGGACAAGGTGCTGGTGGAGGTGCGGGACCTCAAAATGTACTTCCCCATCACCTCGGGGATCATCCTCCAGCGCAAGGTGGCCGACGTCAAGGCGGTGGACGGGGTGAGCTTTACCATCCGCCGGGGGGAAACCCTGGGCCTGGTGGGGGAGTCGGGTTGCGGCAAGTCCACCCTGGGCCGGGCCATCCTGCAGCTTTACCGGCCCACGGCCGGCAAGGTCTACTTCGACGGCATCGACCTGACCCAGCTCAAGGGCGAGGCCCTGCGGCGGATGCGCCGCCGGATGCAGATGATCTTCCAGGACCCCTACGCCTCCCTTAATCCCCGGATGTCGGTGGGGAGCATCATCGGCGAGCCCCTGATCATCCACGGCCTGGCCAAGAACAAAAAGGAGCGGATGGAGCGGGTCCAGGAGCTTCTGCGGGTCGTCGGCCTCAACCCTTACTTCGTCAACCGCTACCCCCACGAGTTTTCCGGCGGCCAGCGCCAGCGCATCGGCATCGCCCGGGCCCTGGCGGTTCAGCCCGATTTTATAGTCTGCGACGAGCCCGTCTCGGCCCTGGACGTTTCCATCCAGGCGCAGATCATCAACCTGCTGGAGGACCTCCAGGCCCAGTTCAACCTGACCTACCTATTCATCGCCCACGACCTGGCGGTGGTCCGCCACATCAGCGACCGGGTGGCGGTGATGTACCTGGGCCACATCGTCGAGATCGCCGACCGGGATGAGATCTACGAGAACCCCCTGCACCCCTACACCAAGGCCCTCATCTCGGCCGTGCCCATCCCCGACCCGGAGGTCGAGGCCAAACGGGAACGGATCATCCTGACCGGGGACGTCCCGAGCCCGGTGAACCCCCCGAGCGGGTGCGTCTTCCACACCCGCTGCCCCATCGCCATCCCCGAATGCTCCCGGGTCATCCCGCCCCTGGAGGACAAGGGCAGCGGCCACTACGTGGCATGCATCCGGGTCTGAACCCCAGCCCTGCGACCAGGACGCCGAGGGCCCGTCTGCGACGGGCCCTCGGCCTTCTTCTGACGGCCCTTCTGGCGGGCTGCCAGCTTCCCCCGGCCCCGGGCTTCCGGGGGGTGGTCAAGGTAGGGCTGGTGGCTCCCTTTTCGGGGGCGGATTGGTCCGCCGGGTACGAGGCCCTCTTCGGGGCCCGGGCCGCCGTCAACCTCTGGAACGCGGAGGAGCGGGGCCGGGGCTACTTTGTCCAGCTGGTGGCCCAGGACGACCGGTCCGGCCCCGAGTTCGGCCGCCTTCAGGCCGAGAAGCTGGCCGCCGACCCCCGGGTGGTGGCCGTGGTGGGCCACCCGGCCTGGCCCTCCCTGAGCGGAGCCTTGCCGGTCTACCGGCAGGCCGGCCTGCCGGTGGTGAACTACTGGGTCCCGGCCGTCCCCGCCGACGGGCCCGTCTACTTTCTCGCCCCACCCTGGCCCCGCTTCGAGGCTCGGGCCGCCGAGTCCCTCCGGGGTCGGGCCGCCCGGCTGGTGGTCGGCTTCGACCCGAACGCCTGCCCGTGGGTCGGGCCGGGGCAGGGTCCCGGCGGGGGCATGCCGGTGGACTACGTCGGGTTTTTGCCGGGCCTTAACCCTGGGCCAGCCGCCCCCCTCCGGGAAGGGGACGGGGTCCTGCTGTGCGCCGACGGCCCCACCGCCGCCCGGTGGGTGGACTCCTGGGCCGCCGGGACGGAAGGCATCCTCTTGGGCCCGCCCGCCTACTCCCCGGGTCTCGGGGGCCTGCTCGGACCCGGCCGGGCGGGGGTCCTGGTCCCGGCCTGGCGGCTGACCGCCGAAGAGGGGCGCGCCCTAGAGGGGGCCTTTCGGGAAGCCGGGGGGGACGAGCCCGGTCCGGCGGCCGTGGCCGCCTACCAGGCCACCCGGTGGCTACTGGCCGCCGTGGGGCGGGCGGCCGAGGGGGGAGCCACGCCCACCCGGGAAAGGGTGAGGCTGGCCCTGGACCAGACGGCGGCCGAGGCGGCGGGACGGGTGGGAGTGGGCCTGGTCGAAATGGGGCGATAGCATTCAAAACGGAGCCTTGCCTGGGTAGTAAAAAACCTGTATAATGACAGCAGGCAGAGGGGAGAGTCAAAAACAGAGTAGCGGGGCTGATAGCTTCGGTATTTTCAAAAAGGGGTGCCAAATTGGCTGAGGAAAGGGCTCCGGAAAAGGAAGCTATGACCACCCGCGAGGCGGGGCGGCGGGGAGGGCTACGAACCAAAGAGCGTCACGGGTCGGAGTTTTACCGCCAGATCGGCAAGCGCGGCGGGCAGACCCTGGCCAGCCGGCGGTCCCGGGAATACTGGGCGGAGATCGGCCGCCTCGGGGGCAACACCGTCAAGCAAAAATACGGCCCCGAATACTTCCGGGAGATCGGGCGCCGGGGCCGCGAGGCCCGGCGGCGCCGGCAGGCGGAACAGCAACCCGGCTAAAGATCCCGGTCCGCCCGGGCCGGGTCCCGACTTGGCGGCGCCTTTCATCCTGGACCTGACGCCGAAGGAGACCCCGGGCCTCCGCTTCTGGGTCACCACCCGGCGGGGCGGGGTAAGTCGCGGGCCTTTCGCCACCCTGAACCTGAGCTTTGCCGTCCCCGACCAACCGGAGGCCGTGGCCGAGAACCGGCGCCGGGTCGTGAGCGCCCTGGGCCTGGCGCCGGAGCGGCTGGTTGGGGCCGAGCAGACCCACGGGGACGGGGTGGCCGTGGTCGGCCCGGCCGAGGCCGGCCGGGCGGTCCTGCCCGGCCGCGACCCGGTGGCCGGGATTGACGGCCTTGTCACGGCCGAGGCCGGCCTCTTTCTCTTCGTGCAGCTGGCCGACTGCTACCCGCTGGTCTTGTTCGACGGCCGGCAGGGGGTGGTGGGATTGGCCCACTGCGGCTGGCGGGGAACCCTCCTGGGCCTGCCGGCAAAACTGGCCGAAACGATGGCCCGAACTTTCGGGAGCCGACCCCGGGAGCTCTGGGCCGTAATCGGGCCCGGGATCGGCCCCTGCTGTTACCAGGTGGGGCCCGACGTGGTCCGAGCGGCCCGGCTCCGACTGCCCGAACCGGAGGGGGTCCTGGTGCGCCGGGAAAGCCGGACCTTTCTGGACCTGCCGGCCGCCATCGGCCGGTGGCTGGAGGCCGCCGGCCTCGCCCCCGCCCGAATCCTCCGCCGCGGCCCCTGCACCGGGTGTCGGACCGACCTCTTTTACTCCCACCGAGTCGAGGGCGGCCTGACCGGCCGCTTCTGGGCCGTTGCCGGCCTCATCCGTTGACAGCGCCCCGGGCCCGGCGTAAAATATGGCGGCCCAAAAAGATTCCCAGGAGGTGAAAAGGATGGCAGGTCCACGGCGAGCCGTCTTCGGCGGGAGTTACTCCCGAAGGCAGTTTTTGGCCGGAAGCGCGGCCGCGGCCCTGGGTCTGGGCCTCTGGTCGTGCGCCCCGACGCCCCAGGCGCCCCAGCAGGCGCCGGCCCCCGCGGCGGAGAAGCCCCGCTACGGGGGCGAGCTGGTCTTTGCGGTGGATGCGGAGCCGCCCTCCCTGGATGCCCACCGGGAGACCACCTTTGCCTTGCTCCACCCCTTTGCGCCCTTTTACAGCACCCTGCTCAAAATCGACCCCAACAAGTACCCGAACGTGGTGGGCGACCTGGCCGAATCGTGGACGGTCTCCTCGGACGGCCTTGTCTACGAGTTCAAGCTCCGGGATGGGGTAAAGTTCCACGACGGAACCGCCCTTACGGCCCGGGATGTGGTGGCAACCTACCGAAAGATAATCTTTCCGCCCCAGGGGGTCATCAGCGCCCGGAAGGCCCTTTATGCGGCCGTGGAATCCATCGAGGCCCCCGATACCCGGACGGTGAGGTTTAAGCTTAAGTACCCTTCGGCCTCGATGCTTACGGCCGGTTTTGCCTCGCCCTGGAACTGGATTTACAAGGCCGAAACCATCGAGAAGGACCCCCGCTGGTACGAGAAGAACGTGCTGGGGACCGGGGCCTTTAAATTCGTCGAGTATGTGCCCGGCTCCCACGTGGTGGGCAGAAAGAACGAAGACTACTTTATCAAGGGCAGGCCCTACCTGGACGGATTCAGGGCCGTCTTTACGACCGACCGGGCGGCCATCGTGGCCGCGGTCCGGGGCGGGCAGGTGGTGACCAATTTTCGGGGATTTACGCCCCAGGAGCGGGACGACCTGGTGCGGGCCCTGGGGGATAAGGTCGTGGTCCAGGAGAGCCCGTGGGTCGCCATGCTTCCCATGGTCATTAACAACGAAAAGCCGCCTTTTAACGACCCGCGGGTGAGGCGGGCCCTCACCCTGGCCATCGACCGCTGGGCGGGGCCCAGCATCTATCCCCGTTCACCTTTATGCGGTGGGTGGGCGGATTGGTGCGGCCGGGCGGGCCCTTTGCCATGCCCGACTCGGAGCTGGAGAAGATCCCCGGCTACTGGCGGGATATAAACAAGAGCCGGGAGGAGGCCCGCAGGCTTTTGCGGGAGGCCGGAGTA
>DAOTYJ010000078.1:0-2029 GCA_034434875.1 Dehalococcoidia bacterium | reverse complement strand
ACAGCTCGACCAGCTCCCATACGGCATCGCCCCAATCTCTAAGGCCATCCTGAGCCCGTCTCCCGTGTTGTAAGGCACACCCCGCATCTTGACCGTATCCCACCTCGGACCCAGGTACCTGGCCCGCATCTCCGGGTTGCCCTCAAACCCGCCGCAGGCCAGGACCACCGCCTTCGCCCGGAAAACCACGTACCCTTCCTGGTCCAGGGCCCTTACCCCAACGACCCGACCCCGATTATCCAGGATGAGCCCGGTGGCGGCCGTCTCGTAGTGGATGGGAGCCCCGTGCCGCTCCAGGTAGGCAAAGTTGCGCTCCTGGAGGCCGTAGCCGCCCCCGTTCATCGAGACGATGTTGCCGGTGGTGGGGTTGGCGTAGCTGGGAACCCAGCTGTGGCCCTTTTCCCGGAGCCACCGGACCGTCCGGTAGGACTCCCGGACGTGAATCTCTAAAAGTTCGGGGTCGGCCTGGCCCTCGGTCACGTGCATGATCTCATCCCAGAGGTCGGCCTCGGTCCGCCTGGGCAGAAGGTCCGCCATCATCCGGATGTCGTGCTCGGAAGGGTCGTCGATGAGGGCAACGAGGTCCTCGACGCTGTTGTAGGCAAAGCGCATGTGGCCGGTCAGGGTGCTGTTTCCGCCCCGCTCGGCCTTCGGCGCCTTTTCGAGCACCCCGACCCGCACCCCCTGCTCCAGGGCGGCCATGGCCGCCGAAAGGGCGGCGTTGCCGGCCCCAACCACCACCACATCATAGTAAAGCTCACGCTCCGTCACCGTGAAACCTCCTCAGCGTCAGGTTTTGCTGTGGCTATTCCCAGAAGGGCCGTAAGCTCCGCCGAATCGGTCAGGGTTTCCAGGCGGTCGCAGGCCGCAATCAGCCGGTCTTGGCCGACGGCGTCGAGAACCCCGTGCGTCAGCTTGCGGAACTTTGCCTCGACGTCGGCCCGGGTTATGGGGTTCTCCGGGCCGCCCCTGACCTCCCCTACGGCCATGAGGACGGTCCCGTCCCGGAGCCGGACCTGAACCCGGGCCTGCCGGCCCAGCCCGGGCCCGCCGTCCAGGCCCGGGTCGTGGACAGCCTTGACCCTGGCGGCCAAGTCAAGGAACCGGGGGTCGGCCAGCTTCTCTTCCCGAAACTGGTCGATGAAAACGTCGTTTTCCAGCAAAAAGACGGCGCAGCAGTAGGCCAGATTGAGCTGGGCCGAGGTTATCGTCGTGGGCGTCCAGGGGAAGCCCACGGCTTTTACGGCTCCCTCGTCCAGCCAGACGGTCACCTGCTCCACCTCGTCCGGGGGCAGCGGGTGTTGCCGGCGCAGGCTACGCAGGGCCTCCAGGGTCGGGTGAATGGGCACCCGGCAGGCCCACATCTTAAAGAGCACCCGGGGCGTAAACCACTCCTGACCCAGCCCCTTAACCAGCTTGCCCAGGTCGTAGTCGCCTTCGCCCCCGCAGAAGGCCGAACAGAAACCCCCGTACTCGGCCTCGAAGATGTTCGGCACGTTGGTAAAGCTCCGGGCCGCCAGCAGAGCGGCCAGCACCCCGCTGTGGGCCGCCTTCCCGGCCAGCAGGCGTTTGCCCATCCCACCGTGCTGGACGGCCATGAGACCGGCGGCCTGCTGGCCGGCGTGGCCCAGGGCGTGGACCACCTGCTCCCGGTTAAGGCCCAGGGTTTTCGCGGCCGCGGCCGCCGCCCCAAAGGTTCCCAGCAGGCCGGGCCCGTGGAACCCGAACCGGACCTGGGGCTTCCGGCCGACGCACTCCTGGACCCGGGCCGCCACCTCGATGCCGGCTACCATTGCCGTAATCAGGTCTTTGCCCGATACCCCCCCGAAATGGTCGGCCAGCGCCAGGGCCGAAGTGAGCGCCACCGACCCGTTGTGACCCCCCGGGCCGACGTCGTCCAGCTCAAAGCTGTGCACCGCCGTGCCGTTGACCAGGGCGGCGGTGGGCGCCGAGAGCCGCACGCCCGTCCCCCAGACCAGGGAATCCCCGGGGCCCTCCACCTCCCGCAGGGTCTCCAGCAGGATGCGGC
>DAOTYJ010000077.1:0-16051 GCA_034434875.1 Dehalococcoidia bacterium | reverse complement strand
ACCGACTGGCCCGGGGCGCCGGGCATCCGCAAGAATGCCGAGGCCGTAAAAGGGCTCGGCTTCGACCGGGAAACCCTCGAAAAGATTTTCTTTAAGAACGCCCTGAGCTTCTACGCCGGCCTCAAGCTCCAGTAACTAAAACCCCTGGCGATAAGGGGTCCGGCCTTGACAGGCGGGGCGGTATCGACTATCCTTAATAGTAGTTGGTATACCAACTACTATTAAGGAGCGGACCGATGGCCGACCCGGTTTCGACCCTCCGGCAGCTGGGCTTCGCCGAATACGAGGCCCGGGCCTATACCGCCCTCCTCAGGCGCAGTCCCCTGACCGGCTACGAGCTGGCCAGGCTCTCCGGCGTCCCCCGGGCCGATATTTACGCCGTCCTCCAGCGGCTTGAGGAGCGGGGGGCGGTGGTCCGGGTTGACGCCGAGGGCGGCGTCCGCTATGCCCCCATCCCTCCCGAGGAGCTCATCAGCCGGCTTCAGCGCCGCTACCACGGCCTCCTGGAGGATGCCCGCCAGGCCCTCGCCGACCTCAGCGCCCCCGCCGGATACGAATACGTCTGGAACATTCGGGGCTATCCCGCCCTCGTCGACCACGCCCGGAGCCTGGCGGCCTCGGCCCGGGAGGAGCTGCTGGTGGGGCTTTACCCCCCGGAGGCCCAGGCCCTCGGGCCCGAATTGGGCCGGGTCGAGGGGCGGGGCGTGGGGGTCACCACGGTCTGCCTTGCCGGCTGTCCCCAGGAGTGCGGGGCCTGTCGGGGCCGGGTTTACCGCTACCGGCTCGTCCCCGAAGGCTCGGCCCGCTGGCTCATCGTCATCCCCGACCAGACCGAGGTCCTGGCCGGGGAGATAGCCGACGACCAGGAGGCCATGGCCGTGCGCACCCGCCAGCGGCTGCTGGTGGACCTGGCCGGCTGGTATCTCCGAAACAGCATCGCCCTGGCGGCGGTTCTGGCCGACCTGGATGCCCGCCTCGAAGGCCTTTTGAAGCCCGAGACCAGGGCCGTTTTTAAGGCCCTGGGTCCGAAGGGGCGGCCGGTCGACTGGCTTAACCACCTGCGGAGCCTGCTCAGGCTCGGGCCGGCCGTGAGGTCGGCCGAGGGAGGTTGAGGATGGTCCCCGTTGCGGCGGGTCCGGCCCGCAGGGCCCTGCGGGCGCTGGGAAGGGAGCTCGGGGGCTGGCCCCCCTTGATGCGGGTTGGGCTGGGGGTATTTGCCGTGGGCGGGTCGGCCGACGTCGCCTACCACGCCGGGGTCCTGGCCCAAGGGGGCGTTCCGGCTTTGGCGGCCTTCTGGGCCCACCTTATCACCCTCGTCGGCATGGTCGTCATTATGCTGGGAGTCCTGACCGGGAGGAGGTGGAAGCGCGGCCCCCAAAAAATTTCTAACCCCGGGCTTACCCTGAAAATTCCAAAGGGGGTGTAAACCATGCCCATCGGCGCGTTTATCAACGTCTTTCCGCCGGCCGTGTTCTTGCTGGTCCACCTGGTAGGCTTTCTCATCGGCGCCTACTTCGCCTACCGGGCCTTCGGGGCCGGCCTGAACACCTTCGGCTGGGCCTTCACCCTCTACGCCCTGGCCGAAATCGTCTACATGACCTACCACCTGGTCTTCGTCGCCGGGGTCCAGCGGGTTCTGGCCGGGCGACCGGCGGCAACCTAGGTCAGGGGCTCGGTTTTGAGGCTTATCCGGCTGCTCATCCTGATCGGCCTGCTGGGGGTTCTGGGGGCGGCCTGCGCCCCGGCCGGCACCACCGCCGCCCCGGTGGAGACCAGCCAGGTCAAAATGGCCAAATCGTACCGGTTCGAACCGGCGGCAATCAAGGTCAAGGTCGGGACGACGGTCACCTGGTTTAACGACGACAATTTCACCCACGACGTCAGGTTCACCCGGGGGCCGGCCCAGTTTCACAGCCCGCCCCTGCGGCCCGGGGAGAAGGCCTCGTTCACCTTTACCCTGCCGGGCGAGTATGAATACGGGTGCACCTTCCACCCCCAGAACATGAAAGGCAGGGTGCTGGTCGAGGGGGCGGCCGGCTACTGAAAAAGACCCGCCCACCGTACACCCCAAAGCCCGGCCTTCGGCCCCGGAAATTTCCGGGGCCGAAGGTTTTTTATCCACATTTTTCCCATTTTTTTCGACGGATTTTATTCGGCGGGGGCCGCCTACCCTTGACACTCACCCGGCGGTTGCTTAAAATCCCTGGGTCCTGAACCTAAAAACCGGGTTTAAGGAGAAGCGGTCCGTTGCGCTCGGATTTGTGGCTTACCAGAGAACTCGACCGGATCTGGCAGACCCATTTTGCGGACGTTCCGCGGGTCAACGACGTGGTCATCCGATTTATGGGCAACTGGAAGACGCGGCTCGGGGTTATCAAGCTTTCCGAATGCCAGCGGCACACCCTCATCGGAATAAACAGCCTGCTGCGGTTGCCCGCGGTTCCGCCCCTGATCGTCGAAGTGACCATCGCCCACGAGCTGGTCCACTACGCCCACGGCTTCGGCTCGCCCCTGCCCCGCAAGTACCGGTATCCCCACCGGGGCGGGGTTGTTGAGCGGGAGCTTCGCCAGCGGGGTTTTGGCGAAAAGCTTGCCGATTACAGCCGCTGGCTAGAAGAGCACTGGTTTACCCTTTACGACCATATCTGCGCCAACGGCCACCGGCTGGGCCTGGCCGTTTGACGGCCGGCGGGGTCGGGCCTTAAGCCCGGCTCAGGGCCGGGAGGCGCTCCAGGGTGGCCACGTCCGCCCCGTTCCGGACCATCTCCTCGATGGCCTCTTCGGAATCGTGGGGCTTTAAGTTGACGCCCCGGATGGCATCCAGAAGGACGGTGACCTTAAAGCCCCCCTTGAGGGCTTCGAGGACGGTCCAGCGGACGCAGTAGTCGGTCGCCAGGCCCCCGATGTAAAGGTGGTCGACGCCCCGCCGCCTCAAACCTTCCTCCAGGGGGGTGCCGTCGGCCTCAAAGCCGTCGAAGGCCGAGTAGCTATCCCGCTCCGGGTCCATCCCCTTGGAAATCACGATGGCCCCATCCAGCTTCAGGTCGGGGTGAAACTCAGCCCCCCGGCTGCCCTGGATGCAGTGGGGCGGCCAGACCCCGCCGTACTGCTGGAAGTGCTTGGTAACCTCGGGGTGCCAGTCGCGGGAGACGAATATCGGCCGGCCGGCTTCCCGGAACCGCTCGATGTATTTATTAACCACCGGGACGATCTTATCCCCCTCGGGGACGGGAAGGGCGCCGCCGGGCATGAAATCGAGCTGGGGGTCCACAATCAGCAGAGCCTCGGCCATCGAACCTCACCTCCACCTGAGCTTTCTAGTAAGATTTTAAATCAATCCCGGCCGCCAAAGTAATCCGCCACCACCCGGGCCACTTCGGCGATGGCCTTTTCCCCGGCCCCGTAGTCGGTCAGCTCCCCGGTCAGCACCGCCACAATCACCGGGCCCGCCGGCAGGTAGATTATCCCGGCATCGTGGGCGATGCCGGGCAGGCTCCCGGTCTTGTGGGCCGTCGGGGTACCCGGCGGCAGGCCGGCCGGAATTCGCCGGTTGTCCCGCTGCCGGAGGAGCACTTCCCGCATCTTCCGGCTGGCCCCGGGGCTTACCGCCCGGCCGGTCTCGATAAGCTCGAAGATTTTAAGCACGTCGGCCGGGGTCGTAGTTGCCCCGGACCAGTCCACCCGGGTATCTTTCAAACCGTAGCGTTTGAGGACCCGGTTAACCCGGTCGACGCCCAGAAGTTCCATAAAGACCAGGGCGGTGGGGTTGTCGCTCAAGGCAATCATCGCCTCCAGGGCCTCCCACCCGCTTACCACCTCCCCGGCATAGTAAACCCCCCACTCGCTGGCGGTTACGGCCCATTCGGGGATGGTAATAAGGTCGTCTAAATCCAGCTCCCCGGCCTCCACGGCTTCAAAGAGGGCAAGCATTACCCCGAGCTTGTAAAGGCTGGCGGCCTCGAAGACCTGGTCCGAATTGTGGGCGGCCGTCTCCCCGGTGCGCAGGTTTTTG
Organism: Dehalococcoidia bacterium; assembly: GCA_034434875.1. Lineage (GTDB taxonomy): Bacteria > Chloroflexota > Dehalococcoidia > JAUQQI01 > JAUQQI01 > JAUQQI01. The sequence goes on along the minus strand of DAOTYJ010000077.1, from coordinate 12,039 downwards.
ACGGCAATTCCTATGGTCCCGAAGTCGTCCGGCAGGCCGGCCACGAACTGGTCGACCCGGGCCTGCAGTTCGGCCCCGGGGCGCGCCCGGAAAAGGCCCCACGCCTTCGGCCGGGGCCGGGTCGGGCCGGCCGAGGCCGCCGGCGCAGTGGGCTGGCGGCTGTGGCCCCAGAGGGGCAGGCCCAGGGCGGTCCCGGCGATGAGGCCGACCGCCAGCATCAAGGCCCACCGCCGGGGTAAAGGGGCTGGCCGGCGTTTCACGGCCGGTAGAGGCTCCGAAAGTACTCCTCCAGGGAGATTCCGGCCCGGTGGACCTGGGCGGCCACCTCGACCCCCACGAAGCGGAAGTGCCAGGGCTCGTAGTCGTACCCCGTTATATCCTCCTTGCCGGCCGGGTAGCTCAGCACGAATCCGAACCGGTGGGCGTTGGCCTCAAGCCAGCGGCCCTCGGGGGTATCCCCAAAGCCTTCGGTGAGCTGGTAGTTTACCCGGGGACTGGTAAGGTCCACGGTGGTTCCCAGCTGGTGCTCGCTGTGGCCGGGGCGGGCGCTCACCCGGACCGCCCGGGCCTCCCCGAGCACCCGCACCCAGTAGCTGTGGACGGCCACCTGGGTCTGATACGACCGGTAGGCCGAACTTACGACGATTTCTAAGCCCTCCGCCCGGGCCGCCTCCACCAGCTCCCGGAGGGGGCCGAGGGCCACCCGGCGGAGGAGCATCCCCTGGGTAGTGACGGGCACCCCGGTGATGGGCACCAGGTCGGGGGGCACGTAGTCGGGGGGAAGGCCCCGCTCCCGGTTGACCCACAGGAGCAGGCCCTCGTCATCCCGGGGCGGGGTGGGGAGCGGAGCCGCGACTTCCGGGCCTGGGGCGGCCGCCGGACTCGGGGAGGCTTCGGGGCCGGCCGGCACCGGGGTCTCGGCCACGCCCCCGGGGCCCCAGTGGGGCCAGAGGGCCGCCCCCAGCCCGACCATCAGCGCCAGGACCGGCAGTAAAAGCCAGCCCCGGGCCGGTCGCCGGGACGGCGGCCGTCGACCCGAACCGGCTTGGGGCCTCACACCTGAATGATAAGCTCCCCGGCCGGCCGCTGTAAACAGAAAGGGGCTCGGTGTGCTAATATCAGGCGGACCACAGGCCGACGGGTGAGGTGACTTAGAAATGCGCGTCGAATACCACATTCAGGGGCGGGACCTGCGGGCGGTCCCCGAACTGGTCCGCCGGGCCGAAGAGGTCGGCTACGACGCCGTAACCAGCAGTGAGACCAACCACGACCCCTTCTTGCCCCTGGTCCTGGCCGCCGAACACTCAAAACGGCTGCTTCTGGGCACCTCGGTGGCCATCGCCTTTCCCCGAAGCCCCATGGTGGTGGCTTACCTGGCCTGGGATTTGCAGAAATTCTCGGGGGGTCGGTTCGTCCTGGGGCTGGGGACCCAGGTCAAAGGCCACATCGAGCGGCGGTTCAGCGTGCCCTGGACGGCCCCCGGTCCCCGCCTCCGGGAATACATCGGGGCCCTGCGGGCCATCTGGGACTGCTGGCAGAACGGCACGCCCCTCAACTTCCGGGGAAAGCGCTACACCTTCACCCTGATGACCCCGTTTTTCAACCCGGGCCCCATCGAGCACCCCCGGATCCCCATTTACACGGCGGCCGTTAATGCCTTTATGGCCCGGCTTGCGGGTGAAATCTGCGACGGCATCCGCCTCCACCCGTTTCTGAGCCCCAAGTACCTCCGGGAGGTGATAATTCCGGCGGTGCGGGCCGGGGCCGCCCGGGCCGGCCGCAGCCTCGAGGGCTTTGGGCTGGCCGGGGCCGGCTTTGTCATTACCGGCCGGACCGAGGCGGAGTTGGCCGCCCAGCGGGAGGCGGTCCGGCGCCAGCTGGCCTTTTACGCCTCCACCCGCACCTACCGGCCGGTGATGGAGGTCCACGGCTGGGGGGAGACCGTCGACCGCCTCCACCGGCTTTCCCTGCAGGGCCGCTGGGACGAGATGGCCGGCCTCATCACCGACGAGATGCTCGAAACCTACGCCACCATCGGCACCTACGAGGAGATTGCCGACCGCCTGCGGGAACGGTACGGGGGCCTCGTAAGCTCGGTGACCCTTAACCTGCCCCTGGATACGGCCGAAGACCGGGAGCTGGCCAAGGAGGTCATCGCCCGGGTCAAGAAGATCGAGGCCTTTTCGGCCGCCCCGGCAGGCCCATCCCCTTGACGATTCCCGACAGGTCCTCTACAATCGGCCGGAAAGAGTAATGACGGTCGTCTTCGAGCGCCGGGGCCCCATCGCCCTCATCACCATCAACCGTCCCGAAGTCCACAACGCCTTGGATACCCCCACCGTCGCCGCCCTGGCCGACGCCTGGGCCCAGTTCGACCGGGACCCGGAGCTTCGGGTGGCCGTCATTACCGGGGCCGGCGGCCGGGCCTTCTCGGCCGGGGCCGACCTGCGCACCCGGGTCCCCGGCCTCCTCGAGCGGGGCTACGCCCAAGAGGGCCCAAGCCCCTACCCCAACACCTGGAAGCCGGTCATCGCCGCCATCGCCGGCTACTGCCTGGCCGGGGGCCTGGCCCTGGCTCTGGCCTGCGACATCCGGATTGCGGCCACCAACGCCGTCTTCGGGACGATGGGGGTTCGGCGGGGGATCCTCCCGGCCGGGGGCCAGACCCAGCGGCTCCCCCGCCTCATCCCTTTCGGTAAGGCTTTAGAACTGCTCTTTACCGGGGACCTCATCGACGCCCGGGAGGCCCTGGCCCTCGGCCTGGTCAACCACGTGGTGGAGCCCGAGGCCCTGATGCCCGCCGCCCTGGGCCTGGCCGAAAAGGTCGCCGCCAACGCACCCCTGGCCGTTCAGGCGGCTAAGGAGGCCGCCTACCGGGGCATCGACCTTCCCCTGGCCGAAGCCCTTAAGCTTGAAGCCGAGCTTTTCGACCGGGTCGCCCGGACCGAGGATGCCTTGGAGGGCACCCGGGCCTTTATCGAGAAGCGCCCGCCCGTCTTCCGGGGACGATAAGCTAAAGGAGGTCAGACCGATGCTGGATGCGGCCACCGTCGAGCGGGAGACCCGGGAATACGTCCTCATTCCCTGGTCGACCCAGTCGCAGGTCCGTCACATTCCGGTCACCCACGCCCAGGGCTGCTGGTTTTACGACGCCAACGGCAAAGCCTACCTGGATTTTTCGGCCCAGCTTATCAACGTCAACATCGGTTACCAGCATCCGAAGGTGGTGGCCGCCATCAAGGAGCAGGCCGAGCGCCTCTGCTACATCGGCCCCACCTTCGACCACGAGACCCGGAGCACCCTGGCCCGGATGATTGCCGAGGTGGCCCCGCCCGGCCTTAAAAAGACGATGTTCACCACCGGCGGCACCGAGGCCAACGAAAACGCCATCAAGATCGCCCGCCTTTATACCGGCCGCCAGAAGGTCATCAGCCGCTACCGCTCCTACCACGGCGGTACCTACGGCTCGATGACGGTGGGGGGCGACAGCCGCCGCTGGCCCTGGGAGCCCGGCATCCCCGGGGTGGTGCGGGTCTTCGACCCCTACCGCTACCGGTGCCCCTTCTGCAGCCGGACCGAGGCCTGCACCCTCCAGTGCGTCGCCCATATTGAGGAGGTGATCTGGTACGAGGGCCCCGACCAGGTCGCCGCCATCATGCTGGAAGGGGTAACGGGAAGCAACGGGGTGATCGTTCCCCCGCCCCAGTACTGGCCGGAGGTTCGCCGCCTCTGCGACAGGTACGGTATCCTGCTCATCTCCGACGAGGTGATGAGCGGCTTTGGGCGGACCGGCAAGTGGTTTGCCGTCCAGCACTGGGATGTGGCCCCGGATATTCTCACCTTCGCCAAGGGGGTCACCAGCGGCTACGTCCCCCTCGGCGGCGTGACCATCTCGGAGAAGATCGCCCGCTTTCTGGACGACCGGCCTTTCCCCTCGGGCCTCACCTACGCCGGACACCCCCTGGCCTGCGCCGCCGGCATCGCCAACATGCAGGTCTACCGGGAGGAGAATTTAATCGAGCGGGCGGCGGCCATGGGCCAGACCCTGGGGGCCCTGCTCGGGGGCCTGTACGACCGGCACCCCTCGGTGGGGGAGGTGCGGGGCCTTGGGCTCTTCTGGGCCGTGGAGCTGGTCAAGGACCGGGAAAGTCGGGAGCCCCTGGTGCCCTGGAACGCCCCGTCCCAGGGGGTCCTTAACGATATCCGCAACGCCGCCCTGGACCGGGGCCTCTACGTTTACGGGCGCTGGAACATCCTTATCATCGCCCCGCCCCTCACCATCAGCGAGGAGGAGCTGAAACTCGGGGTTTCCATTCTGGACGAGGTCCTGGAAATCGCCGACCGGGCGGCAAAAGCCTAGTCGGGCGGCCCGCCGGCCCGGACGTAGATGACGTAGTCCCCGGCCCGGGCCGCCGGCCGGTAGGCCGGTCCCAGCTTAGCCTCAAAGAAGGCCCTGAGGCCCGGGTCCCGGGTAAAAAGGGCCCAGACCCGAACCTCCCGTCCGAGCAGGCGGCCTTCGAAGGCCGCCTGCCCCGCCAGCAGGGCGTAGGCGGTGTGCATGTCAATGTAGTTTCGGTTGGGGGCGTAGTAGGCCACCTCCTTGGCCCCCACGTAGTACTCCCCCGGCCCGAGCAGGCCGTCCAGCAGCCGGGCGGCCTCGACGTTGCCCGCGGACCCGTAAAAATACGCCGTGGAGTACGGGGCCGGGCGCTGGACCAGGTCGGTGGCCACCGCCCAGCCGACAAAAACCGCCGCCAGGCCGAGGACAAATCCGGCCGGGGTCTGCCGCCCTGGAAGGGCGGCCAGGGCCAGGCCCCCCAGGAGGCTCGCCGTCCCAACGACGGGCGGACTCCCGTACGACCCCGCCGTCCAGAAGAAGGGCCCGTCCCCGAGGGCAAAGCCGGCGGTAAGGCCGGCGGCCGCCCCGAGGCCGGCCCCAAAAAGGGCCCGGCGGCCCGGGCCGCCCGAGGTGCCGGCCAATTCGGCCGCAACGGTTGCAACGACCAGGGGCAGGGCCGCAATCTGGTACCTGGGAAAGTAGCCGGCCGTTCTGGGAAGATAAGCCCCCAGGGTTGCGGCCCCCAGCAGGGCGACGAAATCGGCCGGGCCGGGCTTGCGGCCGCCGGCCCAAGACCGAACCCGGCGGCCGAGGGCCCAGCCGAAAAGGACGAGCAGGGGCGGGGAGAGCCACCAGCCGGTCTCGACCCCGGCCAGGCCGCCGCCCAGGGCCAGGAGAAACTCCACAAAGGTTACCTCAAAGGGCATGGTGAAAGGCAGGCCGAAACGTAAGCTTACGGCCCCCCAGACGCCGAGAAAGAAAGCCGCCCCGAGAAGGGCCACGGCGGCCGCCAGGGCCCAGGCCCGGCCCTTAAGGCCCCGTCCGGCCAGGATGAGCCCGAGGGCCGGGGGGATGGCCAGGGGGGTGGTGAGCTTGGCCGCAAGGGCCAGCCCGAAGCCCAGCCCGGCCCGCACAACTCCCCCCGCGGACGGCCGGGCAATCAGGTCGGAGGCGGCCAGGACGGCGGCCAGGAAGAGGGGGAGCAGTACCGACCCGTCGATGTCTAAAAGCAGGCTGCTCTGGACGGTGAGGGGGTGAACTAAGAAGAGGCCGAGGGCCGCGGCGGCCGGGCGGGAATCCCCGGTGAGGCGGCGAACAAGGTTGAACAGAAGGAGGCCGGCTGCCAGGGTTCCGGCCACCCCGACCAGGCGGCCCTGGGCCTCCCCGACCCCGAATAAGGCATAGGCCAGGCCCAGGGTGTAGATGTAGAGGGGCGGATGCCAGAGGGCGTACTGAAACTCCCGGTCCAGGGCGCCCCGGTCTTCCATAAAGCCGGCCCGGGCGAAGGGCCGGCCGGTGGCGGCCACCGCCTCCCCACCCAGGGCGAAGTTAACCTCGTCGTAGGCCAGGGGCCGACCGAGGCGGGGGCAAACGCAGAAAAGAAAAAAGGCCACCGAAACGGCGGCCAGAAGGGCTACGGCCCAACGCCCCTTCAGTCGTCCGAAAGCTCCCACTCGGGTATGAACTTGAGCCACTCGGACTGGGGCTGGTACTGGGCCACCAGGTAGCGGGCGTTGGCCCTGGGCCGCCGGGGCGGGCGAATAAGCTTCATCCCGGCCTCTTCGGGGGTCCGGTTGGCCTTGCGGTGGTTGCAGACTTTGCAGGCGCTGACCACGTTCTCCCACACGTGCTTGCCGCCCCGGTGGCGGGGGATAACGTGGTCCACCGTCAGGTCCCGGGTGCGGGTGCCGCAGTACTGGCAGGTGTAGTTATCCCGCAGGAAAATCTCCCGGCGGGTGAGCTTAACCTCCGGCCGGGGCCGCTTGATCATGTAGACCAGGCGGATAACCGAAGGCAGGCGGAACATCCGGGTCGGGGTCCGCAACACCCCGTCGGCGTGCTCGAGGACCTCGGCCTTGCCCCGGTCGATCAGGACAAAAGCCCGGCGAACGTTGCAGACGTTGAGGGGCTCGTAATTCTGGTTGAGAACAAGGACCGGTACGTCAACCATTCCCGATCCGCCTATCAGGACCGGCTCCAGCTTTCACCTAGATTCTAACACAGGCAGCCGTCGCCGATAAACCCCGGTCAACCGCCCCCCCAAGGTCTGCTGGGAACCCCTGAGCCGAGGCCCCGGCGCCTTGACAGATTAACCTGATTATGGTATCAATGACCGAACACTCAGACCTTAGGCGAAGTGGAGCGGACAATGCGAGTAGTTATCGGTCACCCCCACGATTTCGTTAGACGCCAGCTTAAACACCTCCTCGGCCGGGAACCCAATATCCAGGTTATCGGGGAAGCAAGCCATGTCCTGCGCTTTCAGCGGCTTATTCTGTCGTGCTCTCCCGATGTCGGGGTTATCGACCTTAGCCTGCTTAAAGAGCTGGATGCCGGACTGAACGGTTTTTCTGCACCCATTGTGGCCCTGGCCGACGAAAACCAACCCGCCGCCCTGATCGGCCTTATAAAAGCCCTCAAGGCCGGTGTCCGCGGGGCCGTTTACCTTTCGACCCCGCCTGATGAGCTCACCGCCGCCGTCCGGGCCGCCGCCCGGGGGGTGGCCGCCTTCGACCGCCGCCTGGCCGTCCAGCTCGCCGGCCTCTGCGCCCAGGTGGCCGAGGCCGACGACCTGGCCGCCGCCCCGGTATTCCTCACCGAGCGGGAGCGGCTCTACCTGCGGCTCATCGCCGCCGGCCTCTCCAACAAGGAGATCGCCCGCCGCCTCGGCCTGGCCGAAAGCACCGTCAAAAACAGCCTCTCGGCCCTCTTCAGCAAGCTGATGGTCTCGGACCGAACCCAGGCGGCCATCTACGCCCTCCGCACCGGCATCGTCCCGGGCCTGCCCAACTCCCGAACCGGCTAAGTCAAAAGCCCGGGCCGGCGGTAAAATTAGACGGTGACCGGCCGGCGCGGCGACGACCTGCTTCTGCTCACCCTCGGCCGGGACGGCCTGCGGTACCTGGTCGGCCTGGCCGGGGACGCCTTTGCCGAACTCTTTAAAGCTTCCCTGCGTCACCCCGAGGTCGTCTACATCCCCGCCCCCGACCCCCAGACCGCCCTGGCCGTTGCCGACGGCCTGGCCCGGGCCACCGGCGGGCCGGTGGTGGCTAACCTCCGACACGCCCCCCCGTTCGACCCCGGTCCCTGGGTAGCCCTCGGCCTGCCGGCCGTCCTTCTTACCGACCGGGACGTCCGGCTGCCGGCCAAGGCCCGCCTGGAACCGGCCGACCCGGCCGGGCTGGTGGAAGGGGTGCGGGTGGGGGCCCGGACGGCCATCCTGCCCCCGGCCGGGCCCGTTCAGGTGGCCTTTGGGCCGGAAGTGCTCACCGCCCAGGGGCCGGCCGACATTCCTTACCTCCGGCGCCAGCATCTGCCCCTTGCCCAGCCCCCCGACCCCGACGCCGTTCGGGAGGCGGCCGACCTTCTCCTGGCCGCCGAGCGGCCCGTTCTCGTCGCCGGGCCGGAGCTGGTCCGGTACGAGGCCGTAGAAGACGCGGTTGCCCTGGCCGAACTGCTGGGCCTGCCGGTCTTTTTAGACCCTGTCCCCGGCCCGTACTTCGGGTTCCCCACCGGCCACCCGGCCTGCCTCGGCCACCCCGGGCCCGAGAAGTCCCCCTGGGCCGAAGCCGACCTGGTGGTGGTGGCCGGCCGGCTCCGTCCCACCCCGCCCCCAGACCCCCTCCTCGCAAGCCTGCCGCCCGGGGCCCAGATTCTGGCCGTCTCCCCCTGGGGTCCGGAGTGGGTTACGGCCCACGGCCGGGGCCTGGAGCTCATCGCCGACCCCAGGTCGGGACTGCGGGCCCTTCGGGAGCGGGCCCAGGCCTGGCTCACCACCGTCGAGGCCCGACGGGCGGAAGGGCGGCGTTTAACCCTATCCCCTTCGGCCCCGGCCGCCGAAGACCCGGTGGTGGGGGCCGCCGTCGACTACCTGGGGGCGGAGGGCATCTTGCTGGTGGAGGACCCGGCCGTGGACGCGGCCGCCGTTCGCCGGCCCGACCCGGCAACCATCTGGCCGGGTCCCCCGGGGGTCAGGGGGTGGGGCACGGCGGCCGCCGCCGGCGCCTGGCTCGGCCTGCCCACCCGCCCCCACGCCGCCCTCATGGACGACGCCGGCCTTATCAGGGGGCTCGGGGGCCTCTGGGTCGCCGCCAGGCTTCGGCTCCCCGTCCGGGTCGTGGTCCGGAACCGGCGGGCCTACGGCGGGCTGGCCGCCCTTCGGCGGGAAATCCCGGAGCTGGACGAAGCCGAGCTGGGCGGCCTGGACGAGCCGGCGCCGGACCTTAAGGCCCTCGTTGGGGCCTTCGGGGTCGAGTTTTGCCGGGTGCCGGCCGCCGAACTCGGGGCGGCCCTTAAAGGGGCCCAGGGCTCCGACGGGCCGGTGGTTATCGAGGCGGCCTAAATGTGGACGTAGACGACCTGGTCCTCGACGGAGACGGGGTAGGTTTCGGCCCGGGGCGGGGGCTCAACGCTTACCCGGTAGGCCCGGACCCGGGTCTTTTCGGGGTCGACGACGGCCTCCCCCGTCCGGATGTCAAACTCCCAGCCGTGCCACGGGCAGCGCAAAATAAAACCTTCGTCCCGGTAGCCGTGCTCCCCGGGAACCCCGGCAAAAACCAGCCCCGAAAGCCTGCCCAGACACAGGGGCCCGCCCTGATGGGGACACCGGTTCCTCAAGGCGTAAAACCTGCCCCCAACGTTAAAGACCCCAATGGACCGCCCCGCCGCCTCGAAAATCTTCCGCGAACCGGGCGGAAGCTCACCTACCCGGCAGACCGGATACTTGCCCATTTAACCCGTACCAGGCCAGGGCGTTCTCCCGCAAAATCCTGGCCCGGGCGCCCTCCGAAAGCCCCCGGGGCAGGGCATAAACCGGGTCGTCGAAATCCCAGTGGGGATAGTCGCTGGCAAACATCAAAAGGCCTTCGGCCCCCATTATCCGCATGACTTCTAAAAGGTCGGCCTCGTTTTCCGGCTCCTCCATCGGCTGGGTCGTAAATCTGAAGTGCTCGGGCACATACTCCGAGGGAAACCGCTTAAGCCAGGGAACCTCGGACCTTAACGACCGGAAGTTTTTATCCAGCCGCCAGATAAGGTGCAAAAGCCAGCTAAAACCGCCCTCGATGAGGGTGACCTTTAAGCCTTTAAACCGCTCAAAGACCCCCTCGCAGATAAAGCTTACCAGGTGGGCCTGAAAGGCCTGGGGCATCAAGGTGTGCCACTCAATGTAGTAGCTGGGCCAGCCCACCGGGGTGGGCGGATGGCCCGTGGATACCCCCGTGCCCCCAAAGTGAATCCCGATTTTAAGGCCCAATTCTTCGGCCGCCCCATAGATGGGCCAGTAATAGCGCTGGCCGTAGGGCCGCTGGGCCCCGGCCGGAAGGAGGATCTGGACGATGCGGGGGTGCTTTCCGACCCGCCGGACCTCCTTTACGGCCTGCTCCGGGTCCTGGGTGGCAACGACCGCCGAGCCTAAAAGCCTTTGGTCCTTTTCGAGCCACTCGTAGATAAGCCAGTCGTTGAAGGCCGAAGCTAAGGCCGCCGCAAAATCGGCGTTGGGCAGAAAGTTAAGCCGATAGCTGTGTTCGGGGTTTAAAACGGCAAACTCGACCCCGTAGGCGTCTAAAAGCTGGGCGCGCATAAGGCCCAGGTCGGAGCCGGCAACCCCGCCCGCAGGGACGGCATCGAGCCTTACGCCCCGGTTGGCCCCCTTGGGGTAGGGGTTCTGGGGAATCTGGCTGAAGCCCGTCTCCTCGATGTAGTCCACCCAGCGCCTGGGAAGGTAAGGATAAAGGTCCTTTATCGACTTTATGTTCGGGTGGACGTCACAGTCCACCAGCCCGCCTGCCTTCAGCATCGCCGACCTCCGTCGGTATTATAAAATCAGGGTGACGGGCCTTAAAAGGCCCCCGCCAGCCCCGAAACCTGAGCGCCGAGGTTGCGACTTTGGGCCGAGACTGGGGTAAGCCGCTTTATTACACCGACCCTGGGGAGTTTGCCCTCTTTACGGACCTCTACGAGCTGACGATGGCGGCCAGCTATTTTGAGAACCGGATGTTTGCCCCGGCCACCTTCAGCCTCTACATCCGGGAGTACCCGCCCAACCGGGCCTACTTTGTGGCCGCCGGCATCCAGGAAGTCATAAAGTATCTTTATCACATCCGGTTCACCGACGACGACCTCCGCTACCTGGCCGGCCTGGGGCTTTTTAAGGCCGACTTTCTCGACTTTTTGCGGGAGTTTCGTTTCACCGGGGAGGTTCGGGCCGTCCCCGAGGGCCGGATCTTCTTCGTCAACGAGCCCATTATGGAGGTCACGGCCCCCATCATCCAGGCCCAGCTCTTTGAAACCTTTATATTAAACGCCGTCGGCTTCGAAACCCTGCTGGCAACCAAAGCTTCCCGTTGCTTCTACGCCGCCCGGGGTCGGGTCTGCGTGGACTTCTCCTTCCGCCGGACCCAGGGCTTCGACGCCGGGATGAAGGTGGCCCGGGCCTGCTACATCGCCGGGTTCGCCGCAACCTCCAACATGCTGGCCGGAAAGGCCTTCGGCATCCCGGTGGTGGGCACCATGGCCCATTCCTACGTTGAAAGTTTCCCCAGCGAGCTGGACGCCTTCCGGGCCTTTGCCGCCCTCTTCCCCGACAACACCACCCTGCTGGTGGACACCTACGACACCATTGCCGGGACCCGGAAGGCGGTGGTGGTGGCCAGGGAGCTGGAGGCCCGGGGGCACCGGCTGCGGGCGGTGAGGTTGGACAGCGGCGACATCGGGACGCTGGCCAAGGAGGTGCGGCGGATTCTGGATGAGGCCGGCCTGGACTACGTCCGGGTCTTCGCCAGCGGGGCGATGGACGAGTACCGCATCGACGAGCTTTTGCGGGCCGGGGCCCCCATCGACGGCTTTGGGGTGGGGACGAAGCTGGGGGTGTCGGCCGACGCCCCCTGGGTGGATATCGTTTATAAGCTGGTTAAATACGACGGCAAACCGGTCCTTAAGCTTAGCCCGGGCAAACAGACCCTGGCCGACGAAAAGCAGGTTTTTCGCCTCCGGGATAAGGACGGCAAGTTTGTCAAAGACATAATTGCGTTGCGGGACGAGGACCCCCCGGAGGCTTCGGCCGAGCCGCTGCTGGTGCCCATGATGGCCGGGGGCGAGCCCCTGGTCGACCCCATCCCCTTAGAAAAAGTCCGGGAAACGTTTTTAGCCGACTTTGCCGCCCTGAACGACCGACACAAGGCCATCTACGACCCCGAGCTTTACCCGGTGGAGCTTAGCCCGAAGCTGGCGGCCCGTCAGGCCGAGGTTACCGAACAGGTGCGGCGCAAAGAGGTTGCCGCCGGCCGCCCCGAAACGCCCAACGGCCGCGCTTGACAGGGCGGGTCCGGGCTCATATAATTCCGAAGTGGACGGCTCAGCCGCGGGGATATAGCTCAGCTGGGAGAGCGCGGCGCTCGCATCGCCGAGGTCGGGGGTTCGAGTCCCCCTATCTCCACCGGGCCGAAGTGGCGGAACCTGGCAGACGCGCTGCGTTCAGGGCG
>DAOTYJ010000076.1:0-7500 GCA_034434875.1 Dehalococcoidia bacterium | reverse complement strand
GCCAGCTTGAGGCGGAGGGCGGTAAGATTGTGCAGCAAGTACTGCCAGGGGTAGCGGGGGACGACTTCGGGCAGGACCACCACGACCGGGGTTTTGGGGTCTTCCCGGCGCAGGGCGTCGATGTAGGCCAGCAGGGGCTGAACCACCGCCCGGTAAGGCGAGTCGATGACGACCAGGGGCAGGTCGATGCCCAGCTCTGCCCAGCGCCGGCGCAGGCGGGCGGCTTCGACCGGGTCGAGGCTGACGTGGACGGCCACGACGTCGGAGGCGAGCTGGCGGGCAAAGGCCAGGGCGTTAAGGGCGGCCCGGTCGGCCCAGGCCACGGGCACCACCACCCGCAGGCCCCGCAGGGGCCTTAAGGCCGCCTCCGGGCGGTCGATGGTGAGCATATCTTCGATAAAGCGATAGTGGCGGTGGATGGCGAGCATTAAGGCCACCAGGGTCGGGATGATGAGGATTACCACCCAGGCGCCCAGGGCAAACTTGGTAACCCCGACCACCACCGTCACCAACCCGGTGGCCAGGGCCCCCAGGCCGTTGACGGCGGCCCGGAGCCTCCAGCCCGGCCCCCCTTCCCGCCGCCAGTGGACCACCATTCCCGCCTGGGAGAGGGTGAAGGCGACGAAGACCCCCACCGCGTAGAGGGGCACCAGCTGGGTTACGCTTCCGCCGAAGGCCACGATTAAGACGACGGCCAGGGCGGCCAGCAGGATGATGCCGTTGTCGAAGACAAGCCGGTCGCCCCGGCGGGCAAAGAACCGGGGGAAGTACATGTCCTTGGCCAGGATGCTGGCCAGTCGGGGGAAGTCGGCGAAGGCCGTGTTGGCCGCGATGAGCAGGATCCCCATCGTGGCGAACTGGACCAGGTAGTAAAACCAGGAGCGGTCGGCCAGGGTGCGGGCGACCTGGCTGAGGACGGTCTCAACTTCCTCCGGGTCGGGGATGACCTGCAGGTGGGCGGCGATGAAGCCGATGCCCAGCAGGATGGCGCCGTAAATGAGGGCCAGCAGGGTGAGGGCCTGGGCGGCGTGCTTCCCCTCGGGGGGCTTAAAGATGGGCACGCCGTTGGCGATGGCCTCGACCCCGGTCAGGGCCACCGAGCCGGAGGCGAAGGCCCGCAGGATTAAGAAGACCGAGAGGGCCTCGGCCCCAAGCTCCGTCCCGGTCAGGGCCCCCGGGGGCGGCTCGTAGGGTCCGACGGTGCCGGTGACGACCTGGTAAAGGCCCAGGCCGACCAGACCCAGCAGGCTGAAAATGTAAAGATACACCGGGACGAGAAAGAGGTTGGCCGCCTCCCGGATACCCCGGAGGTTGGCCAGGGCCAGCAGGCCCACGGTCCCGACGCTCAGCCCCACCCGGTAGGGGAAAAGCCCGGGGAAGGCCGAAACCACCGCCGCCACCCCGGCCGTAACCGATACGGCCACGGTAAGCACGTAATCCGTGAGGAGGGCGGCCGCGGCCACCAGCCCCGGAAGCCGACCCAGATTATCGCTGGCGACGATGTAGCTTCCCCCGCCGGTGGGGTAGGCCAGCACCGTCTGCCGGTACGAGGTGGCGACGACGGCCAGCAGGACCGCTATCGCCGCCGCCACGGGGAAGGTGAGGCTTAAGGCGGCCGCCCCGGCCACGGCCAGCACCCGCATTATCTCTTCCGGGCCGTAGGCGGCCGAGGAGATGGCGTCTGGGGAGAGGATGACAAGCCCCTTCAGGACCCCGACCCGCTCGTGGAGCTCCCGCTCGGTGGGTATCCGCCGGCCGATGAGGACCCGCCGGAGGGCCTCCAGGGCCCTGCGGCCGGGGGTTCGGGGGGCCAGGACCCGCTCGGTGGCCACCAGCTCCCCCCGGCCCCGCCGGCGAAACTCGGCCGCAAAGGGCCGGACGATCCGCACGTAGCGGGTGCCCGGCCGCCGGCCGGCGGCGACCTCGGTGGCCTCCAGGTCGGGGGTTATCCGCCGGTCACCGGTCGGATGGGGGTGTTCGCCTTCGGGGTTCCGGTGGTCGGTCGCCATAACGCCAGGGCCATCTAAAAAACATCGCTCTGAGGGCCTAAAAAGGGGCTCAAGACCCGCCTTTTCGGCCTAAAGACTCTCTTAAAAATTGGCGGGGGGCGGTGCTATGATCAGATTTGGGGATGGTAGACGGTTTTATTCGGCTGCGGCGACTCGTTGGGGCCGTCCGGGCAAACCGGCGGATGGTGCTTGGCTACGGGGCGGGCCTGCTGGCCGTTCTGCTGGCAACTCCCCCCATCGACCTGCTGAGCGTCTATCTGACCACGGCCAACGGCCTGATGCTTTACCTGCTGGTGGTGCTGGGGATTGCCAGCGCCTTCGGCGTCGGCCCGGCGGTGCTGGCCTCCTTCGCCGCCGTCTTCACCTACGACTGGTGCTGCATGGCCCCTCTGGGTCCCGGCATCACTGACCCCGCCGAGTGGGTGGCCCTTTATCTCTTTCTGGCCACCGCCCTGGTGGCCGGCCAGTTGGCCGGCCGGCTCCACCGGCGGACCGAGGAGGCCCGGCGCCGGGAGCGGGCGGCCGTCCTCCTTTACGAAATCGGCGAGCTCCTTAACGGTCCCCGAAATCCCGAAGAGGCCCTTAAGGCCGTGGCCGCCCGCCTCCGGGCCGAATTCAATCTGGCCGGCTGCGCCGTCCTGCTGGCCGACCCCAGGGGCCGGCTGAATCCGGCGGCCGTCGAAGGCGACTTTCCCGCCGAACCGGCCCGGACGATGGCCGCTGGCGTCTACGCCCAGGGTCGTCCGGCCACCTACCTGAGCAGCCCGGCCCGTCCCGGCCGCTGGATCCGGCTGGTGGGCCCCGCCCGGCCTTGGCTGGGGCTGGGCCCGGCCAACCCTACCTTCCTGGTGCCCCTCCGGGCCGGCGACCGGGTGGTGGGGGTGCTGGGCCTGAGCCGCCGGCCCGGCGAGCCGCCCTTCTCCCGGGATGAGGACCGGGCCATCGCCGGGGTGGCCCACCAGCTGGCCCAGGCGGTGGAGCGGGCCCGCCTGCGGGAGGAGGCCATCGCCGCCGACGTCCTCCGGCAGGCCGACGAGCTTAAGACCACCCTGCTCCACTCGGTCTCCCACAACCTCCGGACGCCCCTGGCGGCCATCAAGGCCGCCGCCGGGAGCCTGATGCAGGACGGCCTGACGGCCGACCCGGCCGCCCGCCGGGAGCTGGCCCTTACCATCGAACGGGAGGCGGACCGGCTCAACCGGATCATTGAGAACCTGCTGGATATGTCCCGCCTTGAGGCCGGGGTTCTGCGGCCCAACAAACAGCTTTACCCCCTGGCCGACCTGGTCAACGACGTGGTCGGCCGGATGCGGCCCCTGGCGGCCGACCACCGGGTGGTGGTGGACGTGCCGGAGGACCTTCCGCCGGTGCCCCTCGACTACGTCCAGGTGGACCAGGTGCTCTCCAACCTGCTGGAAAACGCCTTTAAGTACACGCCCCCGGGAACCGAGGTCCGGGTGGCGGCCCGGCGGCTGAACGGGGCGGTGCGGGTAAGCGTTATCGACCACGGCCCCGGAATCCCGCCCGAGGAGCAGGGCCGGGTTTTCGACCGCTTCTACCGGGGAGCCCGGGGGATCGGCCTGGGCCTGGCGGTAGCCCGGGGCCTGGTGGAGGCCCACGGGGGTAAAATCTGGGCGGAGACCACCCCGGGGGGCGGGGCGACCATAAGCTTTACGTTGCCCTTGGTGGCCCCCGGAATTCCGGAGACCAGCCCGCTGGGGGCGAGGTGAGGGGATGGCCGGCGCCCGAATTCTGGCCGTCGACGACGAAAAGGAGATCCTCAGGGCCCTTAAAACTTACCTTACTGGCAACGGCTACGAGGTGGTCACGGCCGAGACCGGCCGGGAGGCCCTTTCCCTCTTCCACGGCCGCCGGCCCGACGTGATTCTGCTGGACCTGGGCCTCCCCGACATCTCCGGCCTGGAGGTCATCCGGGACGTGCGGGCCGCCTCCACCACCCCCATCATCATCCTCTCGGTGCGGAGCGACGACCGGGATAAGGTGGAGGCCCTCGAGGCCGGGGCCGACGACTACCTCACCAAGCCCTTCAGCGTGACGGAACTTTTAGCCCGGATTCGGGTGGCCCTCCGGCACGCCGCCGGCCCCCTGGCCCAGAGCGAACCCGTAATTCGGGTTAACGGCCTCACCATCGACCTGGCCCGCCGGCAGGTCTTCCGGGATGGGCAGGAGGTGCGCCTCACCCCCACCGAATTCAACCTGCTCAAGACCCTGGCCCGCCACGCCGGGAAGGTGGTGACCCACCGGATGCTGCTGCGGGAGGTGTGGGGGCCCGAATACGGGGACGAATCCCACTATTTACACGATTTACATGGCCCAGCTCCGGCGCAAGCTCGAGCCGGACCCCCCAGAACCCCCGGTTTATCGTCACCGAACCCGGCGTCGGCTACCGCCTCCGAACCGGTTGAAGGGCCATTTTACAATTCGTTAATTAGCTTTTAAACGATCCCGCCCAAAATTCTAATGAAAGCGCCTTCTTGGGGATGGGGTAACGTATGGCGGCGACGATTCTGGTCGTGGACGATGAGCCGAATATCACCCAGTTGCTTAAGCTTTACCTGAGCCGGTCGGGCTTCCAGGTGGAGACGGCGGCCAGCGGCGAGGAGGCCCTGCGCAAGACCCGGGCCCTCCGGCCCGACCTCATCGTCTTGGACTTAAAGCTTCCCGACATCGACGGCCTCGAGGTCTGCCGGCGGGTCCGGGCCGAAGGCGATACGCCCCTCATCATGCTCACCGCCCGGGATGAGGATATCGACAAGATCGTTGGCCTGGAGATGGGGGCCGACGATTACATAACGAAACCTTTTAATCCCCGGGAGGTTCTGGCCCGGGTTCGGGCCGTGCTTCGGAGGTCGGAGGGACGGCTCCGGGTGGACGGGCCCATCCGGCTGGGCGACCTGGTCATCGACCCGAGCCGGCGGGAAGTCTTCGTCGGGGACCAGCCGGTCCAGCTCCGGGCCAAGGAGTTCGACCTCCTGGCCGCCCTGGCCCGCAATGCCGGCATCGTGCTGGACCGGGACCGGCTCCTCAATCAGGTCTGGGGCTACGATTTCAGCGGGGATACCCGGACCGTGGACGTCCACATCGCCTGGCTGAGGCAAAAGCTTGCCGGGAGCCGGGTGGAGATTCAGACCGTTCGGGGGGCAGGTTATAAACTTGTAGTGCGCGAATGACCCTGCGGGCAAAGCTCTTTTTAGCCTTTACGTTCGTGATTTTCGTCTGCCTGCTGCTGGCCGGGGCCGGCTTTCTGTGGGTGCTTCAGCACTACCAGTTTCAGGCCCGGGCCGCCCGCATCGCCGAACTGAGCCGGCCGGTGGCCGTCCAGGTGGCGGCCCTGGAGCGTCAGGGCCAGCCCCCGGCCGCCATCGCCGACCTGATCCGGGAGGATGCCGCCGAGCTGGATATCCGGGTCCTCATCCTGGACGCCTCCGGAACGGTCGTGGCCGACACCGGCCGCCAGTTTGAGGGCCGCCGCCTCGACCTCTCCTCGGCCGTCCGCTCGGCCGGGACCGTCTGGGTGGAGGCCTGGGGCCACACCTTCGCGGTGGTGCCCGCGGTGTCCGTCAGGCCCTTCCGGGGGGTGACCAGCGTGGTGGCCGTGGGCATCCCCAACTCGAGCCTGCGGGGCGGCTGGCTTACCCTTCTGCCCAGCCTGGGCCTGGCCGGCCTGGGGGCGCTGGGGGTATCGGCCGGCATCTCCTGGCTTCTCGCCCGCTCCATCGCCCAGCCCCTGGCCGAGCTCACCCAGGCCGCCACCCGCATGGCCGCCGGGGAGTTCGACCAGACGGTGCCCGCCCGGGGCACCCGGGAGACCATCCAGCTGGCCGAGGCCTTCAACCAGATGAGCCAGCAGGTGAGCCGCTCCTACCGGACCCTTAAAAACTTCCTGGCCGACGTCTCCCACGAGCTTCGGACGCCCCTTACGTCGGTTAAAGGCTTTGCCCAGGCCCTCACCGAGCAGACGGTGACATCGCCGGCCGAAGTCGCCGAGGTGGCCCGGATAATCCTGGAGGAGGCCGACCGGATGGACCGGCTGGTAAACGACCTGCTCTTTCTCTCCCGCCTGGAGGCCAACCAGGTGCCCTTCCACCTGGAGCCGGTGGACCTGGCCGGGCTGGCCCGGACCTGCCTGCGCCGCTTCGAGCGGGAGGACCCCGGAAACCTGCGGTTCGAGTTTACGGCCGAGGGGCCTGCCGAGGCCCTGGTCGACCCGACCCGGACGGAGCAGGTTCTTACCAACCTGCTTAAAAACGCCGTCCAGCACGCCCCGCCCGGCGGCCTCGTCCGGGTGACGGTGGGGCCCGGGGACTATCAGCAGCGGCCCGGGGTGTGGGTTCGGGTCTTTAACAGCGGCTCCTTTATCCCCGAGGGGGAGCGGGAGAAGATCTTCCAGCGCTTTTACCACCGGAACCACCACGGCCTGGGCCTCGGCCTGGCCATAACCCGGGAAATCGTCCAGGCCCAGGGGGGTACAATCCGGGTTAACAGCGACCCGGAAACGGGCACCGAGTTCGCCGTCTGGCACCCGGCCCCCGAACGCCCCCCGGCCGAGGGGCCCAAACCGAAGCTACTGGCAAGGAGAACCTGATATGGCCGAGACCGAAACTACCCTCGCCGGCAAGGTTAACGGCCTCTTCAGGCGGCTGGGGGGGAACCGTCTGCTCCTGGCGGCCGCCGGGGCGATCCTGGCGGCCGTTGCCGGCTACCTGCTTTACACCCAGGTGCTCAACCGCCCGGCCCAGACGGCCCAGCTCCAGACGGTCCCGGTCCAGCGGACGAATATCCTGGCCACCGTCAACGCCTCGGGAACCGTCGCCGCCCCCAATCAGGCAAGGCTCACCTTTAAAACCGCGGGCATTGTCAGGGAGGTCTACGTAAAGGTTGGGGACGCCGTCAAGCAGGGGGACCCCCTGGCCGCCCTGGACACCACCGACCTTGAGGCCCAGGTTGCCCAGGCCGAAGCCAGCGTAAACATCGCCCGTTTCAGGCTCCAGCAGCTCCTCCAGCCCCCCAAGCCCCAGGACATCCAGGCCCTGCAGGCCGCCTACGATTCGGCGGCGGCCAAGTATGAGGCGGCCAAGGCCGCCCTGCCCACCGAGGACCAGCTTAGGGCCGCCCAGGCCAACTACGAGGCGGCCGCGGCCAAATATCAAAACCTGCTCAACCCGCCCACGGCCACCCAGGACCTGGCCGCCCTCCAGGCCCAGTACGACGCCGCCGTGGCCCGCCTGAACCAGCTTCTGGCCGGGCCCAATCCCAACGACGTGGCCGCCGCCAAGGCCCAGCTGGACCAGGCCCAGGCGAACCTGGACCAGGCCCAGGCGGCTTATAACCGCATCGCCGGCCGCCGGGACGCCGCCGACCGGCCCGAGGCCAAAGCCCTGGCCCAGGCCCAGGCGGCCTATCAGGCCGCCCTGGCCGCCTACCAGGCGAAGACGGCCGGGCCCACCGAGGACCAGATCAAGGCGGCCCA
>DAOTYJ010000075.1:0-8222 GCA_034434875.1 Dehalococcoidia bacterium | reverse complement strand
GCGCGCCCTCGTAGAGCCACGGACTTCTTCATAGGGCTCACCTCCCATGAACCCTACAGCAAGTCCCGTGGCTCTATCTTTCTCTACCCCCCGGAAGGGTTCTCTTGGAACTGGAGGCCACCGGTTTGACAGCGGCTGGCTGTGCAAGGGCTGCGTGGACAGCTACCCTATTCTCGAATATGACCCGGCGCCCGAGGCGATAATCGAGCCTGCCCGGGTTATCCGGCCCCGGGATATCGCCGAACATTGCGTGCTCTGCTTCTTCCGCGACGTAGTAGACCGGGTGGTGGCGACGCACAACGCCCGGCTGGTCGCGGATAACCGGTGGGAGGACGGCCCCCATCCCCTTTACGAGATCTGGTATAACGGCCGGCGGCTGGCGTTCCTCCATCCCGGCTGCGGGAGCTCCCTGGCCGCCGCCTTGCTGGAGGAGGTGGTCGCCATGGGCTGCCGGAAGTTTATCGCTTGCGGGGGGTGTGGGGTGTTGCGGCGGGGCGTCGGCCTGGGCGAGCCCATCGTGGTCTCCTCGGCGGTTCGGGATGAGGGGGTGTCGTATCATTATCTGCCGCCCGGCCGGGAAGTGGAGGCCCATCCCCAGGCTGTTGAGGCCCTGGAGCGGGTTCTGCGCCGCCGGGGAATTCCCTACCGGGTGGGAAAAACCTGGACGACGGATCCGCCGTACCGGGAGACGGCGAGCAAGGTGGCCAGGCGGCGCAATGAGGGTTGCCTGGTTGTGGAGATGGAAGCGGCGGCGCTCATGGCCGTCGCCCGGTTCCGGGGTGTGGTCTTCGGACAGGCCCTCTATGCCGGGGATGACCTTAGCGGGGAGGAGTGGGACGACCGGGATTGGCGGTCCCTGCGCAGTGTCCGGGAGCTACTTTATTTGGTTGGGCGCGGAGGCGTGCCTTGAGCTCTAAAGCCGCCCGGGGCGGTTTCGGCCGGCCGCCTGTGCCGGCACGGGGACGTCGGGCGGGGTACTGAAGTCGGCCGGGATGCGCATTGGGATCAAGCCCGGGCAGGTCGGCCTTACCCCGACCGAACTGATTCGTCTGTGGCGGACGGCTGAGGACTCCGGCTTTGAGAGCATCTGGACTTTCGACCACCTCACCGGACAGGCCCTCTGCTACGAGGCGGTTACCCTGCTGGCCGCCCTCGCCACCGCAACCCGGCGGGTCCGAATCGGTTGCCTGGTCCTCATTTCGGGACTGCGACCGGCCGAAATTCTGGCTGCCCAGCTCGCCACGGTAGATGCCCTCTCCGGAGGCCGACTGGAAGTGGGCCTGGGTGTCGGCGACTGGTTTGCCGGCGAAGATTTTACCGCCCTGGGCCTTCCTTTCCCCGGCTGGCGCGCCCGCTTTGCGACGTTCCGGAGCTGTGTGGAACGGCTCAGGTGGCTCCTTTCGCCGGCATCCCCCCCTAAGCGCCCGGCCTGAGCAGCAGCCGATACCAATGATTCTGGGGGGCAGGTCCGCGGCTGTTCGGCGGCTTGCCATCAGCCTCCGGGCCGGTTGGAATCTTTCGGCCGGTTCGGTCGAGGAGTTTCGCCGGCTTAAGGGCGGCCAGCCGGACCCGCAGGCGCAGGTCTTTACCCGGGCGGTGGGGTCCGTGTCGGAAACCGTCGCCGCCTACCGGGCAGCCGGCGCTACCCGCCTGGTCTTCGTTCTGCAGCCCCCGTTGAGCCGGCTGACATACGGACCATTGCCCGGCTGGCCGGCCTCGCAACGGGCCGGTAAACTTCAGGCTTTGCGGGCGGTGATAATGTGGGCCGGCAGCCAGAAGAGGAAATAGGGCCGGGAGCGGCGCACCTCTTTAAGGCCGGGTCGGTGAGGACCCGGACATACTCCCCCGTTCGGAGGATGTCGAAGAGGCCCAGGTACCCGCCCGGCCTGAGCACCCGGGCCAGCTCCGCCAGCGCCTGGGCCCGCTCCTGCCGTCGCCCGATGTTGTGAAGGGTCAGGCCCGAAACGACGATGTCGAAGGCCCCATCGGCAAAGGGCAGCGCCCGGGCGTCCCCGGTGATGAGGCGCACCCGGTCGGCGACCCCGGCCGCGGCGGCGTTGGCCCGGGTCGCCCGGGGATGGTTTCCGGCCTGGTCCCCGCCCCGCCAGATGTTGGCCCCCACGGCCAGGCCGGTCCGCAGCCGCCGGGCCGCCCCGATAAGCAACAGCCCCCGGCCGCAACCCACATCCAGAACCCGTTCGGCTCCCGTCCAGGGGAAGGAGTCGAGCAGAGGGCCGGCCACCCGCACCTTCCCCACCCGGCTGCTCCACACCATCCCGGTCGCGGTCAGAAGCCAGCTCGCCCCAAACCAGAGGGCCCAGTCGAAAACCCACCAGCCCGTAAGAAGCCGGCCCGCAACCCCCAGCCCAAGCCCCACCACGCCCGGGGCATCGAGCCCGTAGTCGGGCCGGTTTTCGCCCTCACCGAAGGTCCGGCCGGGATGTTAACTCCCCCTCCGGGCCGGGCCCGAGAGCCGTGCGGCCCCAAGACCGGCCAGGATGAGGATGGCCCCGGTGAGGGCCAGCTCGGACAGCCCTAATGGCCGCCTGGGCAGGAGCGCCGGCACCGCCAGGGCCAGGTAGCCCCCGACCAGGCCCGCCATCCCCGCCGCGCCCCGACCCCCGGCCAGGTCGAAACCCAGGGCCCCGCTGCCCGGGATGCCGGCCAACGTCCGGGGGGATCAGGTTCGGGGCAGGCCGACCTGGTAGTTGATATTGCGGGCCTCGAAGAAGTTGACCAGCTCCGGGGCGTCCACCTCCACCGCCAGCCACCTGAGGGGGTTTTCAGCCTTGAAGTGGGCGCCCAGCCCCAGCTCCTCCAGCCGGCGGTCGGCGATATACCGGACATAACCGTTAAGCTCCTCGGCCCCAAGGCCTAAAAGGGGCCGGGGAAGCACCGCCCGGTTGTATTCTTCCTCAAGGCCGACGGCCTCTAAGATTAAGCCTTTAACCCGGCGGCTGAAGTCGGCGGTAATCACCTCGGGGTTCTCGTTAAGGAGCTCTAAGACCAGGTGAATTCCAAAGGAAAGGTGCAGGCTCTCATCCCGCAGGACCCAGTCCACCAGGGTGCCAAGGCCCCTAAGCAGATTTCGCCGCCGAAAAGCCAGAGCCAGGGCAAACCCCGAATAGAAAAAGATCCCCTCCAAGACCACGAAATACCCCACCAGGTTAAGGATAAAACGCCCCAGGGGTTCCCCATCCCCGTCGCCCCTTAAAAGCCCCTCGGTAAGCCGGCGCTGGAAGGCTTCCTTGGCGGCAATGGCCGGATGCTCCCGGTGGAGGTTAAAGACCCTTTCCCGGTCCACCGGCAGGGTCCTTATCACGTACTCGAAGGCCAGCACGTGGTTGGCCTCCTCCCAGGCCTGGCGGGCCAGATAAAGTCGCACCTCCGGGGCCGTAAGCCTCGGGTAAAGGGCCATCACGATGTTGGTGGTTACCAGCGACTCCATCGGGTTGAAAAACCCCAAAAGCATCTCCACGGCCTGCTTTTCTTCGGGGCCGAGCCTTTCCTGCCAGTCCTTAAGGTCGTCGTGAAGGGGCGCTTCTTCGGGAAACCAGGTGTTGCGCTTGGCCTGCAAAAGGTGGGCGTAGGCCCAGGGATAACGGAGGGGAAAAAGCCGCACCGGTTCGACCGGGTCGCCGCCGAGCAATCCCTGAAACTCCATAAGTTAGCCTCCCTTCTACTGACAGGATTCGCAACCGTCCGGCGGGCAGGCCTCCGCCTCGGCCTCGAGCACCCAGCGGGGCCGCCTTAAGGCTTTGTTTACCCGCACGGTGGCCGGCTCCGCCCGCATTCGGGGGTTGATAAAGCAGTAATAAGTCGCCTTGAGGCCCTTTCGCCAGGCCTCCAGGTAAGCCCCGGCGATTTCCGCCGGCCGGCGGGCCTCGAAAAAGAGGCTGCGGCTTATGCCCAGGTCCACCCACTTCTGGGCCCGGGCCGCAACTAATAAATACGCTTCGGGGCTTATCTGATAGGCCGTCGGGTACCTCCGCCGGATGTCAGCCGGAAGCCACCCGATGGCCCGCACATCCCCCTGGGTTTCCACCAGGGCTTCCCGGACCCGGTCCCAAAGGCCCAGGGTTTTAAGCTCCTCGGCCAGCACCGGGTTTACCTCCAGGAACTTGCCCGAAAGGGTCTGTCGGCTGAAGATGTTGGCATAATAGGGGTCAAGGCTGGGGCTTGTGCCGGCAATCAGGCTTATCGTGGCCGTGGGCGCAACGGCCAGCACCGTCCCGTTGCGCATGCCGGCCCGAACGGCCTCCCGCACCGGCCCCCAGTCCAGGCTGGCCGAGGCGTCCACGGCCGCCGGCAGGCCCCGGTCGGCCGCCAGGTCGGCCAGGGTATCGCTGGGGACCCGGCCCCGGGCCCACTCGCTCCGGCCGAAGTTGGGGAAGGGCCCCCGCTCCCGGGCCAGGGCGTGGCTGGCTAAAATGGCCCGGTAACTTAGAAACTCCACGACCCGGTCGGCCAGCTCGGCGGCCCCGGGCTCGTCGTAAGCCAGGCCGAGCCGGGCCAGCGTCTCGGCAAAGCCCATCAGCCCCAGGCCCACCGGCCGGTTGGCCAGGTTGCTCTTGGCCGCCTTGGGCGAGGGGTAAAGGTTTAAGTCGATGACGTTATCCAGGCCCCGGACGGCCACCTCCACCGTCTCCTTAAGCTTTTCCCAGTCGACGCCCCCGGTGGGGGTCAAGTGGCGGGCAAGATTTACGCTGCCCAGGTTGCAGACGGCGATTTCGTCGGGGGACGTGGGAAGGAAGATTTCGGTGCAGTTGCCGGTGACCAAGCCGTTGAAGATGAGAGAATGGGTGACGAGTTGGGTGGTGTCGTAGACATCTTCCTTGCCCGCGTAATCGATCGCGCAAATCGTCGCCGTGAAGGTCTCTCCCTCGCGACCCTCGTCCGGCACGGACAGCTCCCTGCGCCGGGCCGCGACCTCCTGGCACTTCCGCTGCTTCGCGGTATCCAAGAACCCGATCGCGTTGACGAACCGAGAGGCGCTCCGCCCATGGAGATGAAGCCGCCACAGCTCGTGCTGGGAACGATAGATGCGCCGGATGCCGTGAGCAGTTGTATATTGAAACTCCCCACCAGTACGGGGTACTCGGTAGATCCGTGAGAAGATTCCGAAGTTGGTGAGGAGGATTTGGATCTCTTCTAGGAACTGACGGCTCTTGCTGGCGAGTTGGATCGAGAACGTGGGAATCCCATCGTTCTCGGTCACCTGCACGGTCGCATCCGCCGTAAAGAGGCCCTGCAGGTACCCCCGTACCATGTCACGGGTACCCCGCCACACGACCTCGGGTACGGCGAGCTTGCTGGCGGGCGTGAACCCGTACCGCTTCGCCAACACCCGTCCGAGCCGTGCGCTCACGAGGCGCGCTTTCGGCCCACGCCGCTGTACGGCCACGGTGCCGAGGTCCGAGCGCCCCGACCACCCGCCCACGGCGACGTGCGCGTACTCGCGCTCGACGACGCGCGCGATACAGGCGGCCACCTCGTCGGCGAGACCGACCTGGTCGCTCCAGAGGTCCACGATGGCCCGCAGCTGCCGACCGCCGCGGACCAATGACAGCACGCCGTCGCCTGCGATGAGGCCCATGAGGAGGCCCAGCTCGTACGACCCGTCCTGACCGAATTGGCCCTCGCCCGACTGAACCAGCAGGCGATCGCCGACCGCAAGCTCGGCTAGCTTCTTCTTGACTAGCTTCCCGTCCCCGAGGACGAAGAAATCGTGCCATGCCGTGGCGCGCACACGGTACCCCTCCCTGGTCCGCACCTCCCAAACGTCCGCCTGCTGCGCCGTGCGGAAGACCGGGAGGCAGGGGGCCGTCCCGACCCCGTACCGCTGCGGGTCCCCCTCGGTACGCAGGTCGTAGGTGGCCGTGACCGGTACCCCCATGCGCCACAGGTCGTCAACCCGTACCAGCCCGAACTGGGTGGCCAGCCGCGTGTCGCCGGTGACGCACAGGTTGCCCGAATGGATGATGCCGACCCCTTTGAGCATGGAGCGGCCGTTGGCGGCGTCCTTAAAAGTAAGCCAGGGGTGGCCGGTCTCCATCAGGGCGGCCAGAATCTTGTTAAAAAGCTCCCGGGCCCTTACCCGCCGGAAGGCCCGGGCCGGGAGCTGGCCGGCCTCGGCCCGGGAAATCAGAGCCCGGTAGCGGGCGGAAAACTCGGCCCCGTAGGCCTCGGTAAGCTCCCCGGCGTAGAGGGGGTCGAAAAGGTACCAGTCGGCGTCGGCCTCCACCCGCCGCATAAACTCGTCGGGGACCCAAAGGGCGGTATTGAGGGAGGGGGTGCGCAGGTAGGGGTCGCCGGAACCCCGCTTTAAATCCAAAAAGGCCTCGATTTCCAGGTGCCAGGGCTCGATGTAGGCGCAGAGGGTGCCCCTTCGGCGGCCCCCTTGACTTATCGCCTTAATGAGGGCGTCGTACATGTGCAAAAAGGGGATAAGGCCCCCGCTTTTGCCGTTTATGCCCCTTACCGGCGCCCCCAGGGCCCGAAGCTTGGCCACCGAGGCGCCGATACCCCCGGCGTACTTGGCCAGCCGCCCGAACTCGGCGGCCGCCTCCAGAATCTGTTCCAGGCTGTCCTGAACGTCATAAAGATAGCAGGCGGCCAGCTGATGATGGGGCGTGCCGGCGTTAAAAAGGGTGGGGGTGCTGGGCAGGTAGCGCAGCGAGCTCATCAGGTCGTAGAACTTAAGGGCCCACTCCTCCCGGCGGCCGTGGGCCTCGTTAAGGGCCAGTCCCATGGCCACCCGCATCCAGAGGGCCTGGGGGCCTCCAAGACCTGGCCGGTCTCGGGGTCCCGGACCAGGTAGCGGTCGTAGAGGGTGTAAAGGCCGATGTAAGGCAAAAGCAGGTCCCGCTCGGGTCGGAGCCTGCGGCAGAGCCGCTCCAGGTCAAAATCCAAAAGCCGTGGGTCTAAAGCCCCGAGCTTGACCCCTTGCCGAATGTAGTCGGGGAAATAACGCCGGTAGTCGAAGGCCGGCCGGTCCCAGACCTCCCGGTAGATTTTCAGCAAAAAGAGCCTTTCGGCCGCCCGCTCGTAGGCCGGGTCATCGATAACACGCCCAAGGGCCAGGTCGATAAGCCCGGCCAGGGAGCTTTCGGACCGGACCCGCTCCGAAAGGTCCGAAAGCCCCAGTTCCGCAAGGAGCTTAAGGGCCGCCTGGCCAACGGTTCGCCCGGTCGAAGCCATGATTCTGCCTCCTAAGGCTGTTTTTAAGGGGGCGACCGGGCGGGGAAAGAGGGCAAACCGGCCCGGGGAAACCGGCCCGGCCTGCGCCCCCGACCCACCCGCGAGGTCGCCGGGCGCAACCGCGGGCGGGCCGGTCTTCGGGCTCCCGGATCCTCCTACTCGCCACGCCTTCCCGGCCCCGCCGGGGCCAGTGGCATCCGGTGGCTTTCGTCCCCGGTTACCGCTGCGGGGCAGCGCCGGATTTGCACCGGACTTCCCGTTCACCCGCCCGCGGACCTGGGCTCGGCCCACAAGATGCTGTGGTTTCTCTCGGGGCCGACCCCAATATATTGGGCCTCTCTTGTATATATGCCGGGCCAGGCCGGCCGTCAAGGGTAGTTTTCCACAAGAAGAAGCCGAGGGTCGGCCCGATGCCGTTGGGCAGGGTCGGGGCCCAACCCGACCACCGGGTCGGCAGGACGTTTCCCGAACCGCCGCTTCCCGTCGGCTTCCATTGACAATTGACCGATTTATTTATACTTTCGGGGTGAAGGCCCTTAAAGGAGGCCGACGATGTGGGGGTGCAAAGAGGACTCCGGCAGCAGCGGGGCGCTTTTGGGGCTGATATTGGCCTCAGTCGGCACGGCCGCCTTCACCCTCCTGGCCCTTCTGGGCGGTTACTTAATCGCCCTGGGGGGGGTGGCCCTCATTATCCTGACGCCGCTGGTCCTGGCCGAGCTCGAGCTTTACGAATGGGCGGTTCGGCCGGCGGCTGAGCCCCCGCAGGCCCCCGAGGCTCCCAGCCACAAACCGGTCACCGTAGCCGAAGTGCCGGCTCAGCTTCCGCGGCCTGCCGGGGAATCCGAGATCCGACAGGTGGCTTAGGGGTCAGTACTTACCCGGCCGGTGCCAGGGGAAGCAGGTTCCGGGTCGCCGCGGACCGGCGGATGGGCCGGAAATCACCCGCCGGGAGCTCAAGGCCGTCCTTAAGGCGGGGGACTCCCGGATAAAACATGTATTTTGCGCCCCCGGGGAGGCTCGAA
>DAOTYJ010000074.1:0-1684 GCA_034434875.1 Dehalococcoidia bacterium | reverse complement strand
CCCAACGCCCGCGGCTCCGCGCCTCCCTACGACCGGGCAACACTTCTGCGCCCCTGGCGGCCCGGAAAATTTCTCCGGGAGGGTCGGGGTGCGCGGGATGCGGGAGCCGTCCCGAGGGGTTCAAAGCCCTCGCCTTCGGCAGGCCGGCCGCCCGTTAAGGGGCGGCTTGTGGGGAGACTCCGCCCGCCGCGGGCCGGACTTCGTTCCCGGGCCACGGCGGGGGCCAAATCTTGCGTCTAACCCCTGCGGCCGCGCCCCGCCGGGCCCGTTCCGTCCGACGGCGGGGCTGGATTTGATAGCCAAATGATAGCCAAACGGGCGGGAATCCCGGAAGAAACGGACCCTCCAGACGGCGAGCAGACACAATATATAGTAGTGTATGGACGATAAGGACACAATATATAGGGTGCACCCTCCGGGGAGCGGACTGAAAATCCGCGTGTCGGCGGTTCGAGTCCGCCCCCCGGCACAAAATATCAGGCCTCAAGGCCCAGAAAGCTACAAGATATAGTAGCCGGACAAGCCATTCGGGCTTGTCCGGCCGCATTTTATGGGGGAATCCTGGGGGAATTTTGCTACTGCCCGGAGAGGGCCCGGTCGAGTTTCTCGGCCGCCTCGGCCTGCAGGTCAGGCAGCACGTGGCTGTAGGTCCCCAGGGTCATGCTGACCGCCGCATGGCCCAGCCTTTCCTGGACCACCCGGGGGTTCACCCCCTCCTTTAGCAAGATGGTCGCGTGGTTGTGGCGCAGGTCGTGAAACCGGATTCGGGGAAGGCACGCCCGCCCGAGAATGGCCTTGAGGGTCCGGCGGATGTCGCCGGGGTGAATCGGCCGCCCCGTGACCGTGGCGAATACCAGACCGTTATCTTCCCAGTTGGGACCGGCCTTAAGCCTGGCCTCAAGCTTGGCAAGCCGGTGCTCTTTGAGGATGGCTGTGGCCAGGGCGGGCAGGGTGATTTTGCGCTTTCCGGCCGCCGATTTGGGCTCGCCTTCGACCCACTCGCCCCGCACCCGGTAAAGGCCCCGCCGGACGTAGAGGACCCCGGCCTCAATGTCAACGTCCGCCCACTTTAAGCCCAGAAGCTCCCCGAGTCGCATCCCGGTAGTTAAGGCCAGGACAAAGAGGGGGTAGTAGTCGTACTGCCGGGCCGCCTCCAGGAAGCGGCGGGCCTCTTCGGGCGAGAGGGCCCGAACGGCCTCCGGCCGGGGCTGGGGCCTGGGGGGCTTTACCCGGTCGGCGGGGTTGAAGCTGATAAGCCCTCAGTCCACCGCCTGAGAAAGGGCCTTATGCAGGATGGCGTGAATGAGCTGGACGGTCCGCCGAGAAAGGCCCGCCCCCAGCTTCTGGGTGTAGAGGGCCTGGATGTCCGGGGGCTTGAGGGCCTGGAGCCTGAGGGGCCCCAGGACCGGCTTGATGTGGCAGCGGACGTATTGCTCGTACTGCCGGTAGGTTGGGGGCCGGACCGAGGGCTTTACGCCGTTTTCCAGCCAGAAGTCGAGGTACTCGGCCACCGTCACTTTCGACGGCTCGGGCAGAAGCCCCTGCCCGGCCCGAATCCTGACCTGGGCCAGCCAGTCAAGGGCCTCCCGCCGGGTTGCGAAGTAGGCCCGGTGAAGGACGCCGCCCACCATCACCTGAGCCCGGTAGCGGCTGCCGACCTTATAGACCGTCCCCTCGCCGTGAC
>DAOTYJ010000073.1:0-9434 GCA_034434875.1 Dehalococcoidia bacterium | reverse complement strand
GGACCTGGGGGTGGGCCGGGGGGCTTTTTTCCAGTTCCCGGAGTCTGGCATCCTCTTCAGGGGTCAGTCGGATAAATATCGGCGCACTCAGACCCACAGTATACCGCATGGGGACTTAGACGCCCGATGTAAAATTAGATGAACAGATAAGCCAGTCGGCGCATCGGGCGGCTAAGGCAAAACCCGATAGTGTAAGCCACGACCCTGGTAGCAATTCGCGCAAGTAACCCCCGTTAAGGCGCGTGAACTGAAAAGGTCCTCAAGATGACTGACCACCAGGCAGATGCGCTTTTCATTACGTCAGTTGTAGCGATGACCAGGGCGGCATAATCGCTGAATGTCCAGGTCCCATGGTCTTTAACCCTGGCAAGCAGAGCATCGGCCCTGGCCTCGGCTAACCCAAATTTGGGGATGATGCCGCTCAAACGTCTGAGGCTCTGGTGGTCCCTGCCCCCGCTCTCGGACCTTAAGGCGGCCGCCAGCGCCGCCCGGGCCTGAAGGGCTTTCATCCTCCCCCGTTAGCCGCCAGCGGTCGGGGTTCTGGCCTTCCGAACGGCCCGCCCGTTGACAGGCGGAACCGCCTCCGTTATAATCTGCCCAAACGAATGTTTGCGGCCGGCCGTGCTGGTCTACCAGATTAGGGCCGACCTGGTCGAGCTGGTCTTCGACCCCCGGGCTGAGGACCTGCGGGTCGGTGAAAGCCTCCTTTTGCGGGAGGCCGATTCCGGCCGGGCCCTGGTGGTCCAGGTCCTGGGCTTCCGGACCGTCAACTACCCCGCCCTCATCCGGGAGGAGTTCGGCCCGCAGCCTGCGGACCCCCAGCCCCCGGACGGGCCGGACTTTAAACACCTTAAGGTCGCCCTGGCCAAAATCCGCAAGCTCGCCACCCGCCCCTGGGAAAACTGGGATGGTTGGGTCCCCCACCGGGAGGCCTTCGTGGAGCGGGTGGGCGACCGGGAGGTGCTCAGGCAGTGCGTGGCCGACCTGGGCAACCGCATCCTCCTCGGCCGCACCCTCCAGGGCGACCCCTTCTACGTGGAGGGCCAGGCCCTGGAGAAGGTCAACATCATCACCGGGGCCAAGGGCTCGGGCAAGTCCCACCTGGCCAAGGTGCTCCTCATGCGCCTTATCGAGCAGGGGGCCCCCTGCGTCGTCTTCGACATCAACCGCGAGTACATCCACCTGCCGCCCCTGGAACTCGACCTCTTCGAGGAGCGGGTCGTCCGCCCGGGCATCGTCCACCTGCGGGCCGGGCACAACCTGAAGCTGGGCATCCGCCAGTTCGGCCTGGGGCCCCTCCTGACGATGCTGACCAAGTTCGGCCTGCCCGAAGCTTCGGCCCTCTATTTCGAAAACCGGGTCGCCCGCCTGCTGGATGAGGTCCGGCAGCGGGAGCGGGCCGGGCAGAAGGTCCCCTTTATCGGCATCGACCAGCTCATCCAGCTGGCCGAGGAGAACGAGTATTATCAGGGTGGGGGCTCCGGCTGGGGCGGGGACCGGGTGGCGGCCGTTATCAACGGGGCCATCCGTTCCCGCCTGGAGGCCCTCAAGAACACCGGCCTCTTCGCCTCCCACCCCAGGGAGGCCACTTCCATTCCGGACCATTACCGCCTTATCCGCAACGGCGGGGCCCTGGTCATCGACATCGCCGACCTTTCCAACCTGGCCAAGGTCGGCTTCGTGCAGGCCATCCTGGAGATGATTAAAGACCTCTGCGAGGCCGAGACCGCCGCCGGGACGGGCCGCTACCCCTTCGTCTTCTTCGAGGAGGCCCATCTTTACGTCCAGAAGGCCAGCATCGACTATATCGTCACCCGGGCCCGCCACCTGGGCCTCACGTCGTTTTTTGTGACCAACATGGTCACCGGCCTCGACGAGGTCGTCCTCCGGCAGGCCGACAACCTGTTTCTCCTCAACCTGCCCTACGAAGACGACGTCCGCCACGTGGCCAAGAGCGCCGTGGTGGACCAGGAGACCCTGACGGCCTTCGTCCGCCGCCTCCGACGCCACCACGTCCTGGCCGTGGGCCAGGCGACGGGCGGCTACCCGGTGATCGTCCGGGTCGACCCCCTGACGGGGGTAAACACGGCCGGCGAAACCCGCTATTTCTTCCGGCCGCGGGTGGCCGTCGGCTGAGGGAGGGGACGGCCGGTGGACCTTGTGGTAAAACTCCAGGGGATGGTCGAGGAGAACATCGCCGGCCGCCCGGCCCGGGACGAAACCCCCACCATCAGCCCCTCTTCGGCCGCCCGGGGGTGTGTCCTGGCCGTGGCCTACGAGCTTTTGGGGATGCCCAAGCCCGAGCCGGACCCCCGCAGCCTGCGGGCGATGCAGGTGGGCACCGACGGCCACCGGCGCATCGTCCGCTACTTCGGCCACTACGTGGTGGGCCGGGAGCTCTTCTTTTACGACCGGGAGTACGGCATCCGGGGCTACTGCGACGCCCTCCTTTACCTGCCCCCGGACTTCGCCGGGGAGCGGGCCGGCCTCTACGCCCTGGAGGTCAAAACCACCGGCGGCCTTGAGTTCGAGCGAATCCGGGCGGGGGGCGGCCCCCGGGAAGACCACGCCCGCCAGTGCCAGATCTACATCTGGGGGGTCGCCCGCTACTACCCCCTCTTTCAGGTTCGGGGCGGCATCATCTTCTACGAGAACCGGGACACCCTGGAGCACCTCATCTACCTGGTCGACCCGGACCCGGCCATCGCCGGGTACCTGGACCGGCTCCGGGCGGCCCGGGAGAGGGTCCTTGGTCGCGGCGAGCTTCCCCTGGAGGACCGGCTTCCCGACGACCACTGGGCCCACCACTACTGCCCCTTCCTGGATATCTGCCCGCCGGGCCAGGAGGCCGTCCGCCGCCAGCGGGCCCAGGGTCCCCGGGTGCCGGACCAGGTGGTGGCGGAGATGCTGGCCCGCAAGCTGGTGGCCCGCCGGCAGGCCGAGCGCCGCCAGGGTCGGCCGGCCGGACCCCGGAGCCTGGACGACCTGGCCGCCGCCCTGGGCTGGACCCCTGAAGACGACAGCTGATGGGTTAAAATCTCCGGGATAGACCGCCTGAGGAGTCCGCGGAGCGACCCGGTGTTGCGGCCCGCCGCCGAACGCCTTTTTAAGCCCCAAACGGGCCTGGTTCTGGCCGCGGCCCTCCTGGCCGCGGCCGGCGGAATCCTTACCGCCGCCGTTTCGCCCCTGGCCGGCTTCGGCCTCCTCCTGGGGCTGGCCGGCCTGGGCCTCATCACGGCCCGGCCCTGGGTGGGGGTTATCGCAACCATCGTCGTCCTTTACGGCCTGCCCTTTGGGGTGATTCCCGTCGAGCTGGGAAGCGTCCGACTCACCTTCCTGGACACCACCCTCACCCTTACCCTGCTGGCCTGGCTTTTAAGGCTCCTGACGAACCCGGGCGAGGGGTTCGTCGCCACCCCCCTGGCCCTCCCCCTGCTGGCCTTTATCGGCCTGGCCATAACCTCATTTTTCGTCGGGGTCGAGTCGGTCAGCGGCGAGGTGGTCAGGTTCTTTTTGAAGACCATCAACGCCCTGCTTTTCTACTTCACGGTTGTCAACTGCATCCGGGACTTAGAGCGGCTCCGCTGGGCCTTCAGGGCCCTGCTCATCGGGGGCGCGGCGGCGGCCATGGTCGCCCTCGGCCTCTACGCCCTGCCGGAAAGCCAGGCGGCCGACCTGTTAAGCCGACTCCGGCCCCTGGGCTACCCCGGCGGGCCCGGCGTCATCCGGCACATCGCCGGCACCCAGGTGGTCCGGGCCACCGGGACGGCCATCGACCCGAACGTCCTCGGGGGAATGCTGATGCTGGCGGGGGTGGCCGGCGTCGCCCAGGCCTTTGCCCCCCGCCCGGCCCTGCCCCGGCCCGTTGTCTGGGGCCAGCTGGCGGCCGTTGGGGCCGCCCTGGTGCTCACCTTCAGCCGGTCGGCCTGGCTGGGGACCCTGGTCGGGGTCGGATTCCTCGGGGTTCTCCGGTTCCGCCGGGTCTGGCCGCTCCTGGCCGCGGCCGGCCTGGCCCTCTATCTTTTACCGGTCGGGGACGTCGCCCTGGAGCGTCTTCAGCAGGGGATTCAGTTTGAGGACCCGGCCGCCCAGATGCGGCTGGGGGAGTATCGGGACGCCCTGCGCCTTATCCAACGGTATCCGGTCTTTGGGGTCGGCTTCGGGCGGGCGCCCGACATCGACGTTTACGTGGCCGCGGCCAGCGTCTATCTGCTCATCGCCGGGCAGATGGGGCTGGTGGGCCTGAGCGCCTTTTTGGTCATCGTCGGGGTATTCTTTTACCAGGTGGTCCTTCGGCCCCTCCGGGCGAAGGGGTCGCCCGGCGAGGCCGAGGGCTATCGGCTGGCCGCGGCCGGCGGGGTGGTGGCGGCCCTCTCGGCCGGCCTTTTCGACCACTATTTCTTTAACCTTAACTTCCCCCAGACCGTCTCCCTGCTTTGGCTCTTTTTCGGCCTGGCCGCGGCCGCAACCGCCCTTCCCAACCCACCTCTGGAGGCGAGGCACAACGATGAAAATTCACGAGTTTCAGGGTAAGCGGCTCTTTGCCGAGTACGGGGTGGCCGTCCCGAAAGGGGAAGTGGCCGAGACCCCCGACCAGGCCGCCGAGGCCGCGGCCCGCCTTGGGGGCCGGGCGGTGGTCAAGGCCCAGATCCTGGCCGGGGGGCGGGGCAAGGCCGGCGGAATCCGCCTGGTAAACTCCCCCGGCGAGGCCCGGGAGTTTGCGGCCGGCCTGCTGGGGCGGCCCCTGGTGACGGCCCAGACCGGGCCGGCCGGGGTTGTGGTCCGTCGGGTGCTGGTGGAGGAGGCCCTGGAGGTCGCCCGGGAGCTTTACCTGGCCCTTTTGGTGGACCGGAACCGGGCCCGGCCGCTGATTATGGCCAGCGCCGCCGGGGGCATGGAAATCGAAGAGGTGGCCGCCGCCAGGCCCGAAAGGGTGGTCCGGGTCTGGGTCGACCCGGCCGTCGGCTTTCAGCCCTACGTCGGCCGGCAGGTGGCCTTCGGCCTCGGGCTTTCGGGGGAGCAGGTTCGGGCGGCCGTCGAGACGGTCGGGGCCCTCTACCGGCTCTTCGTCGAGAAGGACTGCGCCCTGGTGGAGGTCAACCCCTGGGTGCTGACGGCCGACGGGCGGCTGGTGGCCGCCGACGCCAAGGTGGAGTTGGACGACAACGGCCTCTTCCGCCACCCCGAGATCGCCGCCCTGCGGGACACCTCCGAAGATTCGCCCCTCGAGGTGGAGGCGATGCGGGCCGGCGTCTCTTACGTGAAGCTGGGCGGCTTTGTGGGCTGCATGGTGAACGGGGCCGGGCTGGCCATGGCCACCATGGACCTCATCAAGCTGGCCGGGGGCGAGCCGGCTAACTTTCTGGACGTGGGGGGCGGGGCCAACGAGGAGCGCATCGCCGCCGCCTTTAAGGTGCTGGTTTCCGACCCGGACGTCCGGGTGGTCCTGGTCAACATCTTCGGGGGCATCGCCCGGGGGGACGTCATCGCCCGGGGCATCGTGGCCGCCGCCCGGGCCGTCGGGGTCAGGATTCCCATGGTCGTCCGGCTGGTGGGCACCAACGCCGAGGAGGGCCACCGCATCCTGCGGGAGTCGGGCCTGCCCATCACCGTGGCGGCCGACATGGCCGAGGCGGCCGCCCTCGCCGTCAAACTGGGAAAGGAGGCCGTCGGGTGAGCATACTGGTTGGAACCGATACCCGCCTGCTCGTCCAGGGGATCACCGGCCGGGAGGGGAGTTTCCACGCCCGCCAGTGCCGCGATTACGGCACCCGGGTGGTGGCCGGGGTCACCCCGGGGAAGGGGGGCACCGACGTGGACGGAATCCCGGTCTTTAACACCGTTCGGCAGGCCGTTGAGGCCACGGAAGCCAACACCAGCCTGGTCTTCGTCCCCGCCCCCTTCGCCGCCGACGCCCTCCTCGAGGCCGTCGACGCCGGCCTCGAGCTGGTGGTCTGCATCACCGAGGGGATCCCGGTCCTGGATATGGTCCGGGTAAAGCGTTTTTTGGAGGGAAAGCCTACCCGCCTCATCGGCCCCAACTGCCCCGGGGTCATAACCCCCGGGCAGGCCAAGGTGGGGATTATGCCGGCCGCGGTCTACCGGCCCGGGCCCGTCGGCATCGTCTCCCGGAGCGGGACCCTGACTTACGAGGCCTCGGCCCAGCTCACGGCCCTGGGCATCGGCCAGTCCACCTGCGTGGGCATCGGGGGGGACCCCATCGTCGGGTGCGGCTACCTGGATATCCTGCCCCTTTTTGAGGCCGACCCCGACACGAAAATCATCCTGCTTATCGGGGAGATCGGCGGGACGGCCGAGGAGGAGGCCGCCGAGTACATCCGGCAACACGTGACCAAGCCGGTGGTGGCCTTCATCGCCGGCCGGGCCGCCCCGCCGGGCCGGCGGATGGGCCACGCCGGGGCCATCATCAGCGGCGGCACGGGCACCGCCGAGAGCAAAATCCGGGCGCTGGCGGCCGCCGGGGTCACCGTTTGCCCCAGCCCGGCCGAAATCGGCCGGACGGTGGCCGAGGTGGCCCGCCGCCACGGCCTGCTTGATTAAGACCGGGCGCCGGGAGCCGGCTCCAGAAGCTCCACCTCAAACCGGTAGTCTTCGATGACCGGGTTGGCCAGGAGCCGCCGGCAGAAGGCGTCCACCTCGGCCTCGGCGGCCGCCCGGTCGGGGGCCTCCAGCTGGACCTCGAAGTATTTGCCGGCCCGCACCTGCCGGACCGACTTAAACCCAAGGTCGCTTAAGGCCTGCTGGATGGTGAGGCCCTGGGGGTCGTTCACCACCGGCTTAAGGGTAACGTAGACCCGGGCGAGCCACATTAAAGGCCCCGCTTTACGATGTAGTCGGCCAGGTCAGCGACCCGGCAGGCGTAGCCCCACTCGTTGTCGTACCAGGCCGTCACCTTCACCATGTCCCCGTCCATCACCATGGTGAGCAGGCCGTCGACAATGGCGCTGGCCGGGTTGCCCTTAAAGTCCATGCTTACCAGGGGCTCCTCGGTGTACTCGAGGATGCCCTTAAGGCCGCCCTCGGCGGCCTGCTTGAAGGCGGCGTTGACCTCTTCCACGGTCACCGGCCGCCCCAGGTCGCAGGTAAGGTCGATGACGGAGACGGTGGGGGTGGGCACCCGCATGGCGAAGCCGTGGAGCTTGCCCTTAAGCTCGGGGATGACCAGGCCGATGGCCCGGGCGGCCCCGGTGGTGGTGGGGATGATGTTGAGGGCGGCGGCCCTGGCCCGGCGCAGGTCCCGGTGGACCAGGTCGAGGATGCGCTGGTCGTTGGTGTAGGCGTGGACGGTGGTCATCAGGCCCCGCCGGACGCCGAAGGCTTCGTGGAGCACCTTAACCACCGGGGCCAGGCAGTTGGTGGTGCAGGAGGCGTTGGAGATGATCCGGTGGTGGGCGGGGTCGTACTGCTCATGATTCACCCCCAGAACCACGGTTATGTCCTCGTTCTTGGCCGGGGCCGTAATGATGACCTTCTTCGCCCCCGCCTCCAGGTGTCCGGCGGCCAGGGTGGCGTCCTCAAAGACCCCCGTCGACTCGATGACCAGCTCCACTCCCACCTCCCGCCAGGGAACCTTCTTCGGCTCCCGCTCGGCGAAGACCCGGATGGGCCGGCCGTCCACAAACATCTGGTCGCCCTGGACCTCGACCCTGCCGGGGAAAATGCCGTAGTTGCTGTCGTACTTAAAGAGATGGGCGTTGGTCTTGGCGTCGGCCAGGTCGTTTACGGCCACCACCTCGAGGGTGTCCGGGTGATACTGCAGGATGGCCTTGAGGACCTGCCGTCCCACCCGACCGAACCCGTTAATCCCAACCTTGACGGCCACGGTCACACCTCCTTGGCGAAAATGACGGGCCTTCCCCCTTGGGCCCGAGGGCCCGGTCGGTAAGCCCGGAAAAGGCCTCAGTTTCTGGCCAGGCTCAGAAAGTACTCGTGAAACCTGGTGTCGTCGGTGAGCTCGGGGTGGAAGGCGGTGCCCAGCAGCTTGCCCTGCTGAACGGCCACCGGGGTCCCATCCGGGAGCCGGGCCAGCACCTCGACCCCCGGCCCCACCTCCCGAACCACCGGCGCCCGGATGAAAACGGCCCGGACCGGCCGGTCCCCCAGCTTCGGAATCGCCAGGTCCGCCTCGAAGCTGTCCACCTGCCGGCCAAAGGCATTCCGCTCAACTTTTATGTCAATTAGCCCCAGGGGCGGCTCGAGGAGCCGGTCGGCCTCCTTGCCCAGGAGGATCATCCCGGCGCAGGTGCCCCAGATGGGCATCCCTTCCAGGGCCCGGCCGGTGATTTCGGGCCGCAGGCCGCTGATGGTGAGCAGGCGGCCGATGGTGGTGCTTTCACCCCCGGGGATGATGAGGGCGTCCACCCCCTCCAGGTCGGCGGGCTTGCGGACCTCGACGGCCTCGACCCCGAGGCGGCGCAAGACCTGAATGTGCTCGGCAAAGTCGCCCTGAAGGGCCAGAACCCCAACCCGCACAGCCTACACCCCCCGGCTTGCCAGAAGCTCCTGGGGCGCCAGCTGCCGGACGTCGATGCCCCGCATCGGCTCGCCGAGGTCCTTCGAAATTTCGGCCAGAATCTTCGGGTCGTTGTAGTACGTCACCGCCAAGACAATGGCCCGGGCCCGCTTGGCCGGGTCTTCGGACTTAAATATCCCCGAACCGACGAAGACGCCGTCGGCCCCGAGCTGCATCATCAGGGCGGCATCCGCCGGGGTCGCAATACCCCCGGCCGCAAAGTTGACCACCGGCAGGCGGCCGAGCCGCTTAACCTCCATGACCAGCTCCAGGGGCGCCCCCAGATTCTTGGCCTCGGTAACGAGTTCGTCGTCGGGCATGTTCTGGACCCGCCGGCAGGCGTCCATGACCGCCCGCATGTGGCGGACGGCCTCGACGACGTTGCCGGTGCCGGCCTCCCCCTTGGTCCGGATCATGGCCGCCCCCTCGGCGATCCGCCGCAGGGCCTCGCCCAGGTCCCGGCAGCCGCAGACAAAGGGAACCTTAAAGTCATGCTTCCAGATGTGGTGGTTCTCGTCGGCCGGGGTGAGGACCTCAGACTCGTCGATGTAGTCGACGCCGAGGGCCTCGAGGATCTGGGCCTCGACAAAGTGGCCGATCCGGCACTTGGCCATCACCGGGATGCTCACCGCCTTCATGATGGCTTCGATGTGGGCCGGGTCCGCCATCCGGGCAACACCCCCGGCCGCCCGGATGTCCGCCGGCACCCGCTCCAGGGCCATGACGGCCACGGCGCCGGCCTCTTCGGCGATCTTCGCCTGCTCCGGGGTGACCACGTCCATGATCACCCCGCCTTTGAGCATCTGGGCAAGTCCGGCTTTTACCCGCCAGGTCCCCTTCAGAATCGACTCGGCCATGGTGCGTTCAACCTCCTTCGCCTAATTGTAACACGGTCAGGGCC
>DAOTYJ010000072.1:0-3854 GCA_034434875.1 Dehalococcoidia bacterium | reverse complement strand
CTTTCAATTCCCTAACGGATTCTCACTACAAGAAGAGGGAAAAGAATAGGTGTAAAGTTTATCTTTCAATTCCCTAACGGATTCTCACTAGAGAATTTAACAGGCAAAGATTTAATCACAAAAGACTTTCAATTCCCTAACGGATTCTCACATACCTACTAGAGCAGATACTAAGGTATATGATACAGCACAGTACTTTCAATTCCCTAACGGATTCTCACTTACATAGAAGTATGGAAAAGCGAAATGACTGATGAAGAGTTCTTTCAATTCCCTAACGGATTCTCACATCAGAAGGCTACGGTAACCCTCTCGAGGGTTACCGTAGACTTTCAATTCCCTAACGGATTCTCACTTTGTTCATGAATAAAGAGATAAGCCAGATAATATACACTTTCAATTCCCTAACGGATTCTCACTGACATAGATAGTATAATAGGTGAGAAGAATGAGTAAAGCAAACTTTCAATTCCCTAACGGATTCTCACAAAGCAGTTGAAAAGTAAAGCAAGACTAGTATTTGTTACTACCTTTCAATTCCCTAACGGATTCTCACAATAAAGAGTACCCTATAGATTCTATGGTTATTCATAATCTTTCAATTCCCTAACGGATTCTCACTGATGAAATTCAAGCCTATATCACGAGGTTAACCAAAATAATCTTTCAATTCCCTAACGGATTCTCACTTATGGAGAGGCTTACACCAACACAGACACCCAGTAATAACTTTCAATTCCCTAACGGATTCTCACCAAATAATCAGAGTTCGATCAATATTACGATAAATATTAATCTTTCAATTCCCTAACGGATTCTCACAAATAATAGTTTATTTAATATTACATATGGTCACGATTACTTTCAATTCCCTAACGGATTCTCACTCGACCACGCCATGTAATTAATCTGGCGTTGTTTATAACTTTCAATTCCCTAACGGATTCTCACATAACCATATTCGTTAAACCAAACTGTAACAATTAATTCCTTTCAATTCCCTAACGGATTCTCACATACATACCAAACCTTGATCACCAAGGACTGTCGCTCCTGCTTTCAATTCCCTAACGGATTCTCACGATGCTCCTGACAGGATAGTAGTTGAATGTGTATTACTTTCAATTCCCTAACGGATTCTCACCAAATGTTATTATTTACAGGGCAATATTTACATAGAGGTATCTTTCAATTCCCTAACGGATTCTCACTGAAAGATGATCAGAAATTACACGTGAACGTTATGCGTTTATTCTTTCAATTCCCTAACGGATTCTCACTAGAGCAGGTAGATGTAGAGATGTACTATCTATTAAAATATAACTTTCAATTCCCTAACGGATTCTCACTCGGGGTCTGAGCCATATTTTTCCTTTTGTATAGTTACACCTTTCAATTCCCTAACGGATTCTCACCTATATACATCTTTATGAATCTCTGCATATTGTTAAAACCTTTCAATTCCCTAACGGATTCTCACCCCATGGATATGGGGTTTTAATAGATGATAAGATAATTAGCTTTCAATTCCCTAACGGATTCTCACAAGAATTAAAACAAATAGGATTGGTATATTTGTTAGCACACTTTCAATTCCCTAACGGATTCTCACAGTGCTTGATAAGGCAAGATACTTCATGTCTCTACAGCTTTCAATTCCCTAACGGATTCTCACTAATATTCAAGTAGATAGTGATGCAAGTGTTCATGTCTTTCAATTCCCTAACGGATTCTCACATGCCTAGGCTATATCTTACCTATACCTAGGCTATACTTCTTTCAATTCCCTAACGGATTCTCACCTGGATGAATTAACACCGTATGCATACATACTCGCCAAGCTTTCAATTCCCTAACGGATTCTCACAGCAAGAGAATGGGTAACATATCATGAAGTGTTAAGTTATATCTTTCAATTCCCTAACGGATTCTCACTAATGAACATGCTGGTAGCACGGGTATAAGCGCTTGAGTAACTTTCAATTCCCTAACGGATTCTCACTTTGTAAGTACTTATAGGGTTGTGAATATACCCAGATCTTTCAATTCCCTAACGGATTCTCACAATTACTCATGGGGGGTATATAGGTAATAGTAAGATATCTTTCAATTCCCTAACGGATTCTCACTGCGAGAGATATGGCAACCTAATGAACCTATACCGAAAGTCTTTCAATTCCCTAACGGATTCTCACAAACTTAATCTTACAGCTATAACATTCGTATACTAGCTTTCAATTCCCTAACGGATTCTCACGCGGTAGCAATAGGTAGCTGTAATACCGAATTTATCGTATCCTTTCAATTCCCTAACGGATTCTCACATGATGATGATAACGATAACAAAAACAAAGCATTTAACTTTCAATTCCCTAACGGATTCTCACTACAGCCAAATATCTACCATCTGGAGAGAATGCTATGTCCCACTTTCAA
The DNA here is from genome assembly GCA_034434875.1 of Dehalococcoidia bacterium. GTDB lineage: Bacteria > Chloroflexota > Dehalococcoidia > JAUQQI01 > JAUQQI01 > JAUQQI01. The sequence continues at coordinate 1,418 of DAOTYJ010000072.1, read as the reverse complement.
TTCCCTAACGGATTCTCACGGTATATACATATTAGCTGTTAAACTAGGTGGTGATAATAACTTTCAATTCCCTAACGGATTCTCACTGGCTGATAATTACAAATGTTTATATTTATTGATCGATGACTTTCAATTCCCTAACGGATTCTCACGTAGATATTTGGCTGTAACATCGTTTGGAGCAGATGCTGTCTTTCAATTCCCTAACGGATTCTCACCATTTGATACTGAAGCTTATGGACTTAACAAATTACCTTTCAATTCCCTAACGGATTCTCACATTAAGTTGTCATCTTTAGCCTGCTTGATAATCTCATCCTTTCAATTCCTTAACGGATTCTCACGTTACCTTAGCATATCAGTTGCTACATCAATTATCTATATTCTTTCAATTCCCTAACGGATTCTCACGTCTTGGATGAAATCCCAGAGTTAACAGAATCAATCTTTCAATTCCCTAACGGATTCTCACATGTGAAGTCTAGCTGTAATGGTGATGTTACTATCTGCTTCTTTCAATTCCCTAACGGATTCTCACTTAAATGCATGTTGTAATTGTTTATACTCTTGCTTTATGCCTTTCAATTCCCTAACGGATTCTCACCCAACGGTGACAGAAAATGCCAATGGCGCAGGGTAAATATAGCTTTCAATTCCCTAACGGATTCTCACAATAAACTAGGAGGTGATAATAACAACGATGAACAATAACTTTCAATTCCCTAACGGATTCTCACATAAGGATTAATGGTAAAATCAATTTTTGGCATTAACTTTCAATTCCCTAACGGATTCTCACAGAATATATTAAAAAGTGTTAAAGCCTTATACTCATATTTCTTTCAATTCCCTAACGGATTCTCACATAGAATATGATCAAGATAATTACATTGAATAGGTGATAACTTTCAATTCCCTAACGGATTCTCACTTAGAGACCCAGATGTGCTAATATGCGGTAAGGAAATACTCTTTCAATTCCCTAACGGATTCTCACCGATATATTGGATGCGATAAGGGGAGAGGCTGAGAGACCTTTCAATTCCCTAACGGATTCTCACCAACATTAGTTTCAACATGTAATAATGATGTTTAAAGTAGCTTTCAATTCCCTAACGGATTCTCACGTTACAGAGACATTATCTAGACCACAATTGCCTTTAAGCTTTCAATTCCCTAACGGATTCTCACTCTGGCAGCTAAACCATCTGAAGTCCTTCCTGTTGCTGTTAATGTAATCTTTCAATTCCCTAACGGATTCTCACTGGTAAGTGCTACTGAGTTCTTTTGCCTGCTTGGGTTTTGTTCTTTCAATTCCCTAACGGATTCTCACACGTAAAGTTATGAATAGGGCGCAAAGGAATAGGAAAACTTTCAATTCCCTAACGGATTCTCACTTAAACCTTATATACCAGTTC
>DAOTYJ010000071.1:0-67637 GCA_034434875.1 Dehalococcoidia bacterium | reverse complement strand
CTCCCGGCCGGACGCTGCATTTTCACCCCCGGGTCTTTCAGGCGAACCGGAACGGCCGCGTCGTCTGAACCTCAACCAGGACCTTCCGCAGGCGGTCGAGGTCCTCAAGCACAACCCCGGTCCCCCGGACGACGCAGGTAAGGGGGTCGTCAGCAACGTAGACTTTAGCCCTGGTCTCGTAAGCGATCCGGCGGTCCAGGCCCCGGAGAAGCGACCCGCCGCCGGCCAGGACGATCCCCCGGTCCATCAAGTCGGCCACCAGCTCCGGGGGCGTGATTTCCAGGGTGGTCTTGACGGCGTCGACGATGGCCTGAACCGGGGCCGAGATGGCCTCCCGGACCTCAACACTGCTTATCGCAACCTCCTTGGGCAGGCCGGTCACGATGTCCCGGCCCCGCAGGACGACCTCGACCTCCTCGTCGAGGGGGAAGGCCGAACCGGCCGCAATCTTGACCTCTTCGGCCATCCGCTCCCCGATGAGGAGGCTGTAGTGCTGACGGCAGTAGTTAATGATCTCCTCGTCCATCTCGTCCCCGGCTACCCGGATCGACTTGCTGGCGACGATCCCCCCCAGGGCGATGACCGCCACCTCGGTGGTGCCGCCCCCGATATCGACCACCATGCTGGCCGTGGGCTCCATAACGGGCAGGCCGGCCCCGATGGCCGCGGCCATGGGTTCCTCGATGAGATAACATTCCCGGGCCCCGGCATTGAGGGCGGCGTCGCGAACGGCCCGCTTTTCCACCTCGGTGCACCCGCTGGGGATGCCGACGACAACCCGGGGCCGGGGAACCATGAAGCTGAACTTCTCGTGGACTTTGGTGATAAAGTAGTTGAGCATTCGCTCAGTGATTTCGAAATCGGAAATGACCCCGTCCTTGAGGGGCCGGATGGCCACGATGCTGGCCGGCGTCCGACCAACCATACGCTTGGCCTCGGCACCGACGGCCTGGACCTTGCCGGTCCGCTTATCGATGGCGACTACCGAGGGCTCATTGATAATGATGCCCTTGCCCTTGACCATAACCAGGGTGTTGGCGGTGCCGAGGTCGATGCCGATGTCGTACGAAAAGAAGCCCAGAATAGCATTGATCGGGCTGAACACCACGCCTCCCGGTCAGCCGTTTTTATCCAAAGATTATACCCGCTCCGCCGACAGCCGGACAAAATCGCAGGCAGACTAGCCAGCATCTTCACGGCCGGGCGTTAAACCCGAATTGCCGGATAGGCGGCGGACGGGACAGCCCCGTTGCGGCCGCCATTGACCCTATTTCGCTGATGCTTGCTGCGCCGGCTTGATAATAACAATGGCGGCCGGACGGTTGCGGCGTCTGCGCCGCTGAAAATTGACAATGAGGCCTGCCTTTGTTAAACTCACGCTGAAATTCGGGTTGATAGGGTGCATAAAATAAAAAAATCTGGCCCGGGAGGCAGGCATATGGCGAACTGGACGGTTGAAGAGCTGATTGAAGAGCTTAAGGCGGGTCGGATAAGCCGGCGGTAGTTCATCCACACCCTGCTGGGGGCGGGAATTTCCATGCCCCTTATCGTCAGCATCCTTCAGGCGTGCGCCCCGGCCCCGGCCACGCCGACCCAGCCGGAGGCCCCAAAGGAGGAGTTCCAGCCGACCCGGCGGGGCGGTGGGGGACTGCTTAAACTCCTCTGGTGGCAGGCCCCGGTAATCCTCAATGCCCACCTCTCCGCCGGAACCAAGGACTTCGACGGCTCCCGCATCTTCACCGAGCCCCTGGCCGCCTACGACCCCGACGGGGAGATTTTCCCCATCTTAGCCGCCGAAGTCCCCAGCGTCGAGAAGGGCACCCTCGACCGGGAGGGCCGCTGGGTCATCTGGCGGCTCAAGCAGGGGGTCGTCTGGCACGACGGGCAGCCGTTCACCGCCGACGACGTCGTCTTCACCTGGGAATACGTTATGGACCCGGCGACGGCGGCCACAACCCGGGGCGACTACACGAATATTCAGGTGGTCGAAAAGGTCGACGACTACACGGTCAAGGTCGTCTTCCAGGAGCCTACCCCCATCTGGCATGCGCCCTTTGTCGGGGGCCGAGGCCATATCTTTCCCAAGCACCTTATCGCCCCCTATAAGGGGCAGAATGCCCGCAACTCGCCTTATAACTTAAAGCCGGTGGGAACCGGTCCTTATAAACTCGTCGAGTTCCGGCCGGGCGACATCATCATCGCCGAGATCAACGACAAATACCACGTTCCCAACCGGCCCTTCTTCGACCGCCTCGAGCTTAAGGGCGGGGGCGATGCCCCTTCGGCCGCCCGGGCCGTCCTCCAGACGGGCGAATACGACTTCGCCTGGAACATGCAGGTCGAGTGGGATGTGCTCGCCAGCCTGGAAAAGATGGGCACCGGCCGGGTGATCAATTACCCCGGCTCCAGCACCGAGCACATCCAGCTCAATTACACCGACCCCTGGACCGAGGTGGATGGCGAGCGCTCCAGCATCAAGACCAGGCACCCGTTCTTCAGCGACCCGGCCGTCCGCAAGGCCTTCAGCTACGCCGTAAACCGCAAGCTGATCGTCGACGAGCTTTACGGGGCCGGGGGCCAGGTCGGCATCTACATGGTCTTCAACCCCAAAAAGTACGTCCCCGAGGGGGGCCGCTGGGAGTTCAACCTGGAAAAGGCCGCCAGGATGCTGGATGAGGCCGGCTGGCGGCGGGGCCCGGACGGGGTCCGCCAGAAGGACGGCAGGCGAATGAAAGTGCTCTTTCAGACCTCGGTCAACCCGGTGCGGCAAAAGACCCAGGCCATCATCAAGAAGGACCTGGAGTCCATCGGGGTTGAAGTTGAGCTTAAGGCCGTCGTTTCCGACGTCTTCTTCTCCAGCGACCCCGGCAACCCCGACACCTATTCCCACTTTTACGCCGACATGCAGATGTACACCACCGGGCCGGGTTCGCCCGACCCCCAGGCTTTCCTGGAGAAATGGACCTCCTGGCAGGTGGCCCAAAAGGCCAACAACTGGTCCGGCCGCAACATCGAGCGCTACCAGAACCCTGAGTACGACCGACTCTGGAATCAAGCCCGGACCGAGATGGACCCGGTCAAACGGGCCGAGCTTATCAAACGAATGAACCAGATGGTTATCGACGACGTCGTGGTCATCCCCGTCGTCAACCGCAACGGCCAAGCCGCCGCCAAGAACAACCTGCGGGGGATGGACCTGACGGCCTGGGACTCTAACCTCTGGAAGCTGGCCTACTGGTACCGAACGGGCTAGGACGGACCGAGGTTAGCCGGAGCTTCGGGGTTGACGAAGTATCTTATCCGTCGGCTGATTATCGCTGTGCCGACCCTCCTCGGCATCAGCCTCATCCTTTTCGTAATTCTTTCCCTGGCCCCCGGCGACCCGTTCGCCGAGCTGGCCCTTAACCCCAACGTTCCGGTGGAGGTCCGGGAGAATCTGCGCCGCCAGCTGGGCATGGACGACCCCATCCACATCCGCTACGTTAAGTGGCTGACCTCCCTGCTTCAGGGCAACCTGGGCTACTCCTTTGTCAGCCGGGTGGATGTGACCCAGCTCATCTGGCAGCGCCTGCCCACCACCCTCTTTGTGATGGGCACCGCCTACCTGGTGGCCCTGCTCATCGCCCTGCCGGTGGGGATTATCTCCGCCGTCCGCCAGTACTCCTGGCTGGACAACCTGGCCACGACCCTGGCCTTTATCGGCTTCTCCCTGCCCACTTTCTTCACCGGCCTTATTTTCATTCTGATTTTCAGCATTTACCTGCGCTGGCTCCCCATGGTCTTTACCACCAACGTTCAGGCCGCCGGCCCGGCCTGGCTTTTAGAAATTGTACGGCATGCGGCCATGCCCATCATGGTCCTGGCCCTCTTTGAGGGGGCGGTCCTAACCCGCTACATCCGGGCCGCCATGCTCGACGTCATTCGGATGGACTATATCAATGTGGCCCGGGCCAAAGGGCTTTCCGAGCGGGCCGTCATCCTCCGCCACGGCCTCCGCAACGCCCTCATCCCGGTGGTTACCATCATGGCCCTCCAGATTCCGGGTATCTTTACGGGGGCCATCGTCACCGAGCAGATCTTTCGGGTCCCGGGAATCGGTTCGCTTTTAATAAGCTCCATTCAGCTTAAAGATACCCCGGTGGTGATGGCCATCGTCTTCGCTTATGCGGTGCTGGTCGTCGTCTTTAACCTTATCGCCGACCTGGCCTACGGGGTCCTGGACCCCCGCATCCGCTATGACTAGGAGAGGCCGATGACCGTTGGACGCGGCTTTGCCCCCGGTGCCGTTCGGGCCGCCGAGGCGGCCCTGGCCCGGCCGCCTCGCACCCTCTGGGCCGACGCCTGGCGGCAGTTCCGCCGCCACCGCCTGGCCATGTTCGGCCTCGTCGTTCTCACCTTCATGGTTTTCGCCACGGTTTTCGGCCCCCTGGTTTACCCGGTAAAGTTCAACGAGATCGACATGACCCAGCGGCTCAAGCCCCCGAGCCTGGCCCACCCCCTCGGTACCGACGACCTGGGTCAGGATATCCTGGCCCGGCTCCTCTTCGGCGGGCGGGTCTCCATTGCCGTCGGTCTGGCGGCCATGTTCATCGCCGTCACCATTGGCACCGCCGTCGGGGCCCTTTCGGGCTACTTCGGGGGCACGGTGGACCATGTCTTGATGCGGGTCACCGACCTTTTCATCGCCCTGCCGCCCCTTCCCCTCCTTTTGCTGGTTATTTATCTTTTCCGCGACCCCGTGCGGGGGGTGTTCGGGGCCGAATTGGGCATCTTTTTGCTGATGGTGACCGTCATCGGCAGTTTGAGGTGGATGCCTGTTGCCAGGCTGGTCCGGGCCGCCTTTTTGTCCATCAAAGAAAAAGAATTCATCGAGGCGGCCCGGTGCGTTGGGGTTCCGGGCTTCCGGATGGTGGTAGTCCACATGCTCCCCAACGCCCTCAGTCCCGTCATCGTGGCGGCCTCCCTGGGGGTGGCCGCGGCCATCCTCCAGGAGTCCACCCTCTCGTTTCTGGGCCTGGGCTTCCCCCCGGACATGCCCACCTGGGGCCGGCTCCTCTTTGACGCCAAGGACCGGCTGGATATGGCCCCCCACTGGGCCATCTTCCCCGGCCTGGCCATCTTTCTCACCGTGCTGTCCATCAACTTCATCGGCGACGGCCTCCGGGACGCCCTCGACCCCCGCAAGGTGGGTTAGGCCGACTGGACCTTTCCCGCCCCTTCGGGCCATAATCTGACCGACCCTTGTTAGCCGGAGGCGAAGTTTATGCCGAGCCTGGAGGCCCTTGCCCGCAGTTTAAACGCCCTCTGCGACCGCTACCCTTTTCACACCGGCTGGTATCTTAAAGACCTGGCCTCGGGGGCCGAAAGCCACCGCAACGGCGACGTGGTGGCGCCCTCGGCCAGCACCCGGAAGGTCTCGATTCTGATGGCCGCCCTGAAGGCCGTAAACGAGGGCCGCTTCCGCCTCGACCAGCCGGTGGAAATTCAGGCCAGATATCGAAACAACGATTCCGGGTGTTTTCAGCACCTTCAGCCCGGCTTCACCATCCAGTTCCGGGACTGCCTGGTGATGATGATTATCGTCAGCGACAACACCTGCACCGGGACGGTGGTGGATATGCTGGGCCTTGACTATGTTAACGATTTCTGCCGGTCCGCCGGCATGGTCGGGACCACCCACCGCAACGGTATCCCGCCCCGGCCCCTCCCCTGGGACCATCCCCTGGAAATCGTCAACACGACCACCCCGGCCGACGTCGGCCGTCTCCTCGACCTGGCCGTTCAGGGCGCCCGGGATGGGGCGGCGGCCGCCCGCCTCGGCCTCACCCCGGAGCTCTGCCGCTACGGCCTTGAAATTCTTTCCTGGCAGAAGCTGCGCAGCCGGCTGCCGTCCCAGCTTCCGGCCGGAACGAAGGTGGCCCACAAGACCGGTACGGGCGCCCGCAACTACAACGACGCCGGGGTAATCTTCGCCGGCGACGAGCCCCGCTTTATCCTGAGTGTCTTTACCGATTACGTGCCCCCCGAGCTTCCCGACGGGACCCCGGGCCACTACGCGGCCACCTATCTGATCGGCCGGCTGGCCCGCACCTGCTGGGATTACCTGGTCCGGGGCCAAAGGGACTAGCCGCCCGGGCCGTCGGCGGGGTAAAGTAATGACGGGGTGGCCTTTATCGAGCTGAGCGTCGACCCGGTGGTCCTGGCGCTGGGCGGCTACGCCCTGCGCTGGTACGGGGTCTTTCTGGCCCTGGGGGTCCTCGGGGGGCTGATGATAACCTTCCGGGAGGCCCGGCGCCGGGGCCTGCCCGAGGACAAGGTCAACGCCGCCACCTTCTGGGCGCTGGCAGCCGGCCTGGTTGGGGCCCGCCTCTTCCACGTGGCCGACTACCCGGATTATTACCGGCTGAATCCCCAGCTTATCCTCGCCCTCCACCAGGGGGGAATGTCCCTCTTCGGGGGCCTGCTGGTGGGGGGCGGGGCGGCGGCCCTGGCGTGCCGTCAAAGCCGGCTGCCCTTTGCCAGGGCGCTGGATGCGGCCGTCCCGGGGCTGGTCTTCGGGGTCGGGTTAGGACGCCTCGGCAGCCTTATAAACGGGGACGGGGCCGGAAACCCGGTGGCCCTGCCCTGGGCCGTGGTTTACCGCCACCCCGATTCCTTGGCCTACCGGCTGGACCTGCCCGTCCATCCCTACCCCGCCTATGAGATAATCCTCGGGCTGGCAATCCTGGGGGTGGTCCTGCTTGGGCGGGGCCGGCTTCAGGCCCCGGGGCTTGCCTTCGGCCTCTGGGCCCTCCTTTTCGGCCTCGGCCGGCTGGCCCTGGCCTTCGCCCGGCCGGAACCCCTCTGGTTTTCCGCCCTCCGGCCAACCCTGGTCTTCGGCCTGCTGCTGATTCTGGTCGGCCTGGGATTTATCCGCCAGGCCCGGCGGGCCCGAAACCCAGATTTATCCGTGCCTGAACCGACGGCGTCGGGGGCACGGCATGGAGCGTAAGGATCATTCGGCCTACGACCTCTACCTGGACCTGCTGGCCGTCGGCCCCCGCCGGCGGGCCCTAGACCGGGCGGTGGTCGGCTTTGTCGACGGCCTCGTCCGCTTCGTCGCCCGCCACTGGCTCGCCCTGGCCAACCTGGGCCTTTTCGCCTTTATGCTCCCGCCCTTCCTGGCCCCAATTCTTATGGCCGTTGGCTATGAGGCCCCGGCCCGGGCCATCTACCTGGCGTACCGGGCCGCCTGCCACCAGCTGCCGGGCCGGAGCTATTTTCTGTTCGGGCCGCGGCCGGTCTATTCGGCCGAGGAGCTCCGACCCTTCGTCAACCCCGCCGACCCGGCCGCCTTCGTGGGCAACCCCGAGCTCGGGTTTAAGGTTGCCTTCTGCGAGCGGGACGTGGCCATCTACGGGCTGATGCTGGCGGCCGGGCTGGCCTACGGCCTGTTGCGAAAGCGGGTCCAGGCCCTGGACTGGCGCCTCTTTCTGGTCCTTATTCTGCCCCTGGCCGTGGACGGCCTAACCCAGCTCATCGGCCTGCGGGAAAGCGACTGGCTTTTGCGGACGGCAACCGGGGCCCTCTTCGGGGTCGGCTGGGTCTGGCTGGCCTACCCCCGAATCGACCGGGCGATGGCCGCCGTCCTCAGCCCGACACCGGCCGCTTCTTCTCCTCCCCCACCGAGAGGCCGATAAAGGACCCGACCAGGCCGCCGAGGGCGGCCCCTGTTACCCCCACAACCGCCACGGCCGCCAGGGGATTATCCCCCAGAACCGCCGTCTGCCCCGTAGCCCACCCCAGCAACACCGCCGCCCCGCCCAGGGCCAGCCCAAGGCCCAGGCCGACGACGATCCCCTGGGCGGCCACCGCGTCCGAATGGGAGATAACCCGGCCCTCCAGCTCCGTTGGGGGAGCCTCCTCCCCGACCACGACCCGGCCGGCAGGCCCGTAAAGAATACCCAGGGTGGCCCCGTAGACCAGGTGCAGAATCAGGTTGCCGATAATGGGCAGCGGCCCCGCCCCAATGCCGAGGCCGAAAAGGCCGCCCCCAACCAGCGGCAGGAAGACCACCAGCGAAAAATCCAGGGCCCGAACGAGAAGAGGATACCCCGCAGCCAGCTGGGGCCGGGAAGCCGGGGCTCAAAGAGGTAGGCGTAGACGATGGCAAAGACGATGCCGATAACGAAGTGGACCATCACCGCCGCATACGGATTCGGCCGGGCCAGGTCGATGAGGGCGTTGTTGGTCAGGGCGTGAAACCCCTCCCGGATGGCCGTCGCACCCCGCTTGTACTCCTGAAGTTCCACGGTCGCCAGGAGGGATGCCAGCAGGTAAGCTGCGATGAAGGTAAAAAGCATCGCCGTCGAGGCGACGAAGCCGGCGATGATGGCCCGGGCTAACCGGTCCTGTCTGCCCGCCGTAGCCGTCAGCAGATCTGTCCCCTCCCCGCCAGCCCAAGGCTGGCCGCCTATCCGCCTTCGTCTTAAAACTATCTTAGCAAAAGCGGGGGCCGAACTCAATCGGCCGGAGACCTTGGGGCTTTTTCGGGGGCCGGACGGGGTCGGGTCAGGAAAAACCGCAGGCCCAGGTCCACCAGGCCCGGGGCGACGGTGTTGAGGGCGACCAGCGGCCAGTAGTACCAGGGCATGATTACTTCCCGCCGGGGGTGGCGGATAAGCCGGGCGATGGCCCGGGCCACGGCCTCGGGGCCGGGCATCGGCAGCCAGCGGGGCGGCACCCCCACGTCCCCGACCATATCGGTTCGGATAAACCCGGGCGAAACCACCGAGACCCGGATGCCCCGGGGCCCCACCTCCCGCCGGAGGCCCTCGGCCAGGGCGATGAGGCCCGCCTTGGTCACCGAATAGAGGGTGATGGGCGGAACCGGAATGTGGCCGGCCACGGAGCTTACGAAGATAATGTGGCCCGAGCGGCGGGCAAGCATATGGGGCAAAACCCGCCGGGTCAGGCGGATGGGGCCCAGCAAGTTGGTCTCAAAAAGCTGGTCGATAAGCTCGTCGGGGCTGTGGGCAACCTGGGAGGGCTCCCCGATGCCGGCGTTGTTAACCAGGACATCTACCCGCCCGAACACCCCCACCGTCCGCGCCACGAGCCGGTCCAGCTGATAGGGGTCCATCACGTCGGTGGGGACGGCCAGGGCGGCCTTGCCCCGGCCGTTCAGCTCGGCCTCCAGGGCCAGCAGGGCCTCGGCCGAGCGGGCGGCCAACACAACCCTGGCCCCCTGTTCGGCCAGGAGGCGGGCGGTGGCCGCCCCGATGCCCCGGGAGGCCCCCGTAACCACGACCACCAGGTCTTTCATTTTAGGGCCAGCCGGGCCACTTCGGGCAGGACTTGGCCCGCCGGGGCCGAAATGCGCAGGTGGGCCAGGTGGTCCAGGGACGTCTCCCCGAGGTTGATAATGGTCAGCCTGGCCCCGGCATCCAGGGCATGCAGGGGCAGATAGGCCGCCGGGTAAACCACCAGGGAAGACCCGACCACGATGAAGAGGTCCGAGTTCTGGGCCGCCGCCTCGGCCCGGGCCAGCTCCTCGGCCGGCAGGGGTTCGCCGAAGGAGACGGTGCCCGATTTAAGGAGGCCGCCGCAGTCGGGACAGCGGGGCACCCCATCCGACGGGTCGGGAGGAAGGGCCAGGGCCTCGGCCTTCCCGAAGCGCCGGCGGCAGCCCAGACACTTGGCGAACCTGAGGTTGCCGTGGAGCTCGATGACCCGTTCGGGCGGGGTTCCGGCCCGGTGATGGAGGCCGTCGATATTCTGGGTTATAACCCACTTAACCCGACCGGCCCGGACCAGGTCGGCGATGGCATAGTGGGCCGGGTTGGGCTCGGCCTGGCCGTAAACCCCGCCGGTCCTGAACCGTTCCCAGGAGTCCCGCCGGACCTGGGGGTCCTCCAGGTAGCGGCGGATGGTGAAATTGGCCGGGTTTACCCGTGTCCAGAGGCCGTTTGGGCCCCGGAAATCGGGAATTCCCGATTCGGTGCTTACCCCGGCCCCGGTGAAAACCACCGCCGAGCGGGCCGAACGGACCCAGCCGGCCAGAAGCTCAACCGGGTCGGCGGCCTCGGGCATCCTTTCTGAAACCATACAAGCTATAGGCTGGCCGGCTTATGACTTGACTAAAGCTTCCCGATGGGATTATATACGGAGAGGCGTTCTGCTGTCGCTGCTGGCGGTAAGAGATACTGCGTTGAGGTGAAAAAATGGTGGACATTACTTCCCCGACCGCCACCGGCCTTGAGGCCCACGGCATCGCAAACCCCCGGCGCGTTTACTGGAACCTTACGCCCCCAAGGCTTGTGGAGCTGGCCGTCCTGCGGGGCGAGGGGATGCTGGCCGAGGGCGGCGGCCTGGCCGTCCACACCGGCAAGTACACCGGCCGCTCGCCCCGGGACAAATTCGTCGTCCGGGAGCCTTCGACCGAGGGCCGGATCTGGTGGGGTCCGGTAAACCAGCCCTTCGAACCGGAAGCCTACGAGCGGGTGCGCCGGCGGCTTATGGCCTTTTTGCAGGACCGGGAGCTTTTCGTCCAGGACCTCTTTGCCTGCGCCGACCCCCGCTACCGGCTGCCCGTCCGCATAATCACCACCACCGCCTGGCAGAGCCTCTTTGCCCGGGACCTTTTCATCCGGCCGACCCCAGAGCAGCTGGCCGGCCACCGGCCGGAATTTGTGGTCATTTCCGCCCCCGAGTTTAAAGCCATTCCCGAAATCGATAGCACCCGCAGCGAAGTCTTTATCCTGCTTAATCTGGCCCGCAAAGAGATTCTGATCGGGGGCACGGCCTACGCCGGGGAGATAAAAAAGAGCGTCTTTACGGCCCTAAATTACCTGCTGCCGATGCAGGGGGTCTTTCCCATGCACTGCGGGGCCAACGCCGGGCCCGACAACTCCTCGGCCCTCTTTTTCGGCCTCTCGGGGACGGGCAAAACCAGCCTTTCGACGGACCCCGAGCGGGTCCTGGTGGGGGACGACGAGCACGGCTGGGGGGACGACGGCATCTTTAATTTCGAGGGCGGCTGTTACGCCAAGACGATAAACCTTTCGCCGGAGGCCGAGCCGGAGATCTACGAGGCCGTCCACCGGTTCGGGACCCTGCTCGAAAACGTGGTCGTCGACCCCGAGACCCGCCGGCCCAGGTTCGAGGACGACTCCCTGACCGAGAACACCCGGGCGGCCTATCCCATCGAGTTTTTGCGAAACGTAAGCCCCACGGGGACGGCCGGACACCCAAAGGATGTCATCTTCCTTACGGCCGACGCCTTTGGGGTTCTGCCGCCCATCGCAAAGCTTACCGAGGAGCAAGCGGTCTATCACTTTCTTTCGGGGTACACGTCGAAGCTGGCCGGGACGGAGCGGGGCGTAACGGAGCCCGAGGCCACCTTCAGCAGCTGTTTTGGGGCGCCCTTCCTGGTGCTGCATCCGGTCGAATACGGGCGGCTTTTAGACGAGCGGGTGCGCCGCTATGGGGCCAGGGTATGGCTGGTGAACACCGGCTGGGTTGGGGGCCCATACGGGGTTGGGCAGCGGATTAAGATCCAGTACAGCCGGGCGATGGTGCGGGCGGTCGTTAACCGGAAGCTGGACGATGTGGCCTACGAGGTGGAGCCCTATTTTGGGCTGCAGATTCCGGCCCACGTCCCCGGGGTGCCCGACGAGGTGTTAAAGCCCTGGCAGCTCTGGTCGGACCTTGGGGCCTACGAAAACCAGGTTCGGCGGCTGGCGGCCGAATTTGTTAAGAACTTTAAACAGTACGAGGCCCACGTCTCCCCCCAGGTCCGGGCTGCCGGACCCAAGGTTGGCTAGCCGCCCGGAAAATTCCCGGCCCCCGTAACCTCCGGGCCCGGGCTGCCGTTTTACGGGCGGAGGTGACCTGTGAGACGGGAACTTAGCGCCCTACTCTTTACCGGCGGCCTGCTCCTGCTCGCCTCGGCGGCCCTGCTGGCGGCCGGCGCCCCTTCCGCCGCGGCGGAAGGCCCTGAAAAGCCCCCGGTGCTCCACTGGAGTCCGGGGCGGATAACGGGCACCGTTCACCTGGGCGAAACCATAACCCGGACGGTAAGCCTCACCGTAAGCCAGCCCGTTACAAACCCCGAAGCCGTAATCAGGCCCAAAAAGTTTGGGGGGAAGGTGACCGTATCCGGCCTCCCCCATAACCTCCAGCCCGGAACGACCTACCCGGTGACGGTGACGGCCACGGTTCCCGGGGGGCTGCGGGGGCGGGCCTTTAATTTCAACATCTTTTTGCGGGCCGACGGCGAGGAGCGGGTTGTGGGGCCGCCCCTTAAGTTCCGGCTCAAGCTGGAGCATCCGGCCAGGCCCCCCAGGCCCGCCCGCCCCGGAAAATGACCGGGCGAAGGGTCGGATAAAACTACCGGCCCCAGGTATCTCCTGAGGCCGGTAGTTCTGGTCGGGGAGCCGGGATTTGAACCCGGGGCCTCGGCACCCCGATTGCCGCGCGCTAACCAGGCTGCGCTACTCCCCGCCGCATTTTAATTTTAGCAGAGCCCCTCGCCCACCGCCACCGGCCACGACCAAGGCTCTCCAGTCTTTAGCACTGGCCCCTTTGGAAAGATGCGCAAGGTCGCCGCCGACCATTCGGTCGGGGCCCACGGCCGTGCGCCCCTACAACCAAGCTATGACCTAGATGCCAGCAATATCCAGGATAACCGGAAAACCCTGACTGTCATGCCCCCTGGGTTGAATAAGGCCTTTGTGTGGAATACAATTAGGATTGGGGTTAGCCAGAGCATGCCCGACCCGATTGAAGAGCAGTTACGGGAAATCTTCGAGCGGATGGAGCGTCAGGGTCCCAGGCGCAGCCTGTGGGCCCGGCTTAAAGGCCGCTTCCGGAGGTTCGTTAACAGTTTCCAGGTTACCATTCCGGTCCCCGGGTTTCTTACCGACCCCGGTCAGCTCATCCTGGTGAGCGTCATCCTGGTGTTCAGCGCCTGGTTCCTGCGGCTGTTGCTCCCCCGGGCCGGCTACTATGTGGGGATGCTCGGCCTGCTTTTGTTTTTAATTGGCTTTACCTGGTCGGTCCTTCGGGCCGGGCGGACCCCCTACAGGCCCCGGTGGCGCGGCCGCTACATCGAAGACTACTCCCCATACGGCGACAACCTCTGGCTGAAGATTCGGCGCTGGTGGCGCCGGATCACCGGCCGCTAATCCCCAATGGACCTGGCCCCAACAAAATTTATCGTCGATAATAACGTCGGCCGCCTCGCCAAGTGGCTTCGGGTTCTCGGTTTCGACACCCTGTTCATTAACCCCATCGCCGACGAGGACCTGCTGGCCATTGCCCGGCGGGAGGGCCGTATTATCGTCACCAAGGACACCGCCTTTCTGCGGCGGCGGGAGGTGATGGACGGGCGGCTCAGGGTCGTCTTTGTCCGGAGTAACGACCGGCTCGGCCAGCTCCGGGAGGTCCTCGAGGCCCTGAAGCTTCCGGCCCCCGACCGGTGGTTCTCCCGCTGTCTTGAATGCAACTCGCCCCTGAACCCGGCGGCCAAGCCCGAGGTGGCCCAGCAGGTACCCCCCTACGTTTACGCCACCCAGGAGGACTTCCGGCGCTGTCCCAGCTGCGGCCGGGTCTACTGGCCGGGAACCCACTGGGAACGGATGCGGGCCGAACTCCAAACGGTCATGGCCGGGACGGAATGAGGCGGGCGGCCTTCGTTTACGACGACGCCCTCTCCCGCCACGTCTACCGTCCGGACCACCCGTTAAAGCCCATCCGGTATAGATACACCTACGAGCTTCTGGAAGCTTACGGCGTTTTTGGCCTTAGCAACACCGAGCTGGTGCCCCCGGGGGAAGCCACCGACGACGATTTGCGCCTGGTCCACGACCCCGAGTACATCGAGGCCGTAAAAAGCCTGAGCCGGGG
This sequence comes from Dehalococcoidia bacterium, assembly GCA_034434875.1. Lineage (GTDB taxonomy): Bacteria > Chloroflexota > Dehalococcoidia > JAUQQI01 > JAUQQI01 > JAUQQI01. Next base: position 53,750 of record DAOTYJ010000071.1, on the reverse strand, counting down.
CGAGCGTCGGTACAACCCCGCCCGCTACAACTTCTCCGAGTGGGGCGACAACCCGGTCTTCCCCGGGATGTACGAGGCATCCAAGCTGGTGGTCGGGGCCAGCCTTAAGGCCATGGAGCTGGTGGTGGAGGGTAGTTTTCCCATCGCCTTCAACATTGCCGGCGGCCTCCACCACGCCATGCCCGACCGGGCCTCGGGCTTCTGTATCTTTAACGACCCGGCCGTCGTCATTGCCCACCTGGTTAACCGGGGCTACCGGGTGGCCTACGTGGACATCGACGCCCACCACGGGGACGGGGTCCAGTACATCTTCTACGGCACCGACCGGGTTCTTACCATCTCCATTCACGAGTCCGGCCGCTTTCTGTTTCCGGGCACCGGCGATGTTCAGGAGGTGGGGATGGGCAAGGGCCGGGGCTACTCGGTCAACATCCCCCTGGCCCCCTACACCGACGACGAGGTCTGGCTCTGGGCCTTCGACCAGGTGGTGCCGCCCCTCATCGAAGCCTTCAGGCCCGACGTTGTGGTGGCCCAGCTGGGGGTCGACGCCCACCGGGACGACCCCCTCACCCACCTGGCCCTCACCACCTACGGGTTTATCGAGGCCGTCCGGCGCATTATCCGCTTCAGCCCCCGGCTGGTGGCCCTGGGGGGCGGGGGCTATAACCTGAGCGTCGTTCCCCGGGCCTGGACCCTGGCCTACGCCGAGTTCGCCGGCATCGAACTGCCCGACGACGTCCCGGCCCAGTTCCACGGGCTGGTGGGCCGGCGGCTTCGGGACCCCCTTCCCAACCCCCTGCCCGAGAAACTGGGGGCGGACATCCGGGCCTTTGCCCGGGCCAGCGTGGAGCTGGTAAAACAGCTCATCTTCCCCATCCACGGTCTGTGAAGGGGGCCGGCCAGCCCCAAAACCCCCGCTCCCGCGTTGGTGTAACATTTAATAGGAGGTACTGAAAAATGCTGCCGTTTAACTTTGGGCTGCCCGAGCTCATCATTATTCTGGTGGTCGTTTTGCTGATTTTCGGGGCCAGCCGGCTGCCGGAGCTCGGTTCGGGCCTCGGCAAAATGATCCGGGAGTTCCGGAAGGCCAGCGAAGAAGACTCCACCCCGCCGGAGGCCGCCGGCCGCAACCAGGTTGGGCGCTAAGGCTGACCCGCGCTTCGGGCTGGTCTTCCCGCCGGCCGCCTGGCGGGAGGCCGGCACCGTCGAGGAGTTGGGCTACGACTCCATCTGGGCCGGCGAGCACCTTTTCTTCCACGGCCCCACCTACGAGGCCCTGGTTACGTTAAGCTTCTTTGCCCAGAAGACCCGGACCATCGCCGTCGGAAGCGCCGTAGTCCTGGTGCCCCTGCGCCACCCCATTATCTTGGCCAAGGCGGCGGCCACCCTGGATTTGCTTTCGGGCGGCCGCCTCATCCTGGGGGTTGGGGTCGGGGGCGAGTACCCCAAGGAGTTTGAGGCCGTCGGGGTACCCGTGGCCGAAAGGGGCCCCCGCACCAACGAGTCCCTCCGGCTGATGCGCCGCCTCTGGTCGGAAGAAAACGTCACCTTCCGGGGCCGCTTCTTTGCGGTGGAAAACGTAACCCTCTGGCCGAGGCCGGCCCGGTCCGGCGGGCCGCCCGTCTGGGTCGCCGGGCGCTCCGAGGCCGCCGTCCGGCGGGCCGCCCGCCTGGGCGACGGCTACCTGCCGTATCTTTTCAGCCCGGAGCGCTACCGGAGTAGCCTCGAACTGCTTTACCGGGAGCTGGACCGGCGGGGCCGAAGTCCGGACGGGGTTGTAAAGGCCCTTTATCAGTTCATCTGCCTGGCCGACTCCTACGAGGAGGCGAGGGCCGAGGCCGTCGAACGGCTCTCCCGCCAGTACAATCAGCCCTTCGACCGGGTCGTCGACCGCTACGTGGTGCTGGGGAACCCCGACGACTGCCGGCGCCGGCTGGAAGAATATACCGGCGCCGGCGTCGAGTATTTTGTTCTGGTTCCCACCGGTCGGCCCGAGCGCTATTTCGAACAGATAGGGGCCATCGCCGCCGAAATAATTCCCCGGTTCCGGCGGCCCCCGGTTAGAGCTTAAGCCGAATAAGGGGCACCACCATCTCGGCCGATTCGACGCCCCCGTGCCGGCCCCGCATCTGGTTCGGGGTGATCCCCCAGTAAAGGGCGCTACCACCCCGGGCCACCACAATGAGGTCCCCCACCCGGTCCCAGGTGTAGTCGGGCGGTTCGCCCCGGCCGAAGAGGCCGGCCCGGACGGCTTCCCGCCCCGACCAGACGACAAACCGGCCGGGGTGCCGCTCCGCGAAGTAGCCGTAAACTTCGGCCTCGGCCCCCGGCCGAACGTAGAGAAAGGCCGCCCGCCCTTCCCCGGTGGGCAGGATGGCCAGGGGCCGCATCAGCTCCGGCTCGGTGCGGACCGGGACGGTCGTCTCCTCCGGGGTGGTCACCATCCCGTGGTCGCCGGTGACCAAAATCACCAGCCCATCCCGGGCCGGGACTGAAAGCCCCTTTAAGACCAGGTCCCGGAGGAGGCGGCCGACCTCTTCGAATTCGGCCCGCAGGCGGACAAGGTCAACCCCGTACATGTGGCCGAGGGTATCGAGGCCGGGCCAGTAGACCCAGAGGTAAAAGAGGCCGTCGGTGTGGGCGTTGAGAAAATCCCGGAGGGTAATCATCAGGTCGGTAAGGGTGAAGTAGCCGAGGGGTTTTACGCCCCGCAGGTGGAGCTGGGTAAGGCCGCTGCGCCAGTAAGGCTTATACATGAGGCCGTAAACTTCAACCCCGGCCCGGCCGAGCAGCTCGCTTAAAAGGGGCAGGGGCATAAACTCCTCGGGCTTAATAAGCCCCGCCTTTATAAGCCAGTCCGGCTCCCGGCTCACGCTGGGCGTAAGCTCGATCATCTTCGCCGAAAGCCCCAGGTCTTTTAAAAGCAGTTCGTAGGCGATGAGGCCGTGCTCGAGGGGGCTGCGGGCCGTCCACAGGCTGGTTAAGGCCGCCACCGTCGTCGACGGGAAAACCGACGTGATGGGGTAGACCCCATCGGCCAGCCCGTGCCAGACCGAATCCGGCGCGGCCTCAAGGTGGGCCGTAAAAAACTCGTAGCCGAGGGCGTCGATAACAAAGAGCACCACCTTCCGGGCCGACCGAAGCTGCGAGGTCACCTCCGGAAGGGTCAGGACCGGCCCCGGGGGCTCGACCCCGAAGCCGGCGACGACGGCCGCCGCCAGGTTCACCAGGGAGCGGCCGTCGTAGGCCGGGACGACAAACCCTTCCGCCCAGGGCAGGCCCGACGGCCGGCTGGCAAAAAGCTTGGTCAGCGCCTCCGACATGGACTTATCCCTCGTAGGCCGGGCACAGAGCTTCGGCCAGGATGTCTAACTGCTCGGCTAGGGCCTCCGGGGGGCCCACCGGCCGCAGGACGAACTTTACGGCCCCGGCCGCCAGGTAGCGGTCGATGGCCGCCCGGCAGTCGGCCAGAGAGCCGATGGCCGAATAGGCCGCCGGGTCGACGTCCGTCCGGCGGCGCAGAAGGTAAGGGCCGGCCAGCTCCCAGGCCCGGGACCGGGTCGCGGCGACGAAGAAGGGCAGGTAAATCCCGTAGTGGTCCGGCTCGATGGTCCGGCCGTAGCGGCAAAGGAGGGCCTCAATGCGCCGGCGTCCGGCGGCAAACTCTTCGGGCGTGATGCTGGACGCAAGCCAGCCGTCCCCGAGGCGGGCCGCCCGGTCGAGGGCCGCCTCCGACCTTCCCCCAACCCAGATGGGCGGACCGCCCGGCCGGAAAGGCTTCGGCCAGATTTCGACCCCTTGAACCCGGTAGTAGCGGCCGGAAAAGGTTACCTGGTCTTCGGCCCAGAGCCGCCGCAACAAAACCACGGCCTCCTCCGTCCGGCCCGCCCGCTCCGACCTGGGCACCCCCACGGCGGCAAACTCGGCCGGGTCGTCGGCCCCCAGGCCGACGGTCAGAAGCAGCCGGCCCCGGGAAAGGAAGTCCAGGGTTGCCAGCTCTTTGGCCAGGAACACCGGCTGACGGAGGGCCGGGATGAGGACGCTGGTGCCGAGCTTGAGCCGCCGGGTGCGGCCGGCGGCGACGGCCAGGGCCGCCACCGGCTCCAGCACCGACCCGCCCACCAGCCTCTCGCTCACCCAGACCGAGTCGATGCCCAGGCCTTCGGCCCGGTCGATATAATCTAAAAACCGTTCCGGGTCAGCCGGGCCGAAGGGCCAGGGCCCAAGGCCGAGGCCCAGTTTAACCTTCGCGGGCATGGTCCGGCCGTCAGCGTCCCTTCCAGACGGGCTTGCGCTTTTCGGCGAAGGCCCGGGGGCCCTCGATGGTGTCCTCGGCCCGGCGCCACCGGCTCACCCACTCGTAGTTAAGGTTCATGGCGACCTCAAGGGGCCAGCCAAGGCCCTTGAGGGCGGCCTGTTTGGTCGCCCGAACGGCCAGGGGGGCGCACTCGAGGATCTCCCGGGCCCACCGCTCGGCGGTGGGAATGAGGTCCTTAAGAGGGACCACCTCGTTGACCAGCCCCATCCGGTAGGCCTCCTGGGCGGTGACCCGGCGGCCGGTCAAGAGCAGGCCCATGGCCAGCTTGAGGGGAACGTGGCGGGGCAGGCGGTGGACGCCGCCGGCGGCGGCAATAAGGCCCACCCGGGGCTCGGGCTGTCCGAATTCGGCGTGTTCGGCGGCGATAATAATGTCGCAGGCCATGGCCATCTCCATTCCCCCGCCCAGGGCGTAGCCATTCACCGCCGCGATGACGGGCTTCCAGCACTCGAAGCCGGTGGTGATGCCCCCGAAGGGGATATCCCCGAACTCGGCCAGCTGCTGGGCCAGCCCGCCGTGCTCGGCCGTCCACTTAAGGTCGTTTCCGGCCGAGAAGGCCCGCTCGCCGGCGCCGGTCAGGATGGCCACCCAGCACTCGGGGTCATCCCGGAAGTCGCAGAAGGCTTCGTAAAGCTCCTTGCTGGCCGGCGGGTGGATGGCGTTGAGGACCTCCGGCCGGTTGATGGTCACGTAGGCGATGCGGTCCCGCTTCTCGTAGAGGATGTACTGAAACCCCATATAACGCCTCCTTCGGGTTGGGCCTCCAAAGGATAATAACAGGTTTGGGGGATGCCAACCGCCCGGGGGCCGCCTCGGGAATTTTCGGTCCCTAACCTGGGGCCCACGGCCCGGCACGTCCCACAGAAGGGTCGGTTGCGGCTCGGGGTCGCGATCAGTCGGCTGGACCGCCGGACGTGTTAGAATAACCCCGCTGGAGGAATGCCGATGCGCGAGCTCGACCCGCAAACGATTAAGGCCAGGTTTATCGAGTTCCTGGCGGAGGGCATCGGGTGTACCGTCGAAGATGGTGCCTTCAAACTCGATACGCCCTACATCCTGCCCGACGGCCGCTTTATTCAGCTTTACATCCAGCTGGGGCCGGACTGGACGCTGGTCGTTTCCGACCGGGGCTATGCCACTCAGCAAGTGACCGTCTTTTCCGAATTCGAAGATAAGGCCAAGGCCCGCTACGAGAAGATTCGGGAACTGGCCCGCCAGCTAGACCCCGATTATGTCGAGGGCGAACTGCGCTTTATGGCCGAGAACTTGGACGAAGCCCTTCGGCGCATTCCCGTTCTCGCCCGGGCCATCGTCATCGCCCTGGGAATGGTCACCGCCGGCTAAAAACGGGCTATTCGAGCTTTAGATTCGAGACCACGTCCAGGTCAAGGTCTGCCCTTTCCCCGGCCCGAAACCGGAAATAGCCGGCGGCCGCAATCATCGCCCCGTTATCCGTACATAAAGACGGCGGCGGGTAAATCACCGGCACCGGGCACTCGGCCCGTAGCCGCTCCCGCAACCGCCGGTTGGCCGCAACTCCCCCCGCCAAAGCCACCTGGGGCACCTGGAAGGCTCTGGCCGCCCCCACCGTCTTGGCAACCAGCATATCCACCACGGCCTCCTGGAAGGAGGCCGCAATGTCGGCCACCTGCTGCTCCGTAAGGGGGCCGGAGCCGCGCAGCCTTTCCACTAACCGGAGGGTGGCGGTTTTGAGGCCGCTGAAACTGAAGTCCCAGCCCTCCCTGATTTCAGCCCGGGGCAGGGGGTAGGCTTCGGGGTTGCCCATCTCGGCCGCCCGCTGGATGGCCGGTCCCCCCGGAAAACCCAGGCCCAACAGCCGGGCCACCTTGTCGAAGGCTTCCCCGGCGGCGTCATCCCGCGTCCGGCCGATTCGCCGAAACTTGCCGTGGTCGAGCATCAGGGTCAGGTCGGAGTGGGCCCCCGAAACGATGAGGCAAAGCAGGGGAAGTTGGGGTTCGGGGCTGCCGTCCACCTCAATCCAGTTGGCGTAAACGTGGCCTTCGAGGTGGTTTATCCCCACCAGGGGCAGCCCTTTGGCAAAGGCCAGGGCCTTGGCCACGTTCACACCCACCAGCAGCGACCCTACCAGGCCGGGGCCGTAGGTTACGGCGATGGCCGAAAGGTCGGCCCAGCCGACCCCGGCCCGGCGCAGGGCCTCGTCGATGACGGGCAGGATGAGCCGGATGTGCTGGCGGGAGGCGAGTTCGGGCACGATGCCCCCGTAGCGGGCGTGGAGGTCCTCCTGGGAGGCGACCACATTCGACCGGAGGATGCGGCCGTTTTCCACCACGGCGGCGGCCGTCTCGTCGCAGGAGGTTTCGATTCCGAGGATGCGAACGGACGGGGTCATCTGATCTCCGGCAGGTCGACCCGGTAAAGGGTCCCCCGGGAGATTATATAAACCCGATTCAGGGTCCCGTCAACGGCCAGGTCCGAAAGGCCCCGGAGCTCCGGGGCCACCACCTGCCCCAGGAATCGGCCCCCATAGTCCACCACGATGAGCCTGCCGCCTTCGGGGTCGCCCAAAAAGACCCGTCCGCCCTGCCGGTCGGCCCGAATGACCCGGACGGCGGCGGGCGGCGGGGCCACCGCCGAAAGGTCCACCTCCACCCAGGTGTTGCCCTGCGCCAGCCAGAGCCGGCCCCCCAGACCCAGGGCGAAGGCCACCCGGTCCACCGCAAAGCCCAGGATTCCCCCGGCCGGCAGGTAAGGCAGGGCCGGCTTCGGGTCGGCGTCGAACCCGTTCCAGGTGGGCAAATACCGCCAGATGCGCCGGCCCCCAGGGTCAAGGACGTAAAGATTCTCCGAAAAACCCTCAACGGCGGCCACCGTCCCGACCTCGGGGCCGACCCGAAGGCTTCCGGCCTTCGCCTCCCCATCCCGGAAAAGGACCAGCCCCTGGCCGGTGAAAAGGACCAGCCCCCGGTTAGGCCCTTCCGGAACCACCGTCAGGTCGGGCTGAAGGGGTCCGCCCGGCCGGGGGCCCTCGTAGGCCACCCCTTGCGGCCGGGCGGCTTCGGCCCGAACCCGGTCGGGGACGAACCCCCAGCGGCTCAGGCGCAATCCGGCCGGGTCCAGGGTATAAAGGAGATCCCCGTAAAGCACGAGCCGGCCGGGCGAATCGGGGAGTTGGCCCAGGGGAATCACCCTGACGGGGACCTTCACCCGGTCCACCGTCAACAGGTCCCCCTCCACGGCCGCCCGAAGCTGGGCGGCCCGGTCCGGGTCGGCGGCCAGGTCCGGCCGACGGAGCAGGTCCCGGGCCTCAAGCAGAAATCCCCGGGCCCGGGCCGGGTCGGACTCCTGGTGGGCCTGGGCCCGGAGCCGGGCGATGCGGTCTAAAATCTGCAGGGTCCGCTCCCGCTGGGCGGCGGCCGTGTATGTCGGCAGGACGGCAAAGGCCAGATACCAGGCCAGGGCGGCCAGCAGGAGGGGCAGGACCCAGCGCCAGTAAGCCCCGACCCGGCCGAGGCCGGACGGCTGGGAATGCCGATGTCTGGTGCGACGCCGGTGGTTTCGGCTGTTCAACGGGCCTTCTGGCCGACCGCTCGGCCTTAAAATTTTACACCCCCGGCCGCGGTTGACAGGGAAGGCCCTACCGGCATATAAGGCCGATGGGGGGAAAGCAAAATGTTTCTACGGCCCCTCACCACCGCCTACCGGCATTCCGGCCGCTACCGGGAGGTGGCCAACGTCCTGTTCCGCCACGGCTTCGGCTACCTGGTGGACCAGGTCGGCCTCGACCACCTCATCTCCTGGCGCCGCCGCCTCTTCGGCCGCTCCCCGGATGGGGTCGTCCACCTGAGCGCCGCCGAGCGGGTCCGGCTGGTCCTGGAGGAGCTGGGGCCCACCGCCATCAAACTGGGCCAGTTTCTGAGCGCCCGCCGGGACCTCATCCCGCCGGCCCTGGCCCGGGAGCTGGAAAAGCTTCAGGATGCCGTGCCCCCGGTGGACTTCGACGCCGTCCGGCCGGTGGTGGAGGCCGAGCTCGGGGCGCCCCTGGCCGAGCTTTTCGCCGAGTTCGACCCCAAGCCCATCGCCGCCGCCTCCCTGGCCCAGGTTCACCCGGCCGTCCTCCCCGACGGCCGCCCCGTGGTCGTCAAGGTCCAGCGGCCGGGGATCGAGGCCCGCATCGAGGCCGACCTGGCCATCCTGTACGACTGGGCGGTCCTGCTGGAGCGCCGCACCGAGCTGGGGAAAATCTACGCCTTAAGTGAGGTGGCCGAGGAGTTCGCCCACACCATCCGGGCCGAGCTGGACTTCCGGCTCGAGGGCCATCACGCCGACCGCTTCCGGGCAAACTTTGCCGGGGACGAGCGGGTTCATATCCCGGAGGTGGTCTGGTCCCACACCGCCCGCCGGGTGCTGACCCTGGAGCGGGTTGGGGGCGTCAAAATCACCGACCTTCCTGGCCTGCGGGCCGCCGGCCACGACCCGCCGAAGGTTGCCCGCCGCTTCGCCGAGGTAATGCTTACGCAGGTCCTAAAGCACGGCTTCTTCCACGCCGACCCCCACCCCGGCAACATCTTTATAAGCCCGGAGGGCCGGGTCACCCTTATGGACTTCGGGGTCGTCGGCTACCTGGACCCCAGGCTCCGGGAACAGCTGGTGGAAATCGCCCTGGCGGTGGTCCGCCACGACGTGGACGAGCTGGTTCGGCGGCTGGTGGAGCTGAGCTTCTTCCGGGGCCGGGTAGACCTTAACCGCCTCCGCTACGAACTTTCCCGGCTGATCCGCCGCTATTACGGCGTCCCCATCCGGGATATCCGCTTCGGCCACGCCCTGGAAGAGGGCCTGCACCTGGCCTACCGCTACCGGCTCCGGCTCCCCCCGGACCTGAGCCTGCTGGCCAAAACCCTGATGACCACCGAGGGCATCCTGATCACCCTCGACCCGTCCATTCGGGTGGCCGATGTGGCCGAACCCTTCGCCCGCCAGCTGCTGGCGGAAAGGCTGGCGCCGGACCGGGTCCTTCGGCAGGTCGCCTCGGCACTAACCGACATCGCCCTCAACACCGCCACCCTGCCCCGCCGGCTCAATACGGTGCTGGGACAGGTGAGCACCGGCGAGCTCTCCGTTCGGGTCGAGCGGGCCGAGGCCGAGCTCACCACCGGATCCCTGGAGCCGGCGGCCAACCGGCTGGCCCTGGCCCTGGTGGCCGCGGCGGCCACCCTCGGGGCGGTAACCCTCCTCCAGAACGGACCCGGCCCCCGCCTCTTCGACGTGGCCGTCCTGGGTCTGCTGGCCGCCGCCTTTGCCGGTTTTCTCATGCTGTTGCTGATTTTTGCGGTCCTCCGAACCGGCAAGCTTTAGCCGGAGGCCCCACCTTTAAGCTATAATATTAAATAGCACGCAAGACCTAACCGGAGGTTTTTTAATGGCAACCACCCTCATTAACGAGGTCAACGACTCCAACTTCGAGGAGGTTGTCCTCAAGAGCGAAAAGCCCGTCGTCGTCGACTTCTGGGCGCCCTGGTGCCAGCCCTGCCGCATCATCGCCCCCATCATCGAGGAGCTGGCCAAAGAATACGACGGCAAGGTCGTCTTCGCCAAGCTCAACACCGACGAAAATATGCAGACGACCATGCGCTTCGGCATCCGGGGCATCCCCACCCTCCTCATCTTCAAGAACGGCAAGGAGCTGGGCCGCATCGTCGGCGCCCGCCCGAAGCCCCAGCTTAAGGAGGAGATCGAGCGGGTTCTGGCCGCCTGACGGCCAAACCACCGCCGGAAAAGCCTGCCGGGCCGGGGAAAATTCCCCGGCCCGACCCTTAGCCCGAAAGGGCCCCCTTTAAAACTTCCAGCAGGGCCCCTTCGTCTTCGGGCAGGACCGTCCGGGGGTCCAGAAGCAGCCGGTCGGCCTCCACCCGGCCCACCACCGCCGGCCGGGCCAGGCGCAGGCGGCGGGCAAGCCCCACCACGTCCCCGTCCCGGGGCCGGACCGCCAGGGCGAAGGAGGGCAATGTCTCCCCCGGCAGACTCCCACCCCCCACGGCCGACTCGGCCGGAACAACCTCCACGGGGGCAAGGCCGGCCACCCTTCCGGCCCAGGCCTCCGCCCGGGACCGGACCTCCTCGGCCGGGCGGGAAATCATCCACCAGACGGGAACTTCCGTGAGGGCCTCGCCCTTAATGTAGTGAATAAGGGTTGCCGCCAGCCCGGCCAGGCAGAGCTTATCGATGCGCACCGCCCGGGCCAGGGGATGCCGTCGCAGCCTTTCCACCGGCTCCCGCCGGCCCACAATAACCCCGGCCTGGGGGCCGCCTAAAAGCTTGTCGGCCGAGAAGAAGACCAGGTCGGCCCCGGCCGCCACGCTCTCCTGGACGAGGGGCTCCCTGAGCAGGCCGAAACGGGTGGTATCGATCAGACAGCCGCTGCCCAGGTCGTCAAAGAGCCAGACGCCCCGGGTCCGGGCCAGTTCCGCCAGCTCCCCAAGCTCGGGCTCGGCGGTAAAGCCGATCAGCCGGAAGTTGCTCCGGTGGACCCGCAGGATGGCCGCCGTTTCCGGCCCCATGGCCCCCTCGTAGTCCCGAAGGTAGGTGCGGTTGGTGGTGCCCACCTCCACCAGCCGGGCCCCCGACTGGCGGAGGACATCCGGGATCCGGAAGCCGCCCCCGATCTCCACCGCCTGCCCCCGGGAGACTACAACCTCCCGGCCCTGGGCCAGGGCCGTAAGCCCCAGGAGCACCGCCGAGGCATTGTTGTTGACGGCAAACCCGGCCTCCGCCCCCGTTACCTGGCAGAGGAGGTGCTCCAGGTGGGTGTGCCGGTGGCCCCGCTCCCCCGTTTCCAGGTCGAACTCCAGGTTGGAATAGCCCCGGGCAACCTGGTCGATGGCCGCCCGGGCTGCCCGGCTGAGGGGCGCCCGGCCCAGGTTGGTGTGGATTATCACCCCGGTGGCGTTGACTACCGGCCGGAGGGAAAGCACCAGCAGGCCGAGGCCCCGCCGGACAACCCTTTCCACCAGGGAATCGGGGTCGGGGACGGGAGCGCCGGCGGCGACGGCCGCCCGAACCACCGCCAGCTCCTGACGCACCAGGTCCACCACCCGCTCCCGGGGGAGTTCCCCGAGCTGGGCGGCAATCCTGGGGTCGGCCGCAAGCCGGTCGACGCTCGGTAGCTTTCGGAAGGCGGTTTCGGCCATACTTTAGGTGGTGCGCCGGTTAAATATTACTTTACGGCGGAGGTGAGCGTGGCCACAAGGTTGCGGGTCCTGGTCGCCGTCGACGGCTCGAAGCACTCCGAGGCGGCCGTTGAGTTTCTCTATGCCCTTAAGTTCGGCGAAGGTTTCGAAATCTTGCTTCTCACCGTGGTGGAGCCGGCCCGGACCATCTACGCCGCCGGCGACCCCCTCCTCGGCCCGGAAGTTTATCGCCTCATGGAGGAATACCTGGCCGCCCAGGAGGCCGAAGCCGCCCAGTACCTGGGCCGGCTGGCCGCCCGGCTGGGGGAATTCGGCGCCCGGACCGAGACCCTCGTCCGGACGGGCCACCCGGCCGACGAGGTGGTGAAAGCGGCCGCCGAGCGGCGGGCCGACCTGGTGGTGATGGGCGCCCGGGGCCTTAACCCCATCCTGGCCTGGCTTCTGGGGAGCGTTTCCCACCACGTCGTCCGCTACGCCCCCTGCTCCGTCCTGGTCGTCAAACTGCGGGAAGGTAAGGCCCCCATCCCCGTCGGCCGGCCCGGGCGGGTGCTCCTGGCCGCCGACCCGGCCCCTTACTCGGCCTTTGCCGCCGACCTGCTCGGTCGGCTGCCCTTCGGGCCCGATACGGAAGTGCGGGTGCTGGTCGTGGTCCAGCAGCCGGGCCGGCCGAAACCGGACCAGGCCGAGGCCCGCCAGGTCTGGGAGGTGATGGTCGAGGCCGAGGAGCGCAGCGCCCAGGCCGTTGCCGAACGGCTGGCCGAAAGGCTTAACGTGAAATACCCGGCCGCCTCCGCCGAGCTCAGGCTGGGGGACCCGGCCGACCAGATCGTCAAGTTTGCCCGGGAATGGCCGGCGGACCTGGTGGTCATCGGGGCCCGGGGCGCCTCCGAGCGGGAGCCTGTACCGCTGGGGAGCGTGGCGACGCGGGTCCTGGGCCACGCCCCCTGCCCGGTGCTGGTTGCCCGGCCCCGCCAGCCCCTTCCGACGGCCTAGTCCCGGCGGGCGGCCCGGAGGGTATTCCGCAGGAGGACGGCGGTGGTGACCGGGCCGATGCCCCCCGGGACGGGGGTTATGGCCGCGACCACCTCCTTGACCGCCTCAAAGTCCACGTCCCCCACCAGGCCCCGTTCGGTCCAGTTTGTTCCGAAGTCCAGCACCACGGCCCCGGGCCGCACCATATCGGCGGTGATGAGGCCGGGCCGGCCGGCCCCCACGCAGAGCACCTCCGCCTCCCGGGTCACTTCCCCCAGGTTCCGGGTGTGCCGGTGGCAGACGGTGACGGTGGCGTTCTCGGCCAGCAGCATCAGGGCCAGGGGCTTGCCCAGGATGTTGCTGCGGCCGACCACCACCGCCCGCCGGCCCTCCAGGGGAATGTTATACGCCTTAAGGACCTCCAGGCCCCCCACCGGGGTGCTCGGGACCAGCCGGGGGCGGCCGAGAAAGAGCCGGCCGGCGTTTTCCGGGGTTATGCCGTCGACGTCCTTGGCCGGGTCCAGGGCTTCGGCCGCCCGGGCGGCGTCCAGGTGGGGCGGCAGGGGCATCTGAATGAGGACGCCGTCCACCTCGGGGTCGGCGTTAAGGCGGCCGATTTCCGCCAGCAGGCCGGCGGGGGAGATATCCGCCGGAAGGTAGCGGGCTTCAAACCGGACGCCCGCCTTCTCGGCCAGTCGGCTGATGGACCGGAAATACGAGCGGGTCGCCGGGTCTTCGCCCACCCCCACGGCCGCCAGGGCCGGGGGCCGGCCCCTCAGCCGGGCCAGCTCGGCGGAGCCGGCCGCAACTTCCCCGAGGATGCGGTCCGCCACCGGCCGACCGTCCAGGATTAAGGCCGGCATTTTTCAGGCTTTCGGGGTCGGGGAAACTTTTAGCTCGTACTCGGGCATGGCCCGTCCCAGGTCGTTGAGCAGAAAGGCGCATTCGGCCAGAAGGTAAGTCAGCTCGGCCCAGACCTGGGTCTTAAACTCCTGGTCCTTGATGTTGGCCAGGTTATCCTGGATGTTAAAGCGGACCCCGTGGGCGGCGGCCCGGGCCAGGACACCGCCCAGGGCGACGTCGCTCCTTAAGGCGGGGTTGGTCTTGGCGGCCACCTCCGGCCCCAGCCTGAGCAGGTCCCGGCAGGCCCGGGCAACCTCCAGGGGAACCTCGGTGGCCCGCTTAAGGGCGGCCTGAACAGCCTCCGACCGGGCCTCCTTCTCCGCCTCGGTCGTCCGGGGGAGCCGGTAGGCGGCAGCCACCTGCCCGTAGGCCTCGGCATCGGCGGCCATCAGGTCGACCAGCCGCCGGCGGAGGGCCTCGGCCTGGTCCAGGAGGCGCCGGACGTCGGCCTCGACCTCCCGGAACCTTTCCCGGCCCAGGGTAAGGTTGCAGGCCTTGGCAAAGAGGCCGGCGGCCAGCGCCCCGGTGAGGGCCGCCGCCGCCCCCCCACCCGGGGAAGGCTCGGCCGAGGCCAGCCGGTCCAGAAATTCTTCGAGCTCCATGCCAGAGGCATTGTACACCATTTTGGTCTGTGGCCGCCGGGCCGGTCTGGTATTATTTATTAACCGATGGTTCTGGAGCCGGCGGCCAACCCGGAATCTGTGCCCCGGGACCTGGTGACCCTTATTACCGACTTCGGGACGGGCGACCCCTACGTCGGGGTGATGAAGGGGGTCATGCTGGGAGTCGCCCCCTGGCTGAGGTTTGTGGACATCACCCACGAGGTGGGGCCCCAGAATATCCGGGAGGGGGCCTTTATCCTGGCCACCAGCTGGCGGTATTTTCCCCCGGGCACCGTCCACCTGGCCGTGGTGGACCCCGGCGTCGGCACCGAGCGGCGGCCCATCCTTCTGGCCGGCCCGGAGGCCTTCTTCGTCGGCCCCGACAACGGCCTCTTCGGCTGGGTCTTCGGCCCGCCCTGGGAAGACCACCCCGAGGCCGGACCCCGCCCCCTGCCCGAGGGCTGGCGGGCCTTCGTCCTCAATCAGCCCAGGTTCTGGCGGCCCGATATCAGCCGGACCTTCCACGGGCGGGACATCTTCGGGCCGGCCGCGGCCCACCTGGCCGCCGGCGTCCGGCCGGAGGAGCTGGGAACCCCGGTGGACGCGGTGACGGCCCTGGCCTGGCCCCGGCCGGTAGCGGTCCCGGGTCCGGCCCTCCGGGGCGAAGTCGTCTACGTCGACCGGTTCGGCAACCTGGTAACGAACATTCCGGCGAAGCTGGTTTCCCCTTCGGCCCGGGTGGAGGTGGCCGGCCGGACCATCCGGGGGCTGAGCCGGACCTACGCCGAGGCGAAGGGCCCGGCCGCGGTTATAAACAGCTTCGGCCTCCTCGAAGTCGCCGTCCCCAGGGGAAGCGCGGCCGCGGCCCTGAAGGCCGGGCCGGGCACCCCGGTCACCGTCAGGGAGGCGGGAGGGGCGTAAAGCTGGCCGCCCTTTCGGACCCCCTTTGCCGGGCCCTCGGGCCCGATTCCCAAGGCCGCTTCGACCGCCTTTTCGGGGAATCGGAGCTACTGGCCCTTTTGGCCGAGGCCGCGGGCCCCGCGGGAATCGCCGTCCGGGGCCTAAAAATCGGCCCGGAGGGCCTCGGCCTCGAGGCGGGCTACAGCCTCCTCGGCCTCCCCGTCCAGGTTCGGCTGACGGGCCGCCTCACCCTCAGCGGGACCAAGCTTCAGGCCGAGGTCGGGGAGGTTTTTCTTAATGGGGCCGAGGCCCCGCCGGTGGTTCGGCAGCAGCTGGGCCGGCTGGCCGGCGAGCTTACGACCAGGTTCAACGAACGGGTGGAAATTTTCCGCCTGGAGCTGGGCGAAGGTTACCTCCAGCTGGGGGGCCGGTACCGCCCGCGCCAGTAGACCCCGGCCGGGTAGCCGACCATCTTGGCCAGGTCGCCCACCAGCCGCAGGATGGGGAGGAGGGCAAGTCCGGCGATAAATTCGGCCGGGGAACCTTTCCGGCCGATTTTAAGATAGCGGATAAAGGGTCGGCGCAGGTAGAAGGCCCCGGCCAGGCTTAGGGCGGCGGTCATCCCCGGATTTCGGCGGCCCCGCACCAGCCAGTACCCGAGCCAGGCGTAGGCGGCGTAGCGGACGGCATGCCTTTCAGCCCAGAGGCCGGCCTTGCCGTCGCCCCGGGCGTAATTAAAATACTGCCGGAAGAAGGCCGGAATATCGGGCCGGGGCCGGAAGTAAACCACGGCCCCCGGCACCCACCGGAAGCGGTACCCGGCGGCCAGAAGCTTCAGGTCAAAGACCACATCCTCACAATAATCCAGCCACTCGGGATACCCCCCCACCGCCGCCCAGGCCGACCGGTAAAAGGCCACCGACCGGCTCGACGGTAAGAACCGGTCGGGCACCACCTCCCCGGGCAGGGGGAGGGTAACGGCGGCGAGGGCCCGCTCAAACCACCCCACCGGCTCCGGCACGAAGGCCCCGGCCGCCACCGTCCGGGGGCCGTCCAGAGCCCCCATCAGGGCGGCAAACCAGCCGGGGTGGAGGCGGACCCCGGCATCGGTGACCGCAATCCGCTCGGCCCGGGTCGCCTCGATGGCCCGGTTCCGGCCGGCCGCAATACTGCTGCCCGGCGCCCGGACGACGCGCAGGGGCAGCCGCCGGCCGTAAGCTTCCAGGACCTCAAGGGTGCCGTCGGTGCTTCCCCCGTCGCAGACCGCCACCTCGTCGGGGAGGAGGGTCTGGGCCAGGACGGAGTCAAGCAGACGGCCGATGGTCTTTACTTCGTTCAGGACGGTTGCAACCAGGGCGGTGCTCATCCTTCGATTTTAAAGGTTGCCAGGGGTTTCGGGTCCTGGCCCGGGGCGCCCACCCGGACCTGGTAGGTCCCGGGCGGAAGGTCCAGGAAGAAGCGGTGCTGACTGCGGACCACCTCCCCCGGACGCCAGAGGGCGGGCGGGTAATCGTCGCCGCCGGGCCGGATTTGGGCGGCCCCCGCCACCCGGCCGGCCCGGTCGGCCAGCTCCAGCCGAAGCCCGGCGGCCGGTTCCCCATCGGCCCTTTCGGGCCGCCGCCAGAAGAGGGTCAGATGCAGAAAGTCCCCCGGCTTAAACTCGGCCCCCGGCCGGGGGTCGCCCTGGCGCCGGAGGTCGAAGCCGACGAGGATCAGGCCCCCGACGGCCAGGTCGGCCCGGCCGCTCACCTCGTAGGCGGCCGGGTCCAGGACCGGCCCGAGGCCCACCCGGACGGAGCCGAGCCCCAAGCTGTCCCCCGGCCCCCCGTCCACCGGGAGCCGGCGGCCCGTCGCCGGGTCGTAGAGGCCGACCTTAATCCGGTAAACCCCGGGCGGGGTGCCGGGGAGGACGGGTATACCCAGGGTGTCGGTCACCGGCTGCCCCGGGCCGAAGGTCGTAAAGGGCCGGGAACCGCCCACCGGCTCGCTATCCCGCTGGCCCCAGATGAAATCGTCCCCGTCCACCAGGTGGGCAAAGACCTTATACGGCTGTTGGACCCGGCCCTCGGCCACCCAGACCAGCCTCAACGGGACCACGTCCCCCGGCCCGTACTCCGACCGGTCCCCAAGGGAAAAACCGGCCAGGCGGATGCCCTCCCCGAAGCGGGCCCCGGCCGGGGTGAGGGCGGCGGCCGGCCGGGGCGCCAGGTAAAGGACCAGGCGGACGGCCCCAAACCAGCGGTCCCAAGCCCGGTAGGCGGCGGCGTTCAGGGTCCCCTCCACCAGGCCCTGGGGGTCGGCCTCCCGGTCGCCCCAAAAGACGGCCCAGAGGCGCCCGTGCCGGCCCAGAAGGTCCGAAACCTCCCGAACGGTCGCCCCGGAGTCCGGGGGCCGGGTGCGGGGGAGGGGGTAAACGGGCAAGGCCCCCCGGTAGTAGTAGCTAAAAATCTCCTGCTGGCCCGGCGCATCCAGGATGATGCCGTCCTCCGGCCGACCCAGGGCGGTGATGACCCGGACCAGGCCCCGGTAGTCGTCCCGCCAGTAGACCGGGTCCAGCAGATAGGCCGCCGTTCCCGTCAGGCCGAGGAGAACCGCCCCGGTCAGGACGACCGCCCCAAGGACCCCAACCCAGGGCCTTCGGCCCCAGGCCCCCAGAGCCGGGGCAAGGCCGGACGCCACCCAGAGGCCGAGGCCGGGGAGTCCCAGGAGCAGAAACTTCGGCTGGTAAAAGGGCCGGTAAAGGTCCAGAAAGGGCAGCCCCAGGGCCACCGCCCCGTAGGCGGCCGCAAACCCGGCCCCGGCCGGGTTGAGCCGCAGGGCCCCCAACCCCAGCAGGCCCAGGGCCCCGGCGGCCGCAACCGTCCAGGGGCCCAGGGAGCCCCAGGCGGGCCCGGCCACCGCCTGGCCGGCCAGGTCCCGAAGGGTATCCCCCAGGGGGCGGGGGGAAACCCCCGTGGACCAGCGCCCCAGCTGGGGCAGGACCCCCAGGTACCACGGCGCGGCCAGGGCCGCAACCCCGAGCTGAAGCCCGGCCCACCGGACCAGGGTCCGGCCGGCGTCCTCCCGCCGGAGGAGGCCGAGGCCGAACCAGAGGTTGGCCGCCCCCAGGAGAAGGACCCCGAAGTACTGGGTGTAAAGAACGCCGGCCATTCCCCCCAGGTAAGGGAGGGCCGCCGGCCCCCACCGGTCCCCCTTCCCGGCCTTAGCGAGGTCCCAGAGGCCGTTCATCCCCAGGGCCCCCAGCATCCCCAGCAGGGCGTACATCCGGGCCTCCTGGGAGTAATAGACGCCCAGGGGCGATACGGCCAGGAGGAGGGCGGCCGCCGTCCGGCCCGGGGCCCCGAAGAGGCGGCCCCCCAGCCGGGCCGTCAGGGCCACGGTGAGGACCCCGGCCAGGACCGAAAGAAACCGGAGGCCGAACTCCCCCCGCCCGGCCCCCTCGGCCCAGGCCCGCAGGAGCAGGTAGTAAAGGGGCGGGTGGATGTCGGCGGCCGACGCCGCCAAGATTTCGGCCGGCGTCCGCCAGGTCATCGCGGCGCTGGCCCCCTCGTCGGACCAGAGGCTCTGATGGCCGAGGCCGTAAACCCGCAGCCCAAAGGCCGCCGCCAGGATAAGGAGAAGGGCCGGGCTGGACTTCATCGGGTCCGGTAGGCCTGCCGCAGACCGAGCAGGGCCGCCAGGAGGGCCCCCAAAAGCATGACCCCGCCGACCCCGAGGCCGGGATGAAGGGCCCGGGCCGGGCCGACGACGAAGCCGTCCACCCCCACCGGGCCCGCCCCGGCCGGCCGAATCTCCACCCGGTAGGGGCCCGGGCCCCAATCCCGGAAAACGGGTATCTCCGTAAAGCCTTCGGCCGGGGCAGAAAGGTCCACCTGCCGGCGCAGGAGGGGCGGCCCGGGCCCGTCGGCCCAGACGGAGATGACCATCGGGCCCGCACCGGGACCGATTCGGGCCCGCACCGTAAGCTCCGAGGCCCGAACCCGGAAGCGGAGGGCGCTTTCCCCGCCCCGGAGCACCCGGTATCCGCCCAGGCTGGCCCCTGGGTCCGCCGCCTCCCACCAGTCGCCGGAATAAACCACGGCCCGGTCGTTTTCCTGCCGAAAGCCGTAGGTGAGCTCCGGCTCGGCCAGGGCCAGCTCCCGGACGGCATAGTAAACGGGGTGTAAGGTGAAATCGGGGTCGGCCATGCCGAAGTAAAATACCGGCTGGTCCCGTTTTTCGTCGGTCACCATCCGGAAATGCCAGTAGAAGGCCACCCCGACCCAGGGCCACTCGGCCAGGACCCGGCGGTAGGCGTCGGCGGTAAACCGGGCCTGCTGGGCCCGGGTCACCCGGCCGTGGGTGGCCGGGCCCGGAAAATCGGGGGGCAGGGCATCCCAGCCGAGCTCCGTAATCCAGATGGGCTTGGCCGCATCCCCGTGCCGGACCATCACCTCCCTGAGGAGCCGAACCCGGGAAAAATTGGTCCGGTCCGGGGAGACCCGCCGGTCGCCGGGGCCGGTCCAGAGGCCGTAGGCCTGGGCGGCCAGGATGTCAAAATACCCGCCGGCCCCGGCCCGGTACATCTTGTCCAGGAAAGTCAGGTCGCTTTCGGCCCGGCCGTCGGCCGTACCCAAGGTGGGGGCCAGGGCCGCGCTCAAAACCACCACCTCCGGGTTTGCCCCCTTGGCCCGGAGGTAGGCTTCCCGGAGGAGGGCCACGTACTCTTCGGCGTTCACCGGCCGGTTCCCCCACTCCGGGAAGGCGTTGGGCTCGTTCCAGACCTGGATAAACCGGACCTTACCCCGGTAGCGGCGGACGAACGCCTCGACGAAATCCCCGTAGTCTTTAACGTTGTCGGGGGGGCCAAAGGCGACGGTGTTGTCCTGCCGGCTCCAGTCGGGGGGATAATCCAGCCGGGCCACCAGCTCCAGGCCGTAGGCGTTCACCAGGTCGACGATGCGGTCGTACTTTTCCCAGCGGAAATCGCCCTTGCGAAAAGGCTCGATGTCGGCCCAGGGAATCTGCTGCCGGACCCACTTAATCCCCGCCGCCCGGATCAGCTCCAAGGTCCGGCGGACTTTCCACTCCTCGACCTCCTGCTCCAGAAAGGTGTTTACCCCGAACGGGTTTACGCCGGTGTGGGGCACGGCCGCCAGGTCGGCGGTCTCCACCGTCGGCTGGTTAATGTAAGAGATGACGGCCGCGACCTGGGGCTTAAGCTCGGTCTCCCCCGTCAGGGCCTCCAGGACGGGAGGGCCCGAAGCGGCGGCCGCGGCCAGGGCGGTGGCGGCCAGCACCAGCCCGGCGATCCCCTGGCCCTTCATAGGCCGACCACTTCAAAGACGGTCTCATCCCCGCACCGGGCCCGGGGCCGGACCTCAAAGCGGAGGGCTTCGGGGCCGGGACTCCCGGTGCGGGCCAGCCACTCCCGCTCCCGGGCGGAGAGCTCCGGCCAGTGGACCAGATAGACCCGGCCCCCCCGGTCCCAGGTGAACCGGATTTCCTGGGCCAGGAGACCCCGGAGCCGACCCGGGTCCCGGTTGGCCGCCCGCAGGTAAAGGTCCAGGATGCCGGCCACCCTCTCGTGTCCCAGCCGGGGCAGGTAGCCGTCGGCCCAGTCCCAGCCCAGGGTTATCACCAGGTCCCTCGGACCCAGCAGGCCGGCCAGGCACTGGGCCCGGGCCAGGTCGGGGTTGTTGGCCGGGTTTGCGGCCGGGCCGAAGACCAGCAGGTAATTGGCGGCCCCGACCGCCACCACCAGGCCGGCCAGGGCCGCCCCCCAGGCCGGTCCCCCGGACCGGGAGCGGGCTTCCGGAAGGAGGACGTGGGCGATGCTTAAGGCCGCCGGCGGAACCGCCAGGGTCCAGAACTGGGGGTCCTCGGGGGCCCAGCCCAGGGCGAAGAGGCCCACCGCCAGGGCCCAGGCCGCCAGCAGGGGACCGGCCGGGTGCCGGTACTTAAGGCCCACCCACCAGGCCCCCAGCCCGACCCCGGCCAGCCCCAGCAGACAGACCAGGGTGAAGGCCGCGAGCCAGCCGGCCGGATTGAGGGGCTCCGAAAGGAGGCCCTTAAAGCTGGCCTGCCCCGCCGGCCAGAAGAAGGCCCCGGCCGCCGTCTTCAACCCCAGGGGAACGTCGGCCGGGGCCAGCCGGCCCCAGATGCCGGCGGCCGGCCGGTCCATCAGCCAGGCGGCCCCTTCCGCCGGGGACCGAACCCCGGCCCCCAGGACGGCCCCCAGGAGAAGGCCGATCCCCGTGACCCCCAGCAGGCCCGCCCAGTAACCGGGGGCGGCCGCCCGGCCCCGTCGGCCTGCCAGGAGCCAGAGGCCGAAGACGACGGCGGGCAGGACGGCCGTTCCGTGGCTCAGGACCCCGAGCCCCGCCGCCCCGCCCACGCCCAGGCCGGGAGCACCCCCCAGCCCCGCGGCCACGGCCGCCAGCGCCAGGGCGTTGGCGACCATCTGGTCCTCGGCCTGGGTGCTGTGGAGCCAGTGGGCGTAACTCAGGCCCGTAAGCAGGGCCGCCCCGAGCCCCACCCCCGCCCGGTCCGGCCGGACCAGCCGGCCCAGGCGGTAGACCGCGGCCGCGGCCACCGCCCCGGCAAGGCCATTCAGGGCGGCCATGGGCCCGTCGGGGGGCCCGGCGTAGCCGAAAAGCTTAGCCCCCTGGTAGGCCACCCAGCCCCAGAAGGGGTAAAGGAGATGCTCGGCCTGAAAAAAGCCGGGCGTTCCGGGTCCCATCAGGGCCAGCCGACCGAAGGCCAGGGCGTCGGGGTCCGGCCGGGCCGAACGGGTGAAGAGGTAAAGGCCGAAAAAGCCGAGCAGGAGGGCTCCGGTCACGACTCGGTCCAGGGTCCCGGCCTTCATCCCGCCCCCACCAGCCGCCGGTAGGCCTCCACGGCCCGGCCCATCACCCGGCGCCGGTCGTAGCAGCTTTCTACCCGCCGCCGGCCGGCCACCGCGATCCGGGCGGCCAGCTCCCGGTCCCGCAGAAGCCGGGTCAGCTCGGCCGCCAGCCCCCCTTCATCCGGGGCCACCAGCACCTCGGTCCCCGGGTTGAGCTTGAGGCCCTCGATTCCCAGGGGCGTGGCCGCCACCGGAAGGCCCAGGGCCAGGGCCACCAGCACCTTAAAGCGGGTCCCGCCCCCCATCCGCATGGGGACCACCATCGCAGCGGCCCGCCGGAGAATGGGCCGCTCGTCGGCCACCTCTCCCCAGGCCCGGACCCCCGGCGTCCCGGCCAGGGCCTCGGTGCCCCGGCCCACCAGCCAGAGCTCCGCCCCGGGCACGGCCCGCCTCACCGCCGGGAGCACCCGCCGAATGAGCCGGCCCACCGCATCCCGATTGGGCCGGTAGGCTAAGGTTCCGACGAAGACGAAGGCGGGCTCCCGCCGGCCCAGGGGCTCAAAGGCGTAATGTTCCAGGTCGACGGAGTTGGGCAAAAGCTCGACCCGGGCGTCGGGGACCAGCTCTTTAAGGGCGGCCCGGTCCGCCCCGGAAACGGCCCAGGCCAGGTCGACCCGGCGGAGGATTTCGGCCTCGAAGGCCCGAAGCCGCCTAAACTGAATGTAGCTGTACAGGGCCCCGACGGGATTTGCCTCAGCCTGAAAGGCCCACCACTGGAGCCGATACTCGGCGTTGTACCCGTCCAGGGCGACCCGGGCCCCGGGGGCGCCCCGCCGGGCCACCGGCAGGTAAGGGGCCATCTCCAGGCCGCCGATGTGGACCAGGTCGGGGGGGTCGGTGTGCAAGACGCGGTAAAGTTCGGCCGCCAGCACCGGCGACCAGAGCCGGCCGGCCAGGTCGGCCCGGCCGGCCAGCAAATCCACCAGCCGGTCGACGGCCGACCGGCGGGGGACCGGGCCGGTGACGGCCTTTACCGGGAGGCCGGCGGCCTTGAGCTCGTCGAAATTAAGGTTTGGGGCCACCAGCCAGACCCGGGCCCTTTCGGCCAGGGCCTCAAGCCAGTAAAGGTTGCGGATGGCGGCCCCCTGCCGGGGCGGAAACTGAAAGGCCGGGGCCAGGAAGACGACCTTCATCCGGCCAGGACGCGCTGATAGATTTTAAAGGTCTGCCGGGCGGCCTCCACCCAGGAAAACTCGGCCGCCCGGGCCAGGCCCCGCTCGGCGAGCCTCCGACGGAGGTCGGCTTCGAAGAGCACCTCGGCCAGGGCCGCCGCCAGGGCCTCGGCGTCCCCCACCGGAAAGCGGCGGGCGGCGTCCCCGGTGATTTCGGGCAGGGCGCCGCCGTCGGAGCAGACCACCGGCAGGCCGCAGGCCATCGCCTCGACCGCCACCAGCCCGAAGCCTTCGTAAAGGCTGGGCAGAACCAGGGCCGCCGCCCCGTTGTAAAGATAAACCAGCTCCTCGGGGGCAACCGGCCCCAACCACCGGACCTGGGAGCGGGGCCGGATGGATTCGAGGGCCCCGACGCTTTCGGCCCAGAGCCAGCCCCGGCCGCCGGCAATCACCAGGGGCGGGACCCTCTCCGGGTAGCGGCCGAGCAGAATCTGATAGGCCCGGGCCAGGGTGGGCAGGTCCTTGCGGGGCTCGATGGTGCCCACGTAAAGCAGATAGCCGGGTTCCAGGCCGGCCCGCCGGAGCCAACCCCGCACACCTTCGGCCCCCAGGGGCCGAAAATCGGGCATCGGGGCCTCATAGACGACGTCAACCCTGGCCCGATCGGCCCCGGCCAGCTCCACCAGGTCGGCGGCCGTCCGCTTCGACACGGCGATGACCCGGTCGGCAACCCGCACCGCCCGGAAGACCTGCCGGTAATACCGGGCCGCCGCCGGGGTCAAAATCTCCGGCCACCGCAGGTAGGCCAGGTCGTGGACGGTGATGACCCGGCGGAAGCGGCCGGTGAAAGGGGGGATGAAATCGGGGCTGTGGACCAGGGCCGGCCGGAGCCGCATAAGCTCCAGGCCCACCAGCCAGGGGTCGAGGGGGTGGTGGGGCGGGGTAAGGAGGGCCGGGCCCGGGATGGTCCGGTCCTTGCGGGCCCGGGCCGGGGTCACCCGAAGGCCGGCCGCCCCGAACCCCCAGAGGAGGCCCCGAACGTAGCGGCCGATGCCCCCCGGGCTGTAAAAGGCCATCCGGGCATCCAGGACGATGGGGCCCAATCCTGACCGGACCCTACCTCCGCCCGACCCCCCCACGGGCATCCGGGGCCGGCACCTCGGCCAGCACGGGGAGGCCCAGCAGTTCCTCGGCCTGCCGGGCGGTCCGGACGGTGGTGTCCAGCATCTCGGCCAGGGCCGTAAGGACCAGGCCGAGAATCCCGCCCAGGACGAAGCGGGCGGCCAGGTCCAGCCCCGCCCGCAGGCTGAGCAGGTTCCAGGTGACGGCCGGCGGGTCGATTACCCTCGCCCGGGCCCGGTCGGCCCCCAGCTGGGCAAAGTATTCGCCCCCCTTTTTCTCGATGACCCGGACCGCCCCCTCCGCAAACCGGTAGGCGTCCTCGGCCGTCCGGGCGACCACGGTGAACCTGAGAACCCGGTGGGTCCGGCGGGTTCCCACCTCCCGGGCGAGGGCCGTCACGTCCAGCCTCGGGTCGCCCAGCTCCCCCTTGACGTCCTCCAGGAAGGCCCGGCTTTTCATAACCTCCCCCAGGTCGTCGATAAGATACTCCGAGGTCTGCCAGGCGTAAAGGTTGTTGTACATGTAGTAATCGGTCCCGACCCGGGGCTCGTCGGGGACGCTCACCACGAAGCCCACCGTCGCGGTGTAATTGTTGTAGGTTAGGGGCAGGCTGGCCGCCCCGAGGAGGCCCACGGCCAGCACGCACCCCACCAGCAGCCGCCACCTTCGGCCCAGCACGTCCAGGTAATACTGCACCGGCACGGTCTACCCTCCCTTCCGGTAATCCACCAGAACCCCGCCGGCCCAGGCCGCCGGGAAGACCCGGTCGGCAAGCTCTAGGGCCAGGGCCACCAGGACGTTCCCCCCGAGCTCCAACAGCCGGTGGGCGGTAAAGAGCCGGGCCAGGTCCACCCAGCGGTCGACCCAGAAGCTCCGGCCCCGGTACTCGTTGTCGAAATACTGCCGGACCCGGCCCCAGTAAAGCAGGCCGCGGTAGACGGGCAGTTCGGCCAGGGGCGTAAAGCCGGCCGCCCGGAATCGGGCGAAAATCCGGTCGGCCGGCTCGAGGCCGATATGGCCCTCCGGCTCGATGATGTGTTTTTTAAAAAGCTCCGGGTCGCGGCGGGCAAATCTGAGGGCCGGGTCGGCCCCGTCGGCCTCGATGTAATGAAGGGTGCGCCCCCCCGGCTTGAGCACCCGCCAGATCTCGGCCAGCACCCGGTCCTTAAGGCCGAGGGGAACGTGGCCTAAGACGTCGGAGCTCACGACGAAATCAAAGCTTTCGTCGGGGAAGGGCAGGGCTTCGAGGCCGGCGCAGACCGCCTGGGGGTAAATCCGGCGGGCGGCGGCCAAAGACGCCGCCGAGAGGTCGAGGCCGACGGCGTGGCCCACGGCCGCAAACACCGCCCAGCCGCCCCCGCAGCCCAGGTCCAGGAGGACGCCCTGCTGGCCCCGGAGGCGCCTGAGAAAAAACCGCTCCTTCTTGACGAGCCAGTTGCGCAGACTTCCCCGGGAGAAGTCGGGCCTGGCCCACCGCCCCTCGTAGAAGGGGTCGGCCGCCACAAACCTTGGGATGTCGTCGATGACGGGGTAAACGGCCCCGCAGGCCGGGCAGCGGCAGCTCTGCGGGGTCTGCTCAAGCCGGGCGCGGCAGCCGGGACAGGCCAGCGGGACCTGCATCTCCAATTATTTTAACTGTTAAACCGGTTCATCGCCGCCTCAATCCCCTCCCGAACCCAGACGATGAGGGCCTCCACCGCCCGGTCCAGGGCGGCGTCGATGAGGGGCCGCTCGGCGGCCGAAAAGGGGCTCAGAACGTAGCGGGCCACCACCTCCGGGTCGTAGGCCCGGGGGCCCGGCGGCCGGCCGATCCCGACCCGGAGGCGGGGAAAATCGGAGCTTCCCACTTTTTCGATGATGGACTCCATGCCGTGGTGGCCGCCGGCGCCCCCTTTCGGCCGAATCCGGATCCGGCCGGGGGGCAGGTCCAGGTCGTCGTAGACCACCATAAGCCGGTCCAGGCTGACTTTATAAAACCTTACCAGGGGACCCGCCGCCTCGCCGCTCCGGTTCATGAAAGTAAGGGGCTTTGCCAGGGCGACCTTCCTGCCGTCGTCCGCCCAGAAGGCCAGCTGGGCCCGGAACTGGTAACGGTCAAAGCTTACCCCCACCCGGCGGGCCAGGCGCTCGACGCACATCCAGCCTACATTGTGGCGGGTGCCGGCAAACTCCGGCCCCGGGTTTCCTAGACCTACGATTAAATGCATCGGCCGGGCGGAGGCTCAGTAGGCGTTCTTATCCCGGAAAATGAGGAGGATGGTCCGCAGGATGATCTTGATGTCCAGCCAGAGGGTCCAGTTCTCCACGTACCAGAGGTCGTAGGCCGTCCGCTCCTCGATGGGGGTATCCCCCCGCAGGCCGTTGACCTGGGCCCAGCCGGTGATTCCCGCCTTTTCCCGGTGGCGGTCCAGGTAGCGGGGCACCACCCGGGCGAACTGCTGGACGAAGTAGGGCCGCTCGGGCCGGGGTCCCACCACGCTCATGTGCCCGAGCAGGACGTTGATAAACTGGGGCAGTTCGTCGAGGGAGAACCGCCTTAGAATCGCCCCCAGCCTGGTCCGGCGGGGGTCGCCGGGTTTGGCCCAGACCGGCCCGGTTTCGGCCTCGGCGTCGGGCCGCATCGTCCGAAACTTAATGATGGGGAAGGGTTTGCCGTCGAGGCCCACCCGCTCCTGGACGTAAAACACCGGCCCGTCGGGGGAAGTAACCTTTATCAGGGCGGCGATAAGGAGCATCAGGGGCGAAAGCAGAACCAGCACCGTGGCCGAAAAGGCCACGTCGAAAACCCGCTTGACCGTCCGCCGCCAGCCGCGCAGGCCCACATCCCGGATGCTGACCATGGGCAGGCCGTTAAAGTCGCCGATGGAAACTTCCGAGGCCATAATCTGGAAAACATCCGGGTAGACTTTGATATTGACGGGCAGGGGCTCGCAGCGGGCGACCACCTCCAGGATGTCCCGGTGGGAGAGGCCCGGCTCGGCCACGATCACCTCGCCGACCTGATATTTGCGGATGAGCTCATTAAGACTTTCGGCCCGGCCCACCACCGGCCTGCCGGCCACCTCGGCGGCCCGGCCGCCGTTGGTGGCGACGTACCCCACCAGCTCGTACCCGAGCCCGGGGGCCCCCAGGATCTTCTCCCCGATTATCCGGGCCTCCTGGCCCGTCCCCACCACCAGCACCCGCTGCCGCCCGAAGCCCCGCTTTCTAAGTTCCCCCTGGGCGGCGTAGTGGAGCATCCGCCCCACCCACACCAGGCCGATGCCGAAGGCCCAGGTGAGGGCCTGAACCAGGCGGGAGACGTCGTTTTCCCGGGCCGCCAGGCCCATAAAGGCCAGGTTGAGGCTGTTGACGATGGAGAGGCCC
Organism: Dehalococcoidia bacterium; assembly: GCA_034434875.1. GTDB lineage: Bacteria > Chloroflexota > Dehalococcoidia > JAUQQI01 > JAUQQI01 > JAUQQI01. The sequence goes on along the minus strand of DAOTYJ010000071.1, from coordinate 26,403 downwards.
ACCACCAGGCGGTAAATCTCGTCGAAACGGGAGACGCTGCGCCGAAGCCGGTAAAGGCCCTGCAGGCCGAAGACGGGCGGCAGCAGGAGGGCCTGAGCTAGGCCCATCCCCAGGTAGTTGGTCCAGGGGTGGTACTGGCCGTAGGGGACCCAGCCGGACTGAAAGCGGACCCAGTAGGCCAGGGCGAGGGCCCCGCTGACCATCGCCAGGTCCAGCAAAAGCATCGTTGCCAAAAAGAGCCGGTCAGCCTTGGCTGTCATCGGCGGACGCACTCAGCTTCCCTGGATATTTTATGGCGAACCGCCCTTCGGCCGTCCCCCGCCGGCCAGCAGGAGGCCCATTGCCGCCCCGGCGCAGTCGATAAGCCAGTCGGTGAGCCGGGGGGTGCGGCCGGGGATAAAGGCCTGGTGAAACTCGTCGGTGACGGCGTACAGGGCCGCCAGAATCAGGGCCAGCCCGGCCGGAGAAACCGGCCGCCGCGGGTAAAACCCCAGCGCCCGCAGGTAGAGGCGGGCCAGGACGGCGTAGGCCAGGAAGTGGGCCGACTTTTTAAGGAGGGTATCCAGCCAGCTTTCGGGGACGGTGGGCAGCTGACTCTGGGCCGAAAGGTAAAAGATAAAGGCCATCCAGACGAGGGCCGGGCCCCAGGCGTTTAGAAAGGCCTTCAGCCGGCCCATCCCAGCGCCGTCCGATAGGCCTCCTCCGCCACCCCCACCAGCTTGTCCCAGCTGAATCCCTCGAAAATTCGCCGGCGGGCCGCCGCCCCGAGGCGGGCCCGGAGGGCCGGGTCGGCGGCGAGGTCGGCGATGGCCCGGGCAAAATCGTCGGGGTCTTCGCAGTCCACCAGCCGGCCCGACTCCCCGTCGACGATGTACTCCAGGTTCTGCCCCACCCGTCCGGCCACCACCGCCTTCCCGGCGGCCATGTATTCGACCAGCTTCATGGCGCATTTGGCCCGGCCGATGGGGTCGTCCCGGCAGGGGTAGAGGGCCACGTCGGCGGCCGCCAGGTAAAGGCCGAGGTCTTCGGGGGGCACCCGGCCCAGCCAGCGGACCCGGCCCGAAAGGCCCAGGGCCTGGGCCAGGGCCCGGGCCGGACCCAGCCCCGGCCCGTCCCCGACTACCAGCAGGGTCGGGGGCTCCCCGCCCGCGGGCAGCCGGGCCAGGGCCTTAAGGGCCAGCCCCAGCTCGGTGCGGCGGCCGAGGTAGCCTATGAATATTAAGACCGGCCCCGGCCCGAGGCCAAGCCGGCGCCGGGCCTCGGCCGGGTCGGGTTCGGCCTCCCCGGCCTCGGGGGGCAGGGGGCCGTTGGGCAGGTAAAAGACCCGGTCGGTCCCGACCCCCCACCGGAGCAGCTCGGCCGCCAGAAAGCGGCTGGCGGCGGTGGCAGCCCCGGCCAGGCGGGAGAGGCGCCGCTCCTGGAGGTCAACCAGCCGGGTCGTGAGGGGACCGTAGCCGTTTACGTCGGCCCAGCCGCCCGAGCCCTCCAGGTCGTCGGCGTCCAGAACCCAGGGGAAGCGGCCGACCAGCCGCAGGTAAAGGCCGGCGGTGGCGGCGTAGCCGGCGGCCTTAAAGGTGTGGACCACATCCGGCCGCCAGCGGCCCACCGCCAGGGCCAGCCGGACCGGCACCACCAGCCGGTTGAGGGCCGAATCCGGGCCGGTGGGAACGTTCACCACCGGAATGCCCCGAACCGAGACGGTTTTGCCCGACCGGGCCGGGTCGTCGAAGGGGGCTACGAAGAGGGCCACTTCGTGGCCCCGTTCGGCCAGGCTCCGGGCCAGGGGGAAGGCCCGGCGGGAGACGGTGGCCTTGGGCCAGAAGGCGAAGGGGCCGACGATGGCAACCCGCATCGGTCCTAGCGGAAAAGGTCCCGCTCGGCGGGCCGCACCAGCATCCGCGCCCTGCCCTCACCCCGGGGGTAATCGTAGCCCTTAATTACGGCCACCGGCACCTGCAAAAGCTTGCCCGTAACCAGCTCGGCCGCCGACGCCAGCTCGTCGGCCACGGCCACGTTGCTTACCCGGAGGGGATATCCGTAGGGGTCGTGCAGGCCGACGTAGCTGCGAATGGGGAGCATTCCGGCGACGCCGATGGCCACGTTGGTGATCCCTTCCCGCCAGGGGCGGCCGAAGGTGTCGGAGATGATGACGGCCACGTCGGCGCCGGTGGCGGCCATCAGCCCGGCCCGGATTCTGGCGGCGGAGGCGTCGGGGTCTTCGGGCAGGAGGGTGACCAGCGGACCCGGCCCCACGTTGGAGGCGTCCACCCCGGCATTGGCGCAGACGAAGCCGTGGCGGGTCTCGGTGATGATGACCCCCCGGTCCATTCGGACGACCCGGACCGACTCCCGCAGGATAACCTCGACGTGGCGGGGGTCTTTGCCGGTCCGGCCGGCCACGTTTCGGGCGAAGGCCGACGGCTCCACGGTGGTCAGGTCGACGATGCGGCCCTCGGCCTTGGAGACGACCTTCTGGGTGACCACCACCACATCCCCGTCCTCCAGCCGGAGGCCCTGCCGGTCCAGGGCGGCAAGGATAAGCCCGACCAGGTCGTCCCCCGGCCGGACCTCGGGGATGCCTTCGACGCCGATAACCCTGACCTCACCCATCAATGCCCACAATCTTAAGGGTCGTGGTCGTTCGGTAGCGACGGTTAAGGGTCAAAAGGACCGCCGTGAAGGGCTCCAGGTACCGGCAGACGTAGAGGCCCCCGGCGTCCAGGGTGCGGATGCCCGGAATCTTGCGGCCCAGGGCCATTACGGCCTCCTTGGCCTGCCGGTCGTCCCCGGCCACCAGCACATCGCAGGCGAGCCGGAGGCTAAGGTCCAGAAGCTGGTGGGCGCCCACGTGGTGGAAGGCCCCGACCACCCGGGCCTCGGGCAAAAGCTCGGCGGCCTCTTCGGCGGCCGAACCGGCCGGCACCGGCCGGGCGAAGACCCGGCCCCGCTCCACCTTCAGGGCGGAGACGGTGCTCACGACGACTTTGCCGGCCGTGGGCCGGGCAAGTTTCGGCAAAAGCTCCAGCTGGCCGTCATAAGGAATGGTCAGAAAGACCACCTCGGCCCGGGCGGCCACCTCCTCGTTGAGGCCCCCGTCAATCTGGGCCTCGGGCAGCATGGCCCGGAGCCTGCCCACGGCCTCGGCCGCCCGGTCAGGACTCCGGGACCCGATAAGGACCGGCTCCCCGGCCAGGGCGAACCGGGCGGCCAGGCCCATCCCCTCGGGGCCGGTACCGCCGATGAAACCGAGCAACTGCGCCACCTCCAGTTCAGATTAGGGGGCGGCTTTAAAGCCCCCGCTGGTGAATATACCGCAGGGTGTGACAATCCCGGCCGGAGGCCTTAAGCCGCCCCAGGTCCTGGGGCGTATCGATATCCAGGGCAACCCCCGGCAGGTCCAGCACCCTGACGGGCAGGTTCCGGGCCATGGCGGCCGCCAGGTAGCGGCCGAAACTGCCCGGCCCGAAGGCGGCCGGGACCGCCAGGGGCGGCCGGCGCAGGAGGGCGTTGGTCCCTTCCCCTTCCAGGTTCCGGCCGATGACCACCCCGGGCCCGTCGGGCGCGGCCGCCAGCAGGGCCCCCACCTCCTCCGGGGTAAGCAGGGGCAGGTCGGCGGCCAGGATAAGAACGGCCTCATCGTCGGGAAAGCCCAGTTCGGCCACCGCCCGGTCTAAGACCTCGTTAACCCCGGAGCCTTCCGGTTCCGGCAGAACCCGAGCCCCCCACTGCCGGGCAAGTTCGGCGATGGCCGGCTCCCCAGTCACCACCACCGTCCGCCCGACGAGGTCCGCCCCCTCCAGGGCGGCCATCACGTCCCTGAACATCGCTTCCACCAGCCCCCGCCGGGCCTCGGGGGGAAGGGCCTGGGCAAGCCGCTGCTTGGCCCGCCCGAAGGCCTTCACCGGGACGATTATGCCGGCCAGCGGCACACCTCCGCCAGCACCGTCCGGGCCAGCTCGGCCGCCCGCTCAGGGTCCGCCATGATGGTGTCGGCCACCACCGGCCGAATCCCGAGGCCCTCGATTTCGGCCGCCAGGTGGGCGTCGGCCCGGTCGATAACCCAGACGTCCAGAAAATCGGTAAAGAGGCGGGCAACCCCGGCGGCCGATGCCCCCAGGCCGAGGCTTCGGAGCATCCGGTCGGCCGGCCCCTTAAGGGCCCGGCCGCCGACGATGGGGCTTATTCCGGCCACCGCCGCCCGGGTCGACCTTAGGGCCTCCCGCACCCCCGGCACCGCCAGGATGGGCCCCAGGCTGATAATCGGGTTGCTCGGGGCCAGGACCACCGTTTCGGCGGCCTCGAGGGCCTCGAGCACCCCGGGGGCCGGCCGGGCCGCCTCGGCCCCCTCGAACCGGACCTCCAAGACTTCAGGGGCCGCCCCCAGCCGGACGAAATAATCCTGGAAGTCCAGCCAGCCCGCCGGCGTCCGGACCCGGGTCCGGACGGGGTCGTTGCTTACGGGCAGGAGCCGAATTTTGACCCCGAAGGCCCGGATGATTTCGGCCGTCACCTCGGCCAGGGTCGCCCCCTGCCCCAACCGGTAGCTGCGGAAGATGTGGGTGGCCAGGTCCAGGTCCCCAAGCTTAAACCAGACCGGCAGGCCGAAGCGGGCAAGCTCGGCCTGGACCCGAAAGGTATCCCCGGCCCGGCCCCACCCCTGCTCCGGGTGGACCACCCCGGCCAGGGTGTAGGTCACCGTGTCCAGGTCGGGGCAGATACGCAGGCCGTAAAACTCTACGTCGTCGCCCACGTTGCCGATGACGGCAATCTGGGCCGGGTCGACCACCCGGATCAGGCCGGCCAAAAACCTGGCCGCCCCAACGCCCCCGGCCAGAACGGCGACCTTTACGGCCATTTAAGTCTGCCCTGGGGGTCGTAAGTCTGGTTTAAAAACCGGTCGGTGAAGGCCCTTTGGATGTCGATGGGCCTGGAGATGCCCTTAAATTCCACCAGCAGGTCGTGCAGGGCCCGCCACTGGCCTTCGGTCATAAACCCCAGGCCCCGGGAACGGGTAAGGTCCGTAAGGGCCCGCTCCTTCTCCGTCCGGAGCATGTAGGCCATGTGGTCCCGGTCTTCCCTGGGGGCGTACTTCATAACGATGTCGACGGCTTCGGCTTCGTTTTCAAAGGCATAATAAAGGCCTCGGAGGGCTGCCTTCAAAAACCGCCCGATAAGGTCGGGGTCCTCTTCGATAAGGTCCCGCCGGACGATGTACGTAAGGCCCAGGGTCGGCAGCCCGTATTGGGCGGCGTCAAAAAGCTTAATTTCGGCCCCAAGCTTGCGCAGAAGGTAGGGCTCGTTGGAGATAAAAAGGGGGTAAACGTCCACCTTGCGCTCCAGCAAAACCCTGGGGTCAAAGCCCACCGCCACTTCTTTGATTTTCGACCGGTCGACCCCGGCCGCGTTTAAGATCGCCAGGTACTCGGGCGAAGGGTACACCTTATACCCCACCGTCCGGCCCTCCCAGCCCTTGGGGCTGTTTATCCCTGAATCGGCCAGCACCGCATAGGCCTGCTCGCTCTTCTGGCCGATTAAGGCGACGGCCGTTATGGGGGCGTCGGCATCGGCGATCTGCTTTAAAACCGACTCGGCATTGGCCGTCGTAAACTGGATGTGGCCGGCCAAAAGCAGTTTTAAATGCTCCCCCTGCCCGGCCGAATGTAAAATCTCCACCGAAAGGTTTTGCTCTTTAAAAAAGCCCTTCTCCTGGGCCACGTAAACCCCCACAAAGGGCAGGTTGGCCTGGGGTTTGTAGCCGGCCATAAAGACGGCCTTCTTAGGGGGCTTCTCCGGGGCGGTCGGGGCCGATACCGGCCCCCCGGTCCCGGCCGTACAGCCCCCCAGGACCAGCCCCAGGGCCAGCAAAAGAGCCGCAAGCCGCTTAGCCATCGGCGGTCCCCCTTTCCGTAAGCTCGTCGGTAGTAAGCCAGGTTTCGTGCCAGAAGAGGACCTGCCTTTCCCAGAGCCGGATAAGACCGGTCAGCCCCACCCCGCCGAGGGCCAGAAGCAGGACCCCGGCAAAGAGCCCGGCCATGTCCAGATTCTGGTTGGCCAAAAGGATGGCCCGGCCCAGGCCCCGCTCGGCCCCGAGCCATTCGGCCACCACCGCCCCGATGAGGCCTAGTACCACCGAGACCCTAAAGGCCGCAAAGAGATAGGGCAGGCTGCTGGGAAACCGCAGCTTGACGAAGATTTCCCACTTAGAGGCGCCGACGGACTGGAGGAACTCCAGGGCCGCCGGGTCCACCGCCCGAAAGCCGGTCATGGCATTTACCAGAACGGGAAAGAAGGTTATCAGGGCGGCGATGAGGACCTTGGGCAGAAGGCCGAACCCGAACCAGATGATGAAAAGGGGCGCCACCGTGACGACGGGGGTCACCTTAATCAGGATGGCCAGGGGGTAAAGGCTCCGCTCCAGAAGGCGCCACTGGGCCATGGCCACCGCCGCCCCGACGGCCAGGGCGCTGCCGAGGCCGAAGCCCAAGATGGCCTCCATCAGGGTGTAAACCCCTTCGGCCAGGAGGGTGGGCCCCTCGGAAAGCAGCCGGGCGGCCACCGCCGAGGGAGCCGGGAGAAGGTACGGGGGAATTCCCCGGAGCCGGACCCACCCCTCCCAGAGGGCGGCCAGAAGGAGAAAGGCCGCGGCCGGGGGGCCCGCCTCGGCCAGCAGTCCGCCGGCTCCCGGCCGGCCTCTGGGCCTTACGCCGCCCGCAGCCTCGACTTGAGCCACCTGACCGCCTCCCGGAAGGGGGCCGAATCTTCCATAGCTTCGTGGCGGGGCCGGGGCAGGTCCACCTCAAACTCCCCGGCCAGCCGGGCCGGCCGGTGGGAAAGGACAAGGACCCGGTCCGCCAGAATAACGGCCTCCGGAAGGGAGTGGGTGACGAAGACCACCGTTTTCCGGGTCTGCTCCCAGACCCGAAGCAGTTCATACCGCAAGGCCGAACGGGTAAGCTCGTCCAGGGCGCTGAAGGGCTCATCCATCAGCAGAAGCTTCGGGTCGAAGACCAGGGCCCGGGCCAGGGCCACCCGCTGGGCCATGCCCCCGGAAAGCTGGTGGGGATAATAGTGGGCGAATTCGGCCAGGCCCGTCAGGCGCAAAAGTTCCTCTGGGTCCAGGGCCGGCCGGGGGACCCGGTTAACCTCCAGGGCCAGCCGGATATTCCCCAACACCGTCCGCCAGGGTAGCAGGGCCGGCGTCTGGAAGACGAAGCCCACCTCCTTCTGCCGCCGGGCCAGCTCCGGCTCCTGGCCGGCAATGGTCACCCGGCCCGCCGACGGGGGCAGCAGGCCGGCCAGGACCCGAAGGAGGGTGGTCTTGCCGCAGCCGCTGGGTCCCACCACGGCCACGAACTCCCCGGCCGCGACCTGAAAGCTTAAATCTTTGAGCACCGGCAGGTAGCCGGAGCCGGCGGCCGACTCAAACCCTTTGCTCAGGTTGCGAACTTCCAGGAGGGGCCCAGTCACGCTAAAAATTATATCGGCCCCCAGACGGTGGCGGCGTCCGGTTTGGCCCTTAAACTGCCGTTGCCTTAAAATTTGACCGGGCCACTCCGGGCCTGCGGCCCGGCCGATATTCTGCCAAGCCCACGGGAGCGGTTATGGCGAAACTTATCATGTACTCGCTGGCCACCTGTCCCACCTGCGAGCGGGCCCGCAACGCCCTGCGGGAACGGGGGGTCGACTTCGAGGAGCGCATCGTCGACGACAACCCGGAATGGTGGGACGACGTCTTCCGCCTCTCCGGCCAGGACACCGTTCCCGTTTTCGTGCACCCCGACGGCCGGGTGGAGGTGGGCTTCGAAGGGGAGCTCGGCTGAAGCATCCTCTAGCGTCGGGCAGGTTGCCCGGCTCCGAACGATGCCCTAAAATGTCTGGGAATGGTTAATGGGGAGGGTAACCGGTGAAAACGCTCGTCATCGCCGAAATCCGCGGCAACGAAAACGCCGTTAACTCTTTGCGGGAAATCGTACCCAACGAGCAGGTGGAGGCTATCTTCTGCCTGGGTAGCATTCTGGGCGGGGGCCCCAGGATAAACCGCTGGCGGGAGCTTCAGGATGGCGGCCAGTCCCCAACCTACCCCGACCCGGTGGTCCAGGAGCAGGAAAGGCACGATATCCGATTTTTGGAGTTCTTTTTCGATACGCTGGCCGAACTGGGCGTCCCCTGCTACCACGTTCCGGGCTGGTACGACGCCCCGGCCCGCCTCTACTGGCAGTCGGCCGTGAACCACGAAGTTGTGGCCGGGAAGGTCCAGGGGGTCCACCTGGCCCCGGCCTTTTATACCGGCGAGTGGGTGGTGGCCGGTTTCGGCGGCCGAATCGTCGAGCGGGAAAACCACGAAGACTACTTTGTGGTCGAGCACCCCGCCTGGGAGGCGGAGTTCGGCCTCAACTTTCTGCGGCGGTTCAAGCAGCGCCGGATTCTGCTTTTCCACGAGGCGGGCCTTCCCCACGAGGCGATGCACCGGGTCATCGACCACCTCATCAAAGAATACAAGCCGGACTTCGCCTTCGTTACGAGTCCCGACGGCCGGATCGAGGACCGGCGCATCGGCCGGACCCTGGTGGTCACCCCCGGTCGGCTGGCCGAAGGAAGCTACGCCGTGGTGGACCTCCGGCAGGAAACCGTAAAGGCCGTGTGGGCCGGCAGGTAGCCCGCCCCCGACATCAGGCCGTGGGGGTGGACTGCCGTGGGGACGGCAAGCCTGATCTTCCTGGGCGACGTGATGCTGGGCCGCCTGGTAAACCAGGAGCTGAAGCGGCGGCCGCCGGAATACGTCTGGGGAAATACCCTTCACCTGCTCCGGCAGGCCGCCGCCGTTTTTATCAACCTTGAGGGCGCCATCACCGAGTGGGGCGAGCCGGTTCCCGGCAAGCGGTTCTGCTTCCGGACCGACAGCAAAAACGTGGAGGTGCTGCGGGTGGCAGGGGTCCGGGGAGTATGTCTGGCCAACAACCACATAATGGACTACGGGGACGTGGGCCTGCTGGAGACCCTGGCCAACCTCGACCGGGCCGGAATCGCCCACGCCGGGGCCGGCCGAAACCTCCCCGCGGCCCGGGCACCCGCCGAGCTGGAGGTGGCCGGCCTCAAGGTGGCCTTTATCGCCGCCACCGACAACCAGCCCGACTGGGAAGCCACCGAGGACCGCCCCGGGGTCTTCTACGTGCCCATCAAGCCGGCCGACCCCAGGTTTGGGGCCCTCTTAGAGCTGGTGGCGGCGGCCAAGGCCCGCTCCGACCTGGTAATCGTCTCCCTGCACTGGGGTCCCAACTGGGGTTACGACCCGCCGGCCGAGCACCGGCCGGCGGCCCGGCGGCTGATCGAGGCCGGGGCCGACATCATCCACGGCCACAGCGCCCACATCTTCCGGGGCATCGAGCTGATGGACGGTCGGCCGGTTTTTTACAGCTGCGGCGACTTCGTCGACGATTATGCCGTCGACGAAGTCGAACGAAACGACTGGTCTTTTATCTTCCAAGTAGAGCTCAGCGGCCCCAAAATCACAAAGGTCATTCTCACGCCGACAATTATTACCGAGTTTCAGGCCCGGCTGGCCCCGGCCCTTTACCGGGAGGCGATTTTAAGCCGGATGTCGACCCTTTGCCTCAAGTTCGGCACCCCCGTTAAGCAGGTGAACGACCGCCTGGAGGTAACCATTACCGGATAACTCGCAAGGCCCGGGTGGGCCTTGGGCGGGTGGCGTGGGGGCGCCGGCCCCTGTTATAATGTTCGGGCGAGGAAACCGACGATGAACGTTGAATCTTTAGTTCCCGTTCAGGCCAACCCCAACATCCCCGAATTCGGCCCCGGGGACACCATCCGGGTCCACTTCCGAATAACCGAAGGGGGCCGGGAGCGGGTCCAGGTCTTCGAGGGCACGGTCATCCGGATTCGCCGGGGCGGCCCCAGCGCCACCTTCACCGTCCGGCGCATCAGCCACGGGGTGGGCGTCGAGCGAACTTTCCCCCTCTACTCGCCCCGGATTGAAAAGGTCGAGGTGGTGCGTCGGGGCCGGGTCCGCCGGGCCAGGCTCTACTACCTCCGGGAGCGGGTGGGCCGGGCCGCCAAGGTGAAGGAGCGGACCGCCCAGACGGGCCGGGCGATGGCCTTTAGCCTGGGGGCGGCCGAGGCCGAAGCCCCGGCCGAGCCCTAGGGGTCAAACGGGGACTCCGGCGGGCTCTGCCGCCACCGTTCGATAAGCTGGCGCTCTTCGGGGCTGAGGTTTGCCCTCGCCAGCAGGTCGGGCCGCCGCCAGAAGGTGCGCAGGAGGGACTGCTCCCGCCGCCACTGTCGGATCCGCCCATGGTGGCCGGAAAGGAGCAGCTCGGGGACCTTCCAGCCCCGAAAGTCGGCCGGCCGGGTATACTGGGGGTACTCCAGAAGCCCGTCGCTGAAGGACTCCTCCAGCGGGGCCTCCTCGGCCCCCAGCACCCCCGGCACCAGCCGGACCACCGCGTCGACGACCACCATCGCCGGGAGCTCCCCGCCGGTGAGCACGTAATCCCCGATGGAAAGCTCGTCGGTGGCCAGGTGCAGCCGCACCCGCTCGTCAAAACCCTCGTAGTGGCCGCAGATTAAAATCAGCCGCCGAAGCCGGGCAAGCTCCCGGGCAATCTCCTGGTTAAATACCCGGCCCTGGGGGCCCATCAGGATGATGGCCGTGTCCGGCGGAACGAGCCGCTTGGGTTCGGGAACCCCGGGGGTCGGCCAGAAGCTCAGGCCGGTGATGGCCTCCACCGCCCGGAAGATGGGCTCGGGCTTCAAGACCATGCCGGCCCCGCCGCCGTAAGGGTAATCGTCGACCGTCTTGTGGCGGTCGGTGGCCCACTCCCGGAAGTTAAAAATGTTAATCTCCACCAGGCGGCGTTCCACGGCCCGCTTGATGATGCTCTCTTCGAAGGGGCCCCGAAACATCCCCGGGAAGAGGGTGAGGATGTCAATGCGCATGGGGCCGGTGGTCGGTGGGCTCCTCCCGCAAAAGCTCCACCGCGTGGGGAAGGGCGGGGCGGATGATTTCCAGGGCCTGACGCACCCCCTGAGGGTTGCCGGGCAGGTTAACGATCAGGGTTCGGCCCCGGATGCCGGCCACCCCCCGGCTCAGCATGGCAAAGGGGGTGAATTCGAGGCTCTTAAGCCGGATGGCCTCGGCCAGGCCGGGAACCGCCCGCTCGATGACGGCGGCGGTGGCTTCGGGGGTTACATCCCGGGGCGCAACCCCGGTTCCCCCAGTGGTTAAGATAACGTCGGCCGCCCCCGAATCGGCCCAGTCCCGGAGGGCCTGCATGATCAGGGGGGCCTCATCGGGCACGACCCGGTAGTCGACTACGACCCAGCCGGCCCCGGCGGCCACCTCCCGGATCGCCTGGCCGCTCCGGTCCTCCCGCCGGCCGGCGGCCACCCCGTCGCTTACCGTGAGAATCGCAACCCGGACCTCGGCCATTTAAAACCCCGGGCGCACCCCACAGCGGTTGGGGCCGGCCTCCAGCTCGGCAAGCTCGGCAAGACCAGGCAGCAGGCCGGTCCGGTTAATCTGCTGAATCGTCCGGAAATTGGGGGGCTGCTCCGGAAGGCTGGCCAGCAGCTGCCGAACGAACTCCGCCTCGGAAAGCCGAAGGAACGGTAGGGCCTCCAGGACGGCCCCGAGGGGCGCGGCGATGGGCTCGCCCCAGCGGTACGGGACCCCCTCGCCGAAATGGGCCGGCAGAACTAAAATCTCCGGCGGAAGTTCGGCCAGCCGCCGGGTATAGGTCCGGTAAAGCTGCCGGGCCTGGGCCGCCGCATCCTCCCGCAGGTCCGGCCGGCCGATCCCCTCCACAAAGAGGGTATCCCCGGTGAAGAGGACGGCATCCCCCAACCGGAAGGTTACCGAGCCCGGGGTATGGCCCGGGGTGTGGAGGGCCACCAGGGAAAGGCCGTCGGCCAGGGGCAGCTCAAAGCCGTCGCCCACCGGCACAAAGCCGCCCAATTCGTAGGGCTCCAGGCCGCTTAAAAGCAGGGCCGCCCCGGTGCGGGCCGCCAGCTCCCGGGCCCCCGAAACGTGGTCGGCGTGCAGGTGGGTGTCCGCCACCGCCACGACCCGGGCGCCCCGCTCCTCGACCGGCCGCAGAAACTCCTCCACGTGGACGGTGGGGCAGAGCACCACCGCCGCCGACCCGACCCGGACCACGTAGCCTAAACACCCCTTGCCCGGCCGCCTTATCTGGACGACCTCTGCCTCGGCCAGGCCCACGGGTACGGTAACCGCCTCGTAGACGCCGTTCCAGCCGACCATCCCCCCGGCCAAGCTCCAGGCCTCGATGCCCCTGGCCCGAAGGGCGGCCGCCGCCCGGGCCGACCGGTTCCCGTGGGCGCACACCGTAATGACCGGCCGGTCGGCCGGCAGGGCCAGGGCCTCGGGGTCGGCCTCGACGGCGTCCACGGGGATGTTCACCGCCCCGGGGATGTGCCAGCCGGCAAACTCTTCCGGCGTCCGGACGTCTAAAATAAAGAGCGGCTCGCCCCGGGCCAGCATCTCCCGGAGTTCGCCCGGCCCCACCTCCATGGCGGTCACGGTAGTCTCCTTTCTGGCGATGCGCCGATTCTAACTTTATAGTACAATACGGGACCGTTCGGCCCATGGCGGACGTCGGGGTTATTATCGTCAGCTACAACGTGGCCGACCTTCTGCGCCGGTGCCTCCGGTCGGTGCTGGGCAGCCGGGGGGTTGACTTGGCCGTCTGCGTCGTCGACAACCGTTCCGCCGACGGCTCGGCCGAGCTGGTTCGGGCCGAGTTTCCCCAGGCCCACCTCATCGTAAGCCCCGAAAACCGGGGCTACTCGGCGGCCAACAACCTGGGCATAAAATACTTCCTGGCCCAATCCCCCCCACCCCGGTACATCCTCCTGCTTAACCCCGACACCGAGGTGCCCCCCGACGGCATCGCCGAGATGGTCGCCTACCTGGACCGCCACCCCGAGGCCGGAATCGCCGGCCCGAAACTGGTCCGACCCGACGGCAGTCTGGACCTGGCCTGCCGCCGAAGCTTCCCCAGCCCCGAGGTCTCCTTTTACCGGATGGTGGGCTTGAGCCGGCTCTTTCCCCGCAGCCGGCGGTTCGGCCGCTACAACCTCACCTACCTGGACCCCGACGTGGAGACGGAGGTGGACTCGGTGGTGGGGGCTTTTATGCTCATTCGCCGGGAGGCCCTCCAGGAGGCCGGCCTGATGGACGAAGCGTTTTTCCTCTACGGCGAGGACCTGGACCTGGCCTTCCGGATTAAGGCCCGGGGCTGGAAGGTGCTTTACTACCCGAAGGTGGTGGTCCTGCACCACAAGGGGGAAAGCACCCGCCGGGCCCGCTCCCGGGCCGTCCGGGAGTTTTACCGGGCGATGTTAATTTTTTATAAAAAACACTACGCCCCCAACAACCCGCCCCTCCTCCGCTGGCTTGTCACCGCCGGCATCTACCTGCGCTGGGGGGTAGCCCTGGCCGTGACCAGGCTCGAAGGGCTTTTTCCGGCCCGGCCGAGGCCTCCGACCTAGCCGGTTCCGTAGAGCATCACTTCCCGGGCCAGCTCCCGCCCCCGGGGCGTAAGGACCAGTAGCCCGTTCCGGCGCTCCACCAGCCCGGCCTGCTCGGCCAGCCGGGCCACCGTCGCCGCAAACCGGGGTTCCCACCGGAGGTGGGCCGGCAGTTGCTCGGCGGCCGCCTCGTGGGCCTCGGCGGCGGTTCCCTCGTGGGTGAGCAGGTGCATCACCAGCAGCCGGAGGGCAAACTCCCAACGTTGCCGCCGGTGCCGCAGGGCCCTGGCGACCAGGCCCTGGGTGGGCGAGCCCAGGAAGGCCAGGCCGAAGAAGACGCCCCCCAGGGAGGCCATGGAGCCGGCGATGGACGTGTCGAAGGTGTGGGCCACCCAGTAGCCCCCGACGGCCGCGGCCGCCCCGATGGCGGCGGCCAGGGCGATTACTACCGGCAGCCGGTCGCTCAGGAGCAGGGCAGTTGCCGGGGGAACGATAAAAAGGGCAACGGCCAGAACCACCCCCACCGCGTCGAAGGCCCCCACGGCCGTTACCGAAACCACCCCCAGGTGCAGGGTGTGGACGAGGGCGGGCGAAAAGCCCAGGACGGCCGCCAGTCCCGGGTCGAAGGCGGTGAGCTTAAGCTCCTTATAAAGGGCCAGCAGGAATACCAGATTAAGGACCAGGATGACCCCCATAAGCCAGGCCCGGCGGGGCCCCAGGTCAAGGCCGTTGACCTCCAGCCGGTCGAAGGGGGCAAAGGCCAGCTCCCCCAGCAGGACCATATCCACGTCGATGTGGACGTACTCGGCGAACCCCGAAATCAAAATCACCCCAATGCTGAATAGAAGGGGAAAGACCAGGCCGATGGCCGCATCCTCCCGCACCAGGCCGGTGCGGAGGATAAGGGAGACCAGGCCGACGGTGGCCAGGCCGGTGAGGGCCGCCCCCACGACCAGCAGGGGGGAGTGGAGGTCCCGGGTGATTAAAAACATGACCACCACCCCCAGCAGGACGGTGTGGCTGATGGCGTCGCTTATCATCGCCACCCGCCGCAGGACCAGAAAAGTCCCCGACAGGGCGCAGGCGGCCGCCGCCAGGACCGCAACCAGCTGAATCTCCAGCTGAAGGCCGATCACTGCCCGGCCTCACCCCCCTGGGCCTTCGCCTCGGAACTGGCGGGGGCGGGCGCCTCCGGCTCCGCCTGCCGTAAGAAATCCCGGACGGCCGCCAGGCCCTCCTCCGTCAGCCCCACCCGGCCGTCGGGGAGCCGGCGCACCCAGTTCCGGGCGGCCAGCTCCTGCAGGCTCCCCTCAACACCCGGCCCCACCAGGGCCCGCAGCGCCCTGACCGGGTGGGGGTAGAAGGGGTCGCCGTGCTGGGCTCCCAGCCAGTAAAGCTGGGCCAGCACCCGGAGGGCCTGGACGATGCGCTGGCGGCGGGCGGCCACCAGCCGCTGCCAGACCAGCCCCCGGTGGGGGGCAAAGAGCAACGACCCGTAAACCAGCAGGCTGGCGCAGACCACGATGGTGGGGCCCGTCGGGAGGCTGTCCCCCAGGCTGCTCAAGACCACCCCGCCGATGCCGGCGGCCGCCCCGAAGACGGCGGCCAGAAGGACCATCGTCGAGAGCCGGTCGGTCCACTGGCGGGCGGCCGCGGCCGGGGCGATAAGCATCGCGCTCATCAGCACCACCCCGACCGTCTGCAACCCGGCGACGATGGCCAGAACCACCAGGCTGGTTAAAACCACGTCCAGCAGTCGGACCGGGAATCCCTGAACGGCGGCAAAGGCCGGGTCGAAACTTAAAAGCTTAAATTCCTTCCAGCCCAGGACGACCGCCCCCAGGGCCAGGACGGCGATGGCCCCGATGACGCCCACATCCCGTTGAAGGAGGGTTGCGGCCTGGCCGAACAGAAACTTATCCAGGCCGGCCTGGGCGGCCGTAGGCAACCGCTGGATGACCGTGAGCAGTACCAGGCCGAAGCCGAAAAAGACCGAAAGGATGATCCCGAGGGCGGCGTCGGGCTTAAGGCGGGTGTAGCCGGTGACGGCGATAACCCCGAGGGCCCCCACCCAGGCCGCCAGGGCTGCCCCGAAAAGCAGAAACGCCGACTCCTTGCTCCGGGTAAGCAAAAAGGCCAGGGCCAGACCCGGGAGGGCCGCATGGCTCATGGCGTCCCCCAGCAGGCTCTGGCGGCGCAGCAAGGCATAAACCCCCAGGACGCCACTGGTGACCCCCATCAGCACCGCCCCGGCCCCCACCGTTCGGACGGTGTGGTCCGAAAATAGAAAGACCAGCAGGTCCAGGGGACCCATCAGGACCTCTTCACCTCGAGGGCCACCGACCGGCCGCCGTAGGTCTGGCGGAGATTCTCCTCGGTGAAAACTTCGGCCACCGGGCCGCAGGCTATTCGGCGCACGTTAAGCAATAGCACCCAGTCGAAATATTCCCTGACCGTCTGCAGGTCGTGGTGGACGACCACCACCGTCTTGCCGGCCGCCCGCAGGGACCGCATCACGTTCAGGATCGCCCGCTCGGTCAGGGCGTCGACCCCGGCGAAGGGCTCGTCCATCAGGTAGACCTGGGCATCTTGGACCAGGGCCCGGGCCAGGAAGACCCGCTGCTGCTGGCCCCCCGAAAGCTGGCTTATCTGCCGGTTGGCCAGCTCCCGCATTCCCACCTGCTCCAGGGCGGCCAGGGCCAGGGCCCGCTCCCGGGCTCCCGGCCGGCGGAACCAGCCCAGGTGGCCGTAGCGGCCCATCATCACCACGTCGAGGACGCTGGTGGGAAAGTCCCAGTCCACCTCCCGGTGCTGGGGCACGTACCCCACCAGCCGCCGCACCGCCTTGATGGGCTGGCCGAAGATGCGGACGGTCCCGGCCGCCGGCCGAACCAGCCCCAGGACCGCCTTAAGCAGGGTGGTCTTGCCGGCCCCGTTGGGCCCGACCACGGCCATAAGCACCCCGGCCGGAACCTGGACGTCCACGTCCCAGAGGACCGGCCGGTCCCGGTAAGCTACGGTAAGGTCGGCAATTTCGATGGCAAGGGCTTGCTGGGGAAAGGGCGCGGTCATGGGCTACCTCCGGTAAGGGCTTCGACGATGGTGCGGACGTTGGCCCGGACCATCCCCACGTAGGTGCCGGCCTCGGTTCCGGGCTCGCCCAGGGAGTCGGAGTAAAGCTGGCCGCCGATTTTGACCTCCCAGCCCCGGGCCCGGGCCGCCTCCTGGACGGCCTCAATGTTCCGCACGGGCACACTGCTCTCAACGAAAATCGCCCGGATGCGCCGCCGGACGATGAAATCGGCCAGCTCCTGGACGTCGGCGATGCTGGCCTCGGCCACGGTGCTGATGCCCTGAAGGCCCCGGACCTCGAAGCTATACGCCCGGGCAAAATACCCGAAGGCGTCGTGGGCCGTGACCAGCACCCGCTGTTCGGGCGGAATTTTACTTACTTGTTCCCGAACCCAGGCGTCGAGGTCGGCCAGCTCCCGAAGGTACGCCTCGGCATTGGCCCGGTAGAAGGCCCCGTGGGCCGGGTCCCGTTCGGCCAGCGCCTCGGCGATATACGAAACCACCCGCATCCAGAGGCGGACGTCGAACCAGATGTGGGGGTCGGGGTTGCCGGCCGAACCTTCCGGGTAGATAAGGTCGGCCGGGCCGACGGCATTGCCCACCGCGTAGGTGGGCACCCACCGGCCCATCTGGGCCAGGATATCCGCCATCTTGGCCTCCAGGTGGAGGCCGTGGTAGAAGATGATGTCGGCCCGGGCCAGCCGCAAAACGTCCCCCTCCCGGGCCTTGTAGAGGTGGGAGTCGACCCCGGGGCCCATCAGGGCCGTCACCTCCACCCGGCTGCCCCCGACCTGCTTTACGGCGTCGGCGATGAGGCCCGTCGTGGTAACCACCCGGACCGGCCGGGCGGCCAGCTCCGATGGGTCGGCGGCCCGGCCGATGGGGGCGCAGGCGTAGAGGGCCGCCGCGGCCAGCAGGAGCAGACCGGGCAGCATTCGGCCGGCGGAACGGTTGCCGCCCAAGGCCCGGCCCTTAACAGTCCGGTTCGGTGGCGGGCTCGACGAAGATGCGGCCGGCGACCTCCCGGCCGATGGCATGCTCCCGCTCCCCAACCCGCAGGTGAACCGGGCCGTTGAAGGGGGCCACCTCTTTTATTTCCATCAGGGCCCCGGGGACCAGGCCGAGCTGGGCCAGGTAGCGGAGGAGGGCGGGGTCGCTGTCGGGGACCCGCCTGACCCAGGCCCGGGTGCCGGCCGGGATGGCGCCCAGGGGAAGGTAATCGGGCTCCCGAAGGGTTCCGTCTTTGGAGGGTATCGGGTCGCCGTGGGGGTCAACCGTCGGGTGGCCCAGGGCGGCGTCGATGGCGTCTTCGAGGGTATCCGAGAGGGCATGCTCCAGCCGCTCGGCCTCGGCGTGGACGGCATCGAGGGGCATGTTAAGGGCCCGGGCCAGAAAGAGCTCCCAGAGGCGGTGGTGGCGGATCACCTCCAGGGCGATACGGGCGCCCTTCTCGGTCAGCTCGACGCCCCGGTAAGGGGTGTAGCGGAGCAGGCCCATCTCAGCCAGCCGCTGAACCATGCTGGTGGCGGCCGGGGCGCTCACCCCCAGGCTCTCGGCGATGGCCGAGGTGGAGACCCGGCGCTGGCGCTGCTGCACCTTGTAAATGACCTTCAGGTAGTCCTCAACGGCCTGCTTCATCCGTCCGACCCCCCCCGGTAAAAATTAAGCAGAGTTAATTCTCGTCTAAAGATAACTCCTTCTGGAATTTTTGTCAAGGTTGACAGGTCCGGGTCGGTTGACAAGGGTCTTGCGGCGTATTATCATATAGCCAAACCGGAGCGGCCGGAACCGTTCGAGAGGGGGTGGCCCTATGCAGCGACGGGGGCCGGCCGGGGGGGCCGGCTCTGGACCGGAAAGGGTTAAACCGACGGCAGTTTAAACCCTGTAGGGAGGAGGCTGTTTAAATGTTGGTGGCGACGCCTGAAACCAGAACCGACCAGGACACCAAGGTTGTCGAAGAGGCCATCCGGATCATCCAGGACCACCTGGACCGGGAAGCCCGAAACCGCCGCCAGGTCCTGCTCGAGCCCAAGGACCTCTGCCCGATGCAGAAGGCCAAGCTGGTCGCCGACCTCCAGGCGGTCTTCGACGACCCGGGACCCGGCCGGGGCTCCTTCGGCGACTGGGTTCGGGGCCTCTGGGCGTCGGTCCGCCGGCTCTTTTAAGCCGCCCAGGCCGACCGGCGACCCAGCCCTAAGCTAGGGCGCCGACCCGGCGCCCAAACCGCGGGGCGGCGGGCCGGTAACCCGACCTGCGGTTACCGGCCCTCCCCTTCCGGGGCAAGCTCTGGCGCGCCGACCCAGACTTCCCCGTCCGCGAAGACTTCCTTCTTCCAGATCGGCGCCTCGGCCTTTACCCGGTCCATAACGTAGCGGCAGGCCTCAAAGGCCTCGGCCCGGTGGGGGCTGGCCACCGCCACCATTACGCTCGCCTCCCCGATCTCCAGCCGCCCGACCCGGTGCTTGACGGCAACCTTCCCCACCGGCCAGCGCCGGCGGGCTTCGGCCGCAATCTCGGCGATTTTGGCCTCGGCCATCTCGGGGTAGGCTTCGTAGACCAGGTAGCGGGTCTGCCGGCCCTCGGAGTTGTTTCGGACCACCCCGATAAAGAGCACCACCGCCCCATCCTCGGGGGTCTGGACGGCGGCGATAAGCTCTTCCGGGCTTAAGGGTCGTTCGGTGACCTCAATCATGGGCTGCACTTCCCCCCCACTGACCGGCGGAACGAAGACCACCTCGTCCCCCGGTTTAAGCTCGTAGTCGGCCGGGACATACTCCCGGTTGACCGCAAACCGCACGGCCCCCTCCAGGCCCGCCAGCACCGGCCGCTCGGCCACCAGCCGGGCCCAGACATCGGCAACCCGGGAGCCCGCCGGAACTTCCAGTTCCCTTTCGGCTTCCCCGAAGAGTTCCCGGAGCAACGCAAAAAATTTGAGCCGGATATTCACCCAAACCCCTCCCCGGGATTATACCCGAAAAGGTTTTACGGAATCGGGTCTTTCTCCCCGCTTCCAGGGGCCCCCAGAAACTCCCGCCCCTCCGCCACCAGGTAGAGGGAACCGGTAATGCAGATTAAGTCCGCCGGTCCGGCCCGCCCTAAAAATTCCCCCAACGCCGCCCCCACGTCGGGGAAGACCTGGGCAACCTTACCGAAGTTTGCAAACTCCCGGGCCAGGACCTCCGGGGGAGCGGCCCGGGGGTGGCAGGAGCGGGTGACCCCCACGAAATCGGCCAGGGGCGCCAGGGGGCCCACAATAGCCGGAATATCCTTATCGGCCGACGTCCCCAGGACCAGAAAAAGGCGGTCGTACGTAAACTCTTCTTTCAGGGTCCGGGCCAGGAATTCCGCCGACTCCCCATTGTGGGCCCCATCCACCAGGACCGTCGGATCTCGGCGCAGGACCTCCGCCCGCCCCGGCCACCGAACCCCCTTAAGGCCGAGTCTGACCTCCGCCGGCCCGAGGGAAACCCGCCTCTGCGCCCGCAGAAGGTCAAGGGCGGCCACGGCAACGGCGGCGTTCTCCAGCTGGTGGGGCCCGAAAAGGGCCACCTCGAGGCCCTGGTAGGTCTCAAAGGGCCCGTAGACGGTAAGGTCAGTCCGGTTCCCGGACCAGGACCAGTCCCGGCCGGCCAGCAAGAGGGGTGCTCGGACGGCCCGGGCCCGCTCTTCGATAACCTTGATCGCCTCTTCGGCCTGGGGGGCGCAAACCACCGGCACCCCCGCCTTGATGATTCCCGCCTTCTCCGCGGCGATCTGGGCCAGGGTTGGGCCCAGGACCTGGGTGTGGTCGTAGCTCAGGCTGGTTATGACGGCCACCTCCGGGGCGACCACGTTGGTGGCATCCAGCCGTCCCCCAAGGCCCACCTCCAGGACGGCCCACTCCGCCCCGGCCCTGGCAAAATGGAGCAGGCCCAGGGCCGTCCCCAGCTCGAAAGTTGTCAGCCGGCCGAGACCCTCGGCCTCCCGGTCCAGGTCGGCCACCACCGGCCGGAGCTCGGCCACCAGCCGGCCGAAGGTTGCGGGTGAGATGGGCGACCCGTCGACCTGAATTCGCTCCCGGAAGGTGTGCAGGTGGGGCGAAGTAAAAAGGCCGGTGGGGTGGCGGGTCCAAAGGACCGAGGCAACCATCGCCGCCACCGAGCCCTTGCCCTTGGTCCCGGCGATGTGGACGATTTTGAGCCGGTCCTGGGGCCGACCCAGGCGCTGAAGGAGCCGGGCGGTCCGCTCCAGGCCCTGGCCCAGGGGGTCCAGGGAGCCCAGAAAACCCCGCTCGTAATTGGCCCGGGCGTATAAGAACTCCAGGGCGGCCCGGTAAGGGTCCGTCAACTCGGCCCCTAACATCCTCCCCCGCCCACCATGTGGACCACCTCCACGTGGTCGCCCGCCCGAATCCGGGTCTGCTCCCACTCCTCCCGCAGGACCACCTCCCCGTTCAGGGCCACCGCAACCCCGTCCCGGCGGACGCCCAGGTGGTCCAGAAGCTCGACGATGTTCATCTCCCGGGGAAGTTGTCGGGGCTTGCCGTTAATGACCACTTCAATCACGGCCGGTCTACCCTTTCGCCCTGGCCGCGGCCCAGGCGGCCCGGAGGGCCTCTTTAAGCCGGCGGGCCGCCCCCGCGGGGTCGTCGGAGTCAAGGATGGCCGAAATGACCGCCACCCCAGCCGCCCCCGCCCCAATCACCTCGGCGCAGTTCTCGGCCGTAATCCCGCCGATTCCCAGGACGGGGATGGGGCTCCGGGCGGCGAACTCCCCCACCCGGCCCGCCCCAGCCGCCGGCAGGCCGGGATGGGTCGGGCTCGGGAAGACCGTTCCCACCAGCAGGTAATCCAGCCCGGCCCATTCCAGGCCGGCCGGGTCGTGGGCCGACCGGCCGAGAATCCGGTCGGGACCCACCAGCTGCCGGGCAACGGCCGGCGGCAGGCCCTTCTCCGGGAGGTGGACCCCGTCGGCCCCGGCCGCCAGGGCCACATCGGCCCGGTCGTTGACGAGCAGTTTGGCCCGGCCGCCGACGACCGCTTTAAGGGCCTTAACCAGCCCGAAAAGGTCGGCGGCCGGCAGGTCCTTCTCCCGGACCTGAACCAGGTCGATGCCCCCGGCCACCGCCCGGCCCACCGCCTCAATGAGGGGCAGGCGGCTCCGCTTGCGGTCGGTAACCAGCATCAGCAGGGGCGGCCGACCCAGCCGTTCCAAGGCCACCTACCGCCACTGAACGACGCCTTCCAGGGGGCTGCTGGCCTCGGCGTAGGGCAGTTTGGGGATTCGGCCGGCGAGGAAGGCTTTGCGCCCGGCCTCAACCCCGAGGCGGAAGGCTTCGGCCATCAGGGGCGGGTTCTTGGCCTTGGCGATGGCGGTGTTCACCAGGACCGCGTCCGCCCCCAGCTCCATGGCCAGGGACGCATCCGAGGGGGCCCCGAGGCCGGCGTCGATGACCACCGGCACCTTTGCCTGCTCGATAATAATCTGAATCTGGCCGAAGTAGACGATACCCTGGCCCGAGCCGATGGGGGCGGCCAGGGGCATAACCGTGGCCGTGCCGATCGCCTCCAGTTTTTTGGCCAGCACCGGGTCGTCGTTAATATAGGGCAGGACGACGAACCCTTCCCGCACCAGCACCCGGGCCGCCTGGAGGGTCTCTTCGGGGTCGGGAAGGAGGTATTTGGGGTCGGGGATCACCTCGAGCTTTATCCAGTTATAACCCTCCAGGCCCCGGCAGACCTCCCGGGCGAGCCGGGCGGTCTTGATAGCCTCCTCGGCGGTGCGGCAGCCGGCCGTGTTGGGCAAAATCATATATTTGGACCAGTCGATGATATCCAGCAGCGTCTTTTTCTTGGGGTTGTCTAGGTCGAGCCGGCGGATGGCCACGGTGATAATCTCGGGCTTGCCGGCCTCGTAGGCGGCCAGCATCTCCTCCTCCGAGCGGAACTTGCCGCTGCCCATCATCAGGCGGGAGCGGAACTTCCGGCCGGCGATCACCAGGTAGTCTTCGTGGGGCTGCTGAACCATGCTTAACACCTCACTTTGTGCCGCCTGCCCGGGGGAACTTAACTGCTGCGCCAGCGGGTGGGCCCTCTGCTTCCCTACGCCGGCATTACCCGGATCAGGTTCCGAGGGTTGACGGCCCGACGGGACGCCGTCTCTCAGCCTTTTCGGCTCCCCTAGCAGAATCGGCCCGATATATTCGGGCGGGGCCGAAGCGCCCGACCCACCCCCATTTTAGCCCAGGCCCCGAACCCCTGTCAAAAGCGGCCGGGGCCACTCTGGTATCATTGGGACGATGACCGGCACGCTCATCAACATCGCCACCGTCCTGGCCGGGGGCACCGCCGGAACCCTTCTGGGGGCCCGCCTGCCCGAAAGGGTCCGGGAGACGGTCATGCACGGTATCGGGCTGATGACCGTCTTTATCGGCCTCAGCATGGCCCTTAAAACCCAGCACCCCATCATCCTCCTGGGTAGTATCGTCCTGGGCGGCATCGTCGGGGAGCTTTTGGGGGTCGACCACGGCCTGCGGGTTCTGGGGGACCGTTTCGAGGGCCGTTTTGGGGCCCTTTTCGGGGGCAAGTCAGCCCAGGCCGGCAACTTCAGCAAGGGCTTCGTTACCGCCAGCCTTATCTTCTGCGTCGGGCCGATGACCATCCTCGGGTCCATTCAGGACGGCCTTACCGGGGATTACAGCCTGCTGGCGATAAAATCGGTGCTGGACGGTTTTACGGCCCTGGCCCTTTCGGCCACCTTTGGGGTCGGAGTTGCCTTTGCGGCCGTCACCGTCCTGGTCTACCAGGGGGCCCTGACCCTCGGGGCGGCCTGGGCCCGGGCCCTTCTGACCGAGCCGATGGTTACCGAGATGAGCGCCGCCGGCGGCCTCATCATCCTGGGAATCGGCCTGGTTATCTTGGACCTCAAGCCCATCCGGGTGGCTAACTTCCTGCCGGCCCTGGTCTTTGCGCCGGCCCTGGTGGCCCTTTTCGGCCGCTGGGTCTGAAGGCCGGCCCCGTAACCCCTCTTAACCCCCCGGCGTTATAGTATTGAGCAGTAACCGGAGGGGATACCTATCGGCGAGTGGCCGGTTCCGAACCCGAGGCCGTACGCAAGCTGGTGGAGCGGCTCAAGGGCGGGGATGCGGAGGCGGCGGCTTCCCTTTACCGCCTCTACGCCGACCCCCTCTACCGGTATTTTGTCTACCAGACCCGGGACCCGGACCTGGCGGCCGACCTCACCTCGGAGGTCTTTCTCCGGATGCTGGAAAATATCGGCCGTTACAACCATCGGGGGATACCCTTTCGGGCCTGGCTCTTCAAGATCGCCCAGAACCTGGTCATCGACCACTACCGGGAGCAGGCCAAACTCGCCCCCAGGAAGGCGGACCTGCCCGAAGCCGGGGCGGAGGACCCCGAACCGGCCGACGTCGACCGGGACCGGCTGGTGGCCGCCCTTAACCGGCTTACGGCCGAGCAGAGGCAGGTGGTTCTGCTCCGGTTTGTCGAAGACCTGGAGATTAAGGAGGTGGCGGCAATCCTGGGCAAGACGGAGGGGGCCGTAAAGGCCCTCCAGCACCGGGCCATCGCCGCCCTGCGCCGTCTGCTGGAGGGGGACCGCAATGTCTGGGTCTGAGCTGGAGTCGGCCTTTAACGACTGCATTGAGGCCCTGCGGGCCGGCAAGTCCCTGGAGGAGTGCCTGGCCCGCTACCCGGAGCACCGGGCCGAACTGGAGCCCCTTTTAAGGGTGGTGGCCGAGGTCTGGTCCATGCCCCGGCCGGGCCTCAGCCCGGCCGCCGCCCGGGCCGGGGAGGCCCGGCTCCGGCAGGCCCTGGCCGCCCGGCGTCGGCCCTTCTACCGCCGGGTGGGCCTGGGTTGGGCGGCCGCGGCCGCCCTGATTCTGGTGGCCTTTGTCGGCTTCGGCACCACCGTGGCGGCCGCCCAGGGCGGTCCCGAAGGGCCCCTCTCCGGGCTTAAGGTGGCCGCCGAACGCCTCCAGCTGGCCATCGCCCGCAGTCCGGCCGAGCAGGCTGACCTCCGGCTGGCCGGGGTCGAGCGGCGGCTGGATACCCTGGCGGCCCAGGTCGGACGCACCCCCCCGCCGGACGACGGGACCCTTTCGGGGTTCGAGGCCGAGCTCAAGACGGCCCTCGAGAAGGTGGAAGAGCTTCCCCCGCCCGAAGCCGCCAGCCGGATAAACCGGGCCATCGGCCTCATCGCCCGCCAGCGGGCGATTATCGAGGCCACCCGGGACGAGGAGTCCGACTCCGGCCCCCTGGAAAAGCTGAGCCGCCGGGAAAAGGAGCTCACCGAGAAGCTCCGGCGTCTGGCCGGCAAAGACGGGCCCAGGACCGGCTCCCCGGCTGGGGTTGTTCCCCCGGACCCCGGGAAGGATGCCCCCAGGACCGGCCAGGCCACCCCCCAAAGCCCGCCGGGCCGCCCTGGGGGACCGGGCCGCGGTCGGTAAGCCTCAGTTTCCCACTGGTGCCGGGCGGCCCAGGCCCGGAATGAGCCGGGCCAGGGGCACGTATTCGAGGCCGAAGGCTTCGGCCACGGCGGGATGGGTGATGTGTCCCCGGTAGATATTCACCCCGAGGGCCAGGGCCGGGTCCTGCCGGACTGCTTCCTCAAGGCCGAGGTTCGCCAGCTTGAGAACGTAGGGCTGGGTGGCGTTCGAGAGGGCGTAGGTGGAGGTGCGGGGCACCGCCCCCGGCATGTTGGGCACGCAGTAGTGGATCACCCCGTCCACCAGGTAGATGGGGTCGCTGTGGGTGGTGGGCCGGGACGTCTCGACGCAACCGCCCTGGTCCACGGCCACGTCGATGATGACCGAGCCGGGTTCCATGCTGGCGACCATCTCCCGGGTAACCAGCTTGGGGGCCCGGGCTCCGGGAACCAGCACCGCCCCGATGACCACCTCGGCCCCCTGAACGGCCTGGGCGACGTTCCGGTGGTTGGACATCAAGGTTATCAGGTTGCCGTGAAGGACCTCACTCAGATACCGGAGCCGGTCTAAATTGACGTCGATTAAGATCACCTGCGCGCCCATGCCCAGGGCCACCTGGGCGGCATTGGTGCCCACCGTGCCGGCCCCGATGACCACGACCCGGGAGGGGTAAACCCCCGGCACGCCCCCCAGCAATTTGCCCCGTCCCCCGCTGGGCTTTTCCAGGTAGTGGGCGGCCACCTGGATGGCCATCCGACCGGCCACCTCGCTCATGGGGGTAAGCAGGGGAAGCCGCCCGTCGGGGAGCTGAACCGTCTCGTAGGCGATGGCCACCACCCCGCTCCGGAGCAGGGCCAGGGTAAGCTCCTCGCTAGCGGCCAGGTGAAGGAAAGTAAAGAGCAATTGGCCGGGCTGAAGCAGGGGATATTCCGGGGGCAGGGGCTCTTTGACCTTGACGATCAGGTCTGCCTCGCGCCAGACTTCGGCCGCATCGGCCACAATCTCGGCCCCGGCGTCGGCATAGGCCTGGTCGCTGAAGCCGCTGCCTTCGCCGGCCCCGGCCTGAACCAGCACCCGGTGGCCGGCCCGGGTCAGCATCTCTACCCCGCCCGGGGTCAGCCCAACCCGGTACTCCTGGTCTTTGACCTCTTTAGGTACTCCGACGACCATTGTCGTGTTCCCCTCCTCGGGCAGGCTGCCGTCATCGGCTCTGCTTAATGATAACCTGCGGCAGTCCCAGCCCGCAAAGCCCCGGGAGGCCTTCAGGAAGGCTTCCCGTCGGGGATATACTTGGGTTTGGAGGCGCAGGATGGCCGTTGAGGTTAAAAGATACGCCTTTACAGTGGACGAATTCCACCGGATGGCCCGGGCCGGCATCTTCGCCGAGGACGAACGGGTCG